>NZ_LMFL01000013.1:59333-124464 GCF_001426805.1 Brevundimonas sp. Root1423
CTGACCTGGGAGGTCTATCGCGACACCCTGATCGAACAGGCCGAACAGGGCGTCGACTATTTCCCTGACCTGGGAGGTCTATCGCGACACCCTGATCGAACAGGCCGAACAGGGCGTCGACTATTTCACCATCCACGCCGGCGTCCGCCTGCCCTTCGTGCCSMTGACSGCCARACGCGTCACCGGCATCGTCTCACGCGGCGGCTCCATCATGGCGAAATGGTGCCTGTCGCATCACCGCGAGAGCTTCCTCTACGAGCATTTCGAGGACATCTGCGACATCATGCGGGCCTATGACGTCTCGTTCAGCCTCGGCGACGGCCTGCGCCCCGGCTCCATCGCCGACGCCAATGACGAGGCCCAGTTCGCCGAGCTGCGCACCCTCGGCGAACTGACCAAGATCGCCTGGGCCAGGGGCTGCCAGGTCATGATCGAGGGCCCCGGCCATGTGCCGATGCACAAGATCAAGGCCAATATGGATGAGCAGCTGAAGCACTGCCACGAGGCGCCCTTCTACACGCTCGGGCCCCTGACCACCGACATCGCCCCCGGCTACGACCACATCACCAGCGCCAGGCCCAAGGAGCACCTCGGCCTGCCCGACCGTCAGGACGTCAAGGACGGCGTCATCACCTACAAGATCGCCGCCCACGCCGCCGACCTGGCCAAGGGCCACCCGGCCGCGAGGCTGCACGACGACGCCCTCAGCCGCGCCCGGTTCGAGTTCCGCTGGGAAGACCAGTTCAACCTCGGCCTCGACCCCGAGACGGCCCGCAAATACCACGACGCCACCCTCCCGAAAGAGGCCCACAAGACCGCCCATTTCTGCAGCATGTGCGGCCCGAAATTCTGCTCGATGAAGATCAGCCAGGACATCCGGCGGGATGCGGCGGCGCAGAACGACGCGGGCGGCTCGCTGGCCGAGGCGGAGGCCGGGATGGCGGAGATGAGCGCGAAATTCAGGGCCGGCGGCGGGGTGGTGGAGGTGAAGGTGTGAGGCCCGCCTTACTCTGTGGTTTTGTGATCCAAAAGGGTGCCGGCAACGTGGTCCTCATTTCTGGCCGCAGCCAAATGTCTTCCCAACCTTCAGTTATTCGGTTGAGATGAAGCAGACCGCCGCCCCTTGGACGTTGGGCTTTGAAGGTTGCGGACCGAGGAGCGGTAATGAACGGCGATAAGCTAAACCAGATCGCGAAAACCCTTAAAGGCAAGGGTGAGGCTCCGGTCGTTTCCACCCGCCAATTTCTCTGGTGGTTCGGTGCTCAGCGTCGAGGATATGTCGTCGTTTGGAAGATTCGGAAGGCGTTGAAAGATGCGGGATTGGTTACGGTCCCGGATTTTGAGTCAGCCTATATAGATGCGCTCATCTCCTTCGAACTACACGATTACAATAAGAAGAAGCCCATCGATGCCGCCGCCACCGAGCTTCCGCCAGCCGAGCCTTCGGGGGCGGTTTCAGCAGAGAACGAACTGGTCCGCCAAGACCCGACCTATCGCGTCAGCAAGCTCGCTGCGGCTAACCAAGGGGTTATAAGCGTCAAGCCAGACTCGACTATTGAGCAAGTCGTGACCGTTATGCTCGAACGTGATTTCTCCCAAATCCCGGTTATGACTAGCGAACGCGAAGTTAAGGGTATAATTTCGTGGGGCTCGATAGGTGCCAAAATTGCTTTATCTACCAAAGCGCCGTTTGCTCGCGACTACATGGAGAAGGCCTACGAGGTTCGGCACTCTGATTCCATGTTTGATGTTATACAGACTATAGTTGCTCGAGACTGCGTGCTTGTCCGCTCTGAAGAGAACCGTATTTCTGGCATCATCACAGCTAGTGATTTAAGCGTTCAGTTTCGGCAACTATCGGAACCATTTCTACTGCTTAGTGAGATCGAGAATCTCCTACGTATAATGATCGATCGCCGTTTTGACGTTGAAGAGCTCCGCGGATGTGTCGATGAAGAGGACGCAGAGCGACAAGTGATCGGTGTCGCGGATCTAACCTTCGGAGAATATATTCGCCTCTTAGAGAACCCAGAGCGGTGGGCGAAATTTGGAATTGCAATCGACAGAACGATATTCTGCAAGGGCCTTGATGACGTCCGCCGGATAAGAAACGACGTTATGCATTTCGACCCTGACGGGGTGCCACCGTCTGATTTGGAGCGCCTTCGCGACTACACAAGATTTCTTAGCCGGCTCCAGCTTCTAGTCGGGTAAGTACGCCTCAACCTCGACCACATCATAGCCTTCGCCTATGAGCCAGACGGTGGGCGGCACCAACTAGGTGCCGCCCACCCGCTCCTTATTCCCTATCGGGGAATAAGAATCGGCCACGCCCTAAGACCGAAGTCCTTGGCGTAGAGCACGTCCCCAGTCGACCGGCACTTCCGCGAAGCGCGGAAGATGTACCGGTAACCGGGGGGCGCCGGAGGGAGCTTGCGCGCCATCCTGTGCCCTCCCGGGGCGCTGTGAACCTTGAATTTACCGCCGTCGTGGCATAAGAAGAACTTGCGACAGACCTTCTTTGGTGCATCCAAGGCTTCCTTACCGGCGAGCCCCGTTGTGCCCGATAAGGAAATGGATCAGCCCGGGTGTCCGCCCGGGCTTTTCTAATTCTACGGCATGGCCATGGCCCTCACGATGGCGGCGATCTTCTCGGCCTCGGCGGTCGTAAGGTCGAACGGCATGCCGTGGATGCGGACAACCACATCGGGACGGATGGGGATCGGGAATACGTTCGTCGGAGAGACGTGGGTCGTGTCGAAACGCGGCACCGGGTCCTGAACCTTGGTCTGAACATGCGCCTTCGGCGGAGAAGGCTTCTTGCCTCCCTCTGATTTCGGCTTCTTGCTGGAACCACCAGGCTTGAAGGCGGCCGGATTGTCCAGATAGGCCACAAAGTCATTAATCGAGGCATTCACCCGGCTCCGATAAACGGTCAGGCTATCCGGCGTGTAGTTCTTGCCCTCAAGGTTCACGAACCGCGTCATGACCTGGTCGAGGTTCAGGGCGGTCACGTCCCCGGTCTCTTCCGGATCAAGGACACCAAGCATCTTCGACACCGCAGCGCGGCGCCCCCCGACCGTGTTCCGGGGCATCAGGCCTTTAGAGCCGAGGTATTCCAAGAAACTCAGCAGGGCGGAAAGAGAGCGATCAGACATGGGAATTCTCCGTCATGCTCACATTATGCATGAACGAGATCGTCTTGTCAATCCAATAAACATAAACAGGCTTCGCCGTATGGGGCGGAATCACCACTCCCCCGCCATCCCCCTCAACGCCTCCTCGAACACCCCCGCCGGCTGCCCGCCCGAGATCAGTCCCTTCCCCTCCACCACCACGGCGGGCACCCCGTTGATCCCGCGCGAGACCCACAGCGCCTCCGCCGCCCGCACCTCACCGGTCCCTTGTCATCCCGGAAGCCGCGCAGCGGCTATCCGGGACGGCACAGCATCCACCCCCCGCCCGCCCGGAAGGCGCACCGCGCCTGTCCGGGCGACAGGTCAGGGCCGCGCCGCATGGCTCCCGGCTCAGCCCTGACGGGCTGTCCGGGAGGGCGGACGGGGAAACCCCCGTCGTCCCGGCTCTGCGCCGCTGCGCGGCTGGGCCGGGATGACAAGGCAGGCGCTGGCCCGCCCCCGTCCAAATCTGACGTACCCCGGGTCTATCCTCCCTCCTGATCACAAGGGAGGACCCCATGCCCGACGGCGCCCCCGCCACATCCACCAACGGCCATCGCAGCGCGCCCGATGAGGTCTGGGCCCAGGTGCGCCAGGACTATCTGGCCGGGATTTCCGCCCCCGAATGCTGCCGGCGTCACGGAGTCGGGCTGACCGCGTTGCGCAAGCGGGCGGCCGGCGAGGGCTGGCGGCGGGCCGACCAGCCGTGGACGCCGCCGGTCCGGCTGGACCCGTGGGACGAGGGCGTGCTGCTGGAGGACCGGGTCGCCGGCGACCTCGACAAGGTCGAACTGCACGAACTCGAATGGATCGCCGACCGGCGGATGATGCGGGCCGTCCTGCGCGGCGACGCCGTCGAGGCCCTGCGCTGGCGCCGGGTACGCGCCGTGATCGAGTCCGACGCCCGGGAGCTGGCGCGGCGGATCCACGCCGACGAGGTCCTGCGCTGCGCCTTCGAGGAGAGCGGCCCCCCGCGCGAGGCGCACGATGTGAACGATGTGAACGGTGTGAACGATGTTTCCGGACCCGGCGCGTGAGCGCCGACTCAGCCCCCGGCGGCCATCTGTCTGAGGGCCTCCTCGAACACCCCCGCCGGCTGCCCGCCCGAGATCAGCCACTTCCCCTCCACCACCACGGCGGGCACGCCGGTGATCCCGCGCGAGACCCACAGCGCCTCCGCCGCCCGCACCTCGGCCGCATAGAGGTCGTCGGCCAGCACCTCGACCGCCTTGTCCCGGTCCAGCCCCGCCGCCGCCGCCGCTTCGGCGAGCACCACCGCGTCCGTCATCGTCCGGCCCTCGGTGAAATGGGCCGTGAACAGCGCCGCCTTCAGCGCCCTCTGTTCCGCCATCCCCACCGTCCCCGCCCAGTGCAGCAGCCGGTGGGCGTCGAAGGTGTTCCAGATGCGCCCAGCCGGCCCCATCCGCATCTCGAACCCCGGCCAGGCTTCCGCCGCCCGCTGGGTGATCATGGCCCGGTTGGCCGCCGACTGTTCGGGGGTCGAGCCGTATTTGCGGCCGATGTGGTCGACGATGTTCTCGCCCTCGGGCGGCATCTGCGGGTTCAGCTCGAACGGCTGGAAATGCACCTCCGCCTCGATCCCCTCGGCCTTCAGCGTCGCCAGCGCCGTCTCCAGCCCGCCCAGCCCCACCACGCACCAGGGGCAGACGATGTCGGAGACGAAGTCGATGTGGAGGGTCTTGGGCATGGGGCGGTCTCCGTGTCCGCCGCATATGGCCCTTCCCCCATTTCGGGGGAAGGTGGCAGGCGAAGCCTGACGGATGGGGGCTGTCGGCGGCGAACGCTGCTCGCTGACGGCGAACCGGACAGAACCGGACAGAGCCCCCATCCGAGCCGCTGCGCGGCCCACCTTCCCCCGAAATGGGGGAAGGACGACGACCTCCAATCCGCAAATCCGGCCTCATGACCGACCCTGTCCCGCCTTGCTCAAATACCGCTGATCGCCTACCCATTGAGGACCATCCCGGGGAGGATCCCATGTTCAAACGCGTCCTGGCTATCGCAACGCTCGCCCTGGCGCTCGCGGGCTGTGTGCCGGCCGGCGGCATTCCCGGCGCCGGCTTCCTCGGCACCTTCGGCCAGCCGGCGGGCGATCACCCCTCGCAGGTCGACGCCGTCATCACCCGGGTCGAGGCCGGCGCCGGCGCGGCCCAGGCCGCCGGCTGCAGCGCCGCCCCGACCGGCGTCTGCGGCGGCTGCACCGCCGTCTGCCCCGCCGGACAACCGGCCCGGTGCGCCACCGGCGTGACCCGCTACGCCGCCCCGGGGTCCGGCCGCGCCTCGACCTGCGTCCGGGAGGCCGTCTGCGCCTGCGGCTAGGCCACGTCGGCTCCACCCTCGCCGAACTCCGCGCCGCCTGCCCCGCGCCGCCTGCCCCCGGAGGCCTGTCCGCCCGCGCTTCGTGAACGCACGCCCGCCGCCGTTCGCGAACGGCCGCCTGCAAATCCCGCAATCCTGAGGACGGGGGCCCCGGCCCCGCCCCAGGGTCGGTCCATCGAAACGGCCCGGTCGTCGGGCCCCGTTCAAGGACCGCCCCATGCTCTTCCTCGCCGCCGCCCTGCTGCTCCTGACCACCCAGGCCGCCCCCGCCGACTCCAGCGTCGTCGTCACCTTCGAGACCGGGGCCCGCACCGGCTCGGTCATGGTCGCCCTCTATGACTCCGAGGCCGCGTACAACGGCGGCCCCGCCGTCGCCCGCCTGGCCGTCCCCGCCGACGGCCCCGTCGTCGCCCGCTTCGACCACCTGCCCGCCGGCGACTACGCCGTGAAGGCGTTCCACGACGTCAACGGCGACGGCCGGATGAACGCCAACCCCTTCGGCATCCCGATCGAGCCCTACGCCTTCTCCAACAACGCCGTGGGCAATATGGGCCCCGCCCGCTGGGCCGCCGCCCGCTTCCCCGTCTCGGGCCAAACCGCCCAGACGATCAGCATCCGCTAGGGGCCCCCTGATGCAAGCCTCCCGCCGGAACTTCCTCATGGGCGCCGCCGCCCTCTCCGCCGCCGTGGTGACGCCGGAAACGGTCCGCGCCATGGCCGCCATGCAGGCCTCGGCCGACTGGGCCCTGGCCACCGCCGACCTCGAGGCCGACGTCGCGCCGCGGGTCCTGCGCCTCGTCCACGGCCGCGCCCCGGCGGGCCTGACGGGGACGCTGTTCCGCAACGGCCCGGGCAAGTTCCGCCGCCCCGGCGGCTCGGCCACCCACTGGTTCGACGGCGACGGCCTGATGCGGGCCTTCCGCATCAACGACGGCCAGGTGACCCTCGACGCCCGCTTCGCCGACACCCCCAAGCGGCGCTGGGAGAGCGAGATCGGGGCCGTGGTCTCGCCCGGCTTCGGCACCGCCGGCGACGCCCGCGCCCGGGTCGGCTCCAACGACGACGTCAACGCCGCCAACACCGCCGTCATGCTGGCCGGCGACGAGGTCTGGGCCCTATGGGAAGGCGGCTCGCCCCTGGCCATGTCCGCCGCTGACCTGTCGACCCGGCGCTTCGTCAGCCTGCGCGACGACCTCAAGGGCATGCCCTTCCAGGCCCACCCGCGCTACGACCCCGACGGCACGATCTGGAACATCGGCCTGAACGGCGACAAGGCCATCGTCTGGCGCCTCAACGCCGACCGCAGCCTTAACACGGCCCAGCTGATCGACCTGCCGCGCGCCAGCTTCATGCATGACTTCACCGCCACGGCCCGCCACCTGATCCTGGTGCTCCAGCCCTGGGTCTTCGACCACCGCGGCATGCCCTACGCCAGCCAGTTCGCCTGGAAGCCCGAGCTGGGCACCCAGATCCTCGTCGTCGACAAGGCCGACCTGTCGCGCCGCCGCCTCTTCGACCTGCCCGCCTTCAGCTATTTCCATCTCGGCGACGCCTGGGAGGATAGGTCCGGCACGATCCGCTTCGACGTCGCCGCCGGCAAGGACGTCGCCTTCGCCATCGACGGCGCCCGCGTCCTGGTCGAGCAGCGCGGCTCGGTCCCCGGCGAGCATGCGGTGCTCAAGCTGGTCACCCTCCACGCCGACGGCCGCGCCGAACTGGCTTCCTCGGGCGTCACCGCCGAGTTCCCGAAGAACGACCCGCGCCGCGCCGGCCTGCCCCGCCGCCTGACCGTCCACGTCGCCGGCGAGCGCCCCGACCGCCCCCTGCCCACCGGTCTGGCGACCTGGAACTGGGACAGCGGCGTATCCGACTACTTCAACTTCGGGGTCACCCAGATCGTCGAGGAGGCCGTCTTCGTCCCCCGCGGCCCGGACGAAACCGACGCCTGGCTGATCGCCCCGTCGATCAATCTGCGCGAGGGGGTCACCGAGCTGCACGCCTTCGACGCCGCCTGCGTCGCCGACGGCCCGGTCGCCACCTGGCGCGCCGACGTCGCCCTGCCGGCCGGCTTCCATGGCGTCTGGGCGGGGTAGGAAATGGCCTCAGGCAGCGCGAGGCGCGGCAGGCCAGGGAAGGAGCTCAGTACCAGCCGGCCTCGCGCAGGGCCCTGGCGTAGCGGCGGCTCACCGGCGCCTCGAGCCCGCCCTCGAGCGTCAGGGTGGCCCGGCCGTCGCGCCGGCTCACCCCGCGCACCGCGTCCTTCGCCACCCACCAGCTGCGGTGCGTCTGGGCGCCCTCCAGCCCCTCCAGCTCGGCCAGGGCGTCGGACAGCCGCATCAGGATCAGGTCCGAACCGCGGTCGGTATGGAGGCGCAGATAATGGTCCTCGGACTGGACCGCCCGGATGACCGCGCCCCTCAGCCTGAACGGCACCCGGTCGAGGAACCGCGCCGGCTTCGCCCCCGCCGCCGCCGCATGCGTCTGGACCGGCGTCCGCCCCAGAAAGACGTTCAGGGCGCTCAGCGTCCCGGTCACCACCAGCACCGGCCCGAGGAAGTCCGGCAGCCGCGCCAGCGTCACCGACCGGTCGTCGTCGAAGAACCAGCCCGTGACGGCCCAGACCATCACCGCCAGCGGCCCGGAGATGACCACCGTCAGGGCCGCCACCGCCAGCCATGGCCGCGCGTCGATGTCCACGCGCCGCTCGACCAGCCGCGAGCACAGATGCCCCCACAGGGCCCCCATCAGCATCACCGGCAGCCAGTATGTCAGCCGGAACCCCAGCGACACGTCGTGCATGCCGAAGGCCCCGGTCAGGGCCAGCAGCACGCCGCCGGCCAGGGCCACGGCGATCCCGCGCAACAGCCGCCTGTCGATGGCGATGCGCACGACATCCGGCCCGGTCTCGCTCGCGCTCATGCTGGACGGCCTCCTCCAGGCGTGGTCTGTGGATCCGCCCTTGAGACCACGAAACGGACCCGGAATGAAGCGCGCATCGCTGTTCGCCGCCGCCCTTGTGCTGGCCGCCGCCCCGGCCGCGGCGGCCGAGCTGACGCTGGCCCTGTCGACCCGCGCGTCCGGGGGGCGGATCGCCATCGCGGTCTACCGCGACGCCGACGCAATGCGCCGCGGCGAGGGCGCCGTGCGCACCGCCCTGATCCCCCGCACCGGCCGGGTGACGACGACCACGCTCGCCGGCCTGACGCCCGGCCGTTACGCCGTCGCCGCCTTCCATGACACCGACGGAAACGGCCGCCTCAGCACCTGGCCGATCGGCCTGCCGAAGGAGGCCTACGGCTTTTCCCGCAACGCCCGCGGCCGCTTCGGTCCGCCGGCCTTCGACGCCGCCGCCTTCGACCTGCCCGCCGCCGGCGCCCGCCAGGAGATCAGTCTTCGCTAGGCAGGCACACCGCCCGGAACCCCGCCGCCGCGAACCGCACCATATAGTCGCAGGCGCTCTCCAGATCGCCCGAGCGGCACAGGCCGCCCGACAGCCGGTCCAGCCTCCCCGTCTCGCCCAGGGTCAGGGTGAGGGCCCCGGACAGGTTGTGATAGGCCCAGTACAGATCGACCTCCCGCGCCTCGGGCATGATCTGTTTGATCAGCTCGATCAGCCGCCGGATCGCCGGATCGAAATAGCGGGCCATGGTCTCGCCGCCGAAGGTCGGGTTGGCGTTGGTCTGGGCCACCAGGGCGGAATAGTGCTTCCACCCGGGGCCGCCCTTCAGCGACCACTGGAACGGCGGGCGCAGGAAGGCCTCCAGCAGCCCCTCCAGCGTCATCCCGCCCGGCCCGGCCTCGCGGGCATAGCGGTTGACCGCATCGACCCGCTCGTTGTTCCAGACCTCGGCCCGGCGCAGGAAGACGGCGTCGAACAGCCCCCGCTTGGCCCCGAAATAATAGTGCACCAGCGCCGTATCGACCCCGGCCTCGCGCGCTACCTCCCGGATCGTGACCCCATAGAAGCCGTGCTTCGAGAACAGGTCCTCCGCCGCGTCCAGGATCAGGTCGCGAGTGTCGGCCGAACCGGCCGCCTTGGCTTTCGGGGGACGTCCGCGTCTGGCGGCCGGCGCATCGAGCTTGGTCATGAGCCAAGCTAGGCTGCATTCCCCCGGCTGTGCAACGGCGCCACAGGTCGGGACGCTGCTGACTTCGGGGAAGCTGCGCTGTTTGACAGGCGGCCGAAAACGATTACGTTCCGCGAAAATCATTGAACGCTGAATAAAAGCGTCTCGGGCTGGAAATCATTGGATTGGGGCTACACATGAATCGCTACGTAAAGACCGCCTTGCTTGCGGGGGCCGCCTGGAGCGCGCTCTCGACCTTCGCCGTGGCCCAGAATGTCGGACCGCAGGACCAGGCGTCCGCGCTGGACGACGTGGTCGTCACCGCCCGCCGCCGCGACGAACTGCTGAAGGACGTGCCGATTTCGGTTTCGGCCCTCGGCGAGGAGCGGCTGGAGCAGACCGGCGCTTCCGACATCACCGCCCTGCAGCAGCAGACGCCGAACGCGACCGTACAGGTCGCCCGCGGCTCCAACTCCACCCTGATCTCCTTCATCCGCGGCGTCGGCCAGCAGGATCCCCTGTGGGGCTTCGAGCCCGGCGTGGGCCTCTACGTCGACGACGTCTACGTCGCCCGCCCGCAGGGCGCCGTGCTGGACATCTACGACGTCCAGCGCATAGAGGTGCTGCGCGGTCCGCAAGGCTCACTCTACGGGCGCAACACGGTCGGCGGCGCGATCAAATACGTCACCAACCGCCTGTCGCATGACCCCGAACTGACGCTGCGCGGCGCCTACGGCAGCTATAACCAGGTCGACCTGATGGCCTCGGGCAGCCTGCCGCTGGCCGACACTTTCCGCGTCGGCGCCGCCATCGCCAGCTATCAGCGCGACGGCTACGGCGAGAACATCAACACCGGCGCCGAGCACTATAACAAGGACGTTCTGGCCGGCCGCCTGAGCGCCGAATGGGAACCCCGCGAGGAGATGTCGATCCGCCTGGCCTATGACCGGGTCCAGGACGACTCCAACCCCCGCCACGGCCACCGTCTGGTCGCCGGCGCCACCCCGGCCGGCGCGGTTCTGCCCAGCGTCTATGACACCAACGCCGGCCTCGGCGACGACAACTCGGTGATGAGCCAGGGCGCTTCCGCCACCGTCCAGATCGACCTGAACGACCACTGGACCTTCAAGTCGATCACGGCCTGGCGCGAAGGCGAAACCACGACGGTGATCGACTTCGACAACACCCCGGCGGCGACGCTGGACATCCCGGGCTTCTATGCCGACGATCAGCTGACGCAGGAGTTCCAGTTCCTGTTCGACTACGACCGGATCCAGGGCGTGGCCGGCTTCTTCTATCTGGATGGCCATGCGGAGGGCGCTTTCGACACCGTCCTGGGCAATGCGGGCTTCGTTATCGGCACCAACGGCCAGGTGAACACCGAGAGCTGGGCGGGCTTCGCCGACGTCAACCTCGACCTGACCGACCGCCTGCACCTTGGCCTTGGCCTCCGCTATACGCTGGACGACAAGGAGGGAACCGTGTTCCGCGCCAACTACGCCACGGCCACCCGCAGCCCGTTGCTCGGCGGCACGCCGCGCGCGCCGACCCTGCTCCGGACCAGCTACACCCGCTCCAAGGACTTCAGCCAGTTTACACCGCGCATCGCCCTGTCCTTCGATCTGACGGACGACATGACGACCTACGCCTCGTACTCACAGGGCTTCAAGTCGGGCGGTTTCGACATGCGGGGCGACGCGATCCTCACGCCCAACACCGTCAACGGCTATGATCCCGAAACGGTCAACTCCTATGAGATGGGCCTGAAGGGCGCGCTCGACCGCCTGACGTTCGCCGCCTCGATCTTCTACAACGAATACAAGGACCAGCAGGTCACCACCCAGGTTCCGGCTGTCGCCGGCATCGCCAGCTTCGTCGACAACGTCGGGTCCTCGACCTTCTACGGCGCCGAGTTCGAAGGCCAGCTGCGTATCCTCGACAGCCTGTCGGCCAACTTCGCGGTCGGCTATCTGAACTCCGATTTCGAGGAGTTCCTGCGCTACAACCTGACCACCCTGGCGTTCGAGGACATCTCGGATCAGGTCGTGCTGCAGAACGCCCCGGAGTGGACCGGCTACCTCGGCCTGACCTGGATCGGCGACGTGGCCGGCGGCAGCCTGGCGGTCACACCCTCGGTCAGCTACCGCGGCGACTCCAGCATGTTCGAGTTCCCGAACCCGATCCTCGATCAGCAGGCCTACACCCTGGTCGATCTGGCGATCGTCTGGACCGACCCGAGCGACCGCTACACCCTCGGCCTCTACGGCAAGAACCTGACCGACGAGGAGTACCGCGTCGGCGGCTACAACTTCCCGGGCGCGCTCTTCGACAACTCGATCATCGGCTACTACGGCCCGCCGCAGACGGTCACCGCCTCGCTGCAGGTCAAGTTCTGATCACCACGACTCCTGAAACCTGATCCATCTGATCATGGGCGGCGGTTCTCCTGAGCCGCCGCCCTTTTTCTTTGGCGCTGCTGAAAAGCGCCGCTACCGTTCGGCCCAACCAGAAGACCAAATCGAGGGAAACGCCATGACCGCCACGGACGCCGCCGCGCCCGCCGTTCGGCCCGGATATCGCTTCTACGTCCTGGCGATCCTGATCCTCGTCTATATGCTGAACTTCCTGGATCGGCAGATCATCGGCATCCTGGCGGCGCCGCTGAAAGCGGAGTTCGGCCTGTCCGACAGCCAGTTCGGCCTGCTGGGCGGGATCGCCTTCGCCTCGGTCTATTCGACCCTCGCCATTCCCCTGGCCTGGCTGGCCGACCGTTACAGCCGCGTCTGGATCATGACCGGCGCCCTGGCGGTGTGGAGCGGCTTCACCGCCCTGTGCGGCGTGGCCGGATCCTTCACCCAGCTGTTCCTGTTCCGCATGGGCGTTGGCGTCGGCGAGGCGGGGGGCGTGGCCCCGGCCTATTCCCTCGTCGCCGACTATTTCCCGCCGCATCAGCGGGCGCGGGCCCTGGCGGCCTTCGCCTTCGGCATTCCGCTGGGCACGGCGGCAGGGACGCTCGTCGGCGGCCTGCTGGCCGCGACCTACGGCTGGCGCACGGCCTTCATCGCCGTCGGCCTGCTCGGCGTGGTGCTGGCGCCGGTGCTTCTGTTCACGGTGCGCAATCCCACGCGCGGCGGAACCGACACGGCCAAGACCGAGGCCGAGCTGGCGGTCATCGCCGCCGCGCCGGTGGTCGGCTCCGGCCGGGCGGGCGCGATCGCGGCCCTGATCATGCTGGGCATCGGAGCCGGCGCCCTGACCCTCGCGGCCCTGATCCATTTCGCCGGCCTGGCCCTCGGCAATCCGCTGGTGTTCGCCTTCGGCGGGCTGCTGGCCATGGTGATCGGCATCTCCCTGACCATCGCGCGCCGCACCGCCTCGGCGGTCATTCCCAAGCCGAGCTTCTGGCTTCTGGCCCTGGGCGCGGCCTCGTCCTCGGTGTGCGGCTACGGCGTCGCCGGCTGGCTGCCGCTGTTCTTCATGCGCAGCTTCGGCCTGACCCTGTCTCAGACCAGCTGGTACTACGCCGGCATCGCCCTGATCGGCGGGACCCTGGGAATCTGGGCCGGCGGCGCCATCGCCGACAAGCTGTCGAAGCGCGGCAAGGGGGCCTATCCCCTGACCCCCGCCATCGCCTTCCTGATCTCGGCGCCCATGTTCATCCTGGCCATGAACTCGCCGTGGCTGATCGGCCTGGTGATCCCGGGCGGCGGCACCAACGCCCAGCAGCTGATCCTGGCCTTCCTGATCTTCATCATCCCGACCGGATTGAACCTGGCCTGGCTGGGGCCGATCACCGCCTCGATCCAGCACCTGGTTCCGGCGCCGATGCGCTCGACCGCCTCGGCCCTGTTCCTGCTGATCAACAATCTGCTCGGGATCGCCGTCGGCTTCTACTATTTCGGCTGGATGAGCGACCTGCTGGCGCCCCGCTTCGGCGAGGAGAGCCTGCGCTGGGCCATCTACACCGGCATGGGCTTCTATCTGCTGGCGGCGGTGCTGCTGATCGGCGCCTCGCGGACGCTGAAGAGGGACTGGGTCGACTAGAAGGTTCCAGGTTTTAGGTTCCAGGTTCCAGGGATCAGGTTTTGGCGCTGCGACCGCGGCGGAGCTCCGATCCTCCCTGGCCCCTATCCCCTGGAACCTGTTCCCTCGCCTGTTGCGCCTGCGAAGGCGCAGCCCCTATAAGCGCCGCAACTCCTCCCAGCAGTCCGGCGGCGCCTCCCCATGAACATTCACGAATACCAGGCCAAACAGGTCCTGAAGGGCTTCGGCGCACCGGTCGCGGCCGGCGTGGCCATCACCTCGGCCGACCAGGCCGAGGCCGCCGCGCGACAGCTGCCCGGCCCGCTCTATGTGGTGAAGTCGCAGATCCACGCGGGCGGCCGCGGCAAGGGCAGGTTCAAGGAACTGGGGCCCGACGCCAAGGGCGGCGTGCGCCTGGCCTTCTCGATCGAGGACGTGGTCAAGAATGCGAAAGAGATGCTGGGCAATACGCTCGTCACCGCCCAGACCGGCCCGGCCGGGAAACAGGTCAACCGCCTCTATATCGAGGACGGCGCCGACATCGACCGCGAACTGTACTGCTCCCTGCTGGTCGACCGCTCGACCGGGCGGGTGTCCTTCGTGGTCTCGACCGAGGGCGGCATGGACATCGAGGCGGTCGCCCACGACACGCCCGAGAAGATCCTCACCATCGACATCGATCCGGAAGCCGGCGTGACCCCTGCCAATGTCGCCGAGATCAACACCGCCTACGGCCTGACGGGCGCGGCGGCCGAGGACGGCAAGACCCTGTTCCCGATCCTCTACAAGGCCTTCGTCGACAAGGACATGGCCATGCTGGAGGTCAATCCGCTGATCGTCATGAAGGACGGCCGTCTGCGGGTGCTGGACGCCAAGGTCAGCTTTGACGGCAACGCCCTGTTCCGCCACGAGGACATGAAGGCGCTGCGCGACGAGACCGAGGAAGACGCCAAGGAGATCGAGGCCTCGAAGTGGGACCTCGCCTATATCTCGCTGGACGGCAACATCGGCTGCATGGTCAACGGCGCCGGCCTGGCCATGGCGACGATGGACATCATCAAGCTGTACGGGGCCGAGCCCGCCAACTTCTGCGACGTCGGCGGCGGCGCCGGCAAGGAGAAGGTCGCGGCGGCCTTCAAGATCATCACCGCCGACCCGGCCGTGAAGGGCATCCTGGTCAACATCTTCGGCGGCATCATGAAGTGCGACGTCATCGCCGAGGGCGTGGTCGCCGCGGTCAAGGAAGTGGGGCTGAAGGTGCCGCTGGTCGTCCGCCTCGAAGGCACCAACGCCGAGCTGGGCAAGAAAATCCTCAAGGAGTCGGGCCTCGACATCACCCCCGCCGACGACCTCGACGACGCCGCCCAGAAGATCGTCGCGGCGGTCGGCTGAAGCTTCGGCTTCGCCACCGACCGTCCCGCTGACCGAATAATCAGAGAATATCCATGTCCATCCTCGTCGACCGCAACACCAGGATCATCGTCCAGGGCCTGACCGGCAAGACCGGCGGCTTCCACACCGAACAGGCGCTGGCCTATCACGGCACCAGGATGGTCGGCGGCGTGCACCCGACCAAGGGCGGCCAGACCTGGACCGGCTCGGGCGGCGAGACCCTGCCGATCTACGCCTCGGTGGCCGAGGCGCGAGACGCCACCGGCGCCGACGCCTCGGTCATCTATGTCCCGCCGGCGGGCGCCGCCGACGCCATCATCGAGGCCATCGAGGCCGAGATCCCCTTCATCACCTTCACCCCCGCCGGCGGGCGCCGCCGACGCCATCATCGAGGCCATCGAGGCCGAGATCCCCTTCATCACCTGCATCACCGAGGGCATCCCGGTGCTGGACATGGTGCGGGTCAAGGCGCGGCTGGATCGGTCGAAGTCCCGCCTGCTTGGCCCCAACTGCCCCGGCATCCTGACCCCGGACGAGTGCAAGATCGGCATCATGCCGGGCTCGATCTTCAAGAAGGGCAACGTCGGCATCGTCTCGCGCTCGGGCACCCTGACCTATGAGGCGGTGTTCCAGACCACCAACGAGGGCCTCGGCCAGACCACGGCCGTCGGCATCGGCGGGGACCCGGTCAAGGGCACCGAATTCATCGACGTGCTGGAGCTGTTCCTGGCCGACGACGAGACGCAATCCATCGTCATGATCGGCGAGATCGGCGGCGGGGCCGAGGAGGACGCGGCCCAGTTCCTGATCGACGAGGCGAAGAAGGGCCGCAAGAAGCCGATGGTCGGCTTCATCGCCGGCCGCACCGCGCCCAAGGGCCGCACCATGGGCCACGCCGGGGCCGTCGTCTCGGGCGGCAAGGGCGACGCGGAGTCCAAGATCGCGGCCATGGAGGCGGCAGGCATCCGCGTCTCGCCGTCGCCCGCGCGTCTCGGCACGACGCTGGTGGAAGTCCTCAAGGGCTAGGCGCACCGCCTCCCTTCCCGACCGTGATCCTCGGGCTTGACCCGAGGATCACGGTCTGAGAGTGCAGCCCGACTTGTCCCGGCGCCGGGACAAGAGACGTACGAATTTCACCCGAATTAGGCGAATTTCGACCCTTTGGCCCCCATTCGGTCATGACCGATAAGGAAACAGCGCCTATATCAGCGGCGCCGGTTGTACGCAGGCGTGCGCGCACCGATCCAAGGGACGTGACGATACGATGGCGGACGATGCCGGTCGGCTGAACCAGGTCTTTGCCGAGACCAGCTTCCTGTATGGCTCGAACGCCTCGTTCATCGAGGACCTGCACGGGAAATGGGCCGCCGATCCGGCCTCGGTCTCGGCCGAGTGGCGCGCCTTCTTCGACCAGCTGCGCGACACCGCCGACACCGTGCGCGCCTCGGGCGCCGCGGGCGCGTGGGGCCGTTCGGCCGCTGATGAGCCGACCGAAGCCGCCGCTGTGTTCGACGGCCGCTGGCCCGCTCCGAAACCTGACCCGAAGAAGCCCGCCGCCGCCGCTGCTGCGCCCGCGGCGACGCCGGCCGTTTCCGCCGAGGCCGTCCGCGCCGCCGCCCATGACTCGATCCGCGCCCTGATGCTGATCCGCAGCTACCGCGTGCGCGGCCACCTGCAGGCGACGCTGGACCCGCTGGGCATAGAACAGGCCACCCACAACCCTGAACTGACCCCCGAATTCTACGGCTTCACCGAGGCCGACCTCGACCGACCCATCTATCTGGACGGCGTGCTGGGGCTGCAGACCGGCAGCATCCGCGAGGTGCTGGCCATCCTCAAGCGCACCTACTGCGGCCATATCGGCATCCAGTTCATGCACATCGCCGAGCCGGAGGAGAAATCCTGGCTGCAGGCGCGCTTCGAAGGCCCGGACAAGTTCGAGCAGAACGCCTTCACCAGGGAAGGCAAGCTGGCCATCCTCAACAAGCTGATCGAGGCCGAGGGCTTCGAACGCTTCCTGCACAAACGCTTCCCCGGCACCAAGCGGTTCGGTCTGGACGGCGGCGAGGCCATGGTCCCTTGCGGCCGCCTGAACACCCTGGCCGCCGTGATGGGCAAGCCCTATCGCGCCATCTTCCACGAGTTCCAGGGCGGCTCGACCGTGCCTTCGGACATCGAGGGCTCCGGCGACGTCAAATATCACATGGGCGCATCGTCGGACCGCGAGTTCGACGGCAACACCGTCCACCTGTCCCTGACCGCCAATCCGTCGCACCTCGAGATCGTCAATCCCGTGGTGCTGGGCAAGGCGCGGGCGAAACAGGCGTTCGACATCCGCGAGGCCAATGCCGCGCGGTCTGGGGACCCCGACGAGCAACTCGCGCTGGACCGCTCCAGGGTCATGCCCCTGCTGATCCACGGCGACGCGGCCTTCGCCGGCCAGGGCGTGGTGGCCGAATGCTTCGCCCTGATGGGGCTGAAGGGCTACCGCACCGGCGGGACGATGCATTTCGTCGTCAACAACCAGATCGGCTTCACGACGAGCCCGCGCAACTCGCGCAGTTCGCCCTATCCGTCCGACGTGGCCCTGATGGTCCAGGCGCCGATCTTCCACGTCAACGGCGACGATCCGGAAGCCGTGGTCTTCGCCGCCAAGGTGGCGACCGAGTTCCGGCAGAAATTCCACAAGGACGTGGTGGTGGACATGTTCTGCTACCGCCGCTTCGGCCACAACGAGGGCGACGATCCGACCTTCACCCAGCCGCTGATGTATTCGAAGATCCGCGCCCTGCCCTCGACGCGCGAGATCTACGCCGAGCGCCTGATCAAGGAAGGCGTCATCAGCCAGGCCGATGTCGACGCCGAGGTCGCTCGCTTCGAGGCCTTCCTCGACGCCGAGTTCGAGGCCGGCAAGGCGTTCGAGGCCAAGAAGGCCGACTGGATGGACGGCCAGTGGCAGGGCATCGGCCTGCCCGAGGGCGACGAGCGCCGCGGCGAGACCTCGGTCCCGGCGGCGAAACTGGCCGATCTCGGACACCGGCTGACGGCCATCCCCAACGACGTCGACA
The DNA here is from genome assembly GCF_001426805.1 of Brevundimonas sp. Root1423. Taxonomy (NCBI): domain Bacteria; kingdom Pseudomonadati; phylum Pseudomonadota; class Alphaproteobacteria; order Caulobacterales; family Caulobacteraceae; genus Brevundimonas; species Brevundimonas sp. Root1423. The sequence goes on from NZ_LMFL01000013.1 coordinate 77,400, forward strand.
TGCACAAGACGCTGAAACGCGTCATGGACGGCCGGCGCGAGATGATCACCTCGGGCCAGAACATCGACTGGGCCACGGCCGAGAGCCTGGCCTTCGGCTCGCTGCTGGACGAGGGCTTCCCCGTCCGCCTGTCGGGCCAGGATTCGGTGCGCGGCACCTTCTCCCAGCGCCACTCGGGCATCGTGGACCAGACCACCGAGGCCCGCTACGTTCCGCTCAACAACCTGCGCGAGGGCCAGGCCGAGTTCGAGGTCATCGATTCGGCCCTGTCGGAGGAAGCCGTCCTCGGCTTCGAATACGGCTACGCCCTGACCGACCCGAACACCCTCGTCATGTGGGAAGCCCAGTTCGGCGACTTCGTGAACGGGGCCCAGGTGGTGATCGACCAGTTCATCACCTCGGGCGAACGCAAATGGCTGCGCATGTGCGGCCTGACGATGCTGCTGCCGCACGGCTACGAGGGCCAGGGGCCCGAGCACTCCTCGGCCCGTCTCGAACGCTTCCTGCAGCAGTGCGCCGAGGACAATATCCAGGTCGCCAACTGCTCGACCCCGGCCAACTATTTCCACATCCTGCGCCGCCAGATGCACCGGCCCTTCCGCAAGCCGCTGATCATCATGACGCCCAAGAGCCTGCTGCGGCACAAGAAGGCGGTCTCGACCCTCGCCGACATGGCCGAGGGATCAAGCTTCCATCGCGTGCTGCACGACGACGCCCAGACGCGGCCCGAGGTCGCGGGGATCAAAATCAAGGCCGACAAGGACATCCGTCGCGTCGTCCTGTGCTCGGGCAAGGTCTATTACGACCTGCTGGAGCGGCGCGAACGCGACCAGATCGACGACGTCTATCTGATGCGGCTGGAGCAATTCTATCCGTGGCCGATGAAGTCCCTGCTGACCGAACTGGGCCGCTTCCCCAACGCCGAGCTGGTCTGGTGCCAGGAAGAGCCCAAGAACATGGGCGGCTGGACCTTCGTCGATCCATGGATCGAACTGACGCTGGAGAAGCTGTCCGTGAAGTCGAAGCGCGCGCGCTATGTGGGCCGCCCGGCCTCGGCCTCGACCGCCGCCGGATTGATGAGCCGGCACCTGAAAGAACTCGACGCCTTCCTGACCGACGCCTTCGCCTGATCCCGTCCCGGACAACGGCTGGGCCGTTTCCGGGATGACAAACGAACGAACCTGAGAGAGCCCGTCCCATGGCCGACATCCTGACCCCCGCCCTCGGCGAATCCGTCACCGAAGCCACSATCGGCAAGTGGACGAAGAAGGCCGGCGACGCCGTGAAGAAGGACGAGGTCCTGGTCGAGCTGGAAACCGACAAGGTCTCGCTGGAAGTCGTCTCGCCCGCCGACGGCGTTCTGTCCGAGATCAAGGCCCCCGACGGCGACGGGCCGACATCCTGACCCCCGCCCTCGGCGAATCCGTCACCGAAGCCACCATCGGCAAGTGGACGAAGAAGGCCGGCGACGCCGTGAAGAAGGACGAGGTCCTGGTCGAGCTGGAAACCGACAAGGTGTCGCTGGAAGTCGTSTCGCCCGCCGACGGCGTYCTGTCCGAGATCAAGGCSCCCGACGGCGAGACCGTGACCCCCGGCGCCGTCCTSGGCGTSGTSACCGARGGCGCCGCCGCCGCGCCGTCCGCCGAAGCSCCSAAGGCCGAGGCGAAAGCTGCTCCGGCGCCGAAGGCTGAGGCCGCTCCGGCCCCCGCCGCCGCGGCACCTGCCCCCGCGCCCGCCGCCGCCTCGGGCGGCTCGGTCGCCATCATGACCCCGACCATGGGCGAGAGCGTCGCCGAGGGCACGATGGGAACCTGGCTGAAGAAGGCCGGCGATGTCGTCGCCAAGGACGAAATGCTGGTCGAGATCGAGACCGACAAGGTCGCGGTCGAGGTGTCGGCTCCCGCCGCCGGGGTCCTGACCATCGCCGCCGAGGCCGGTTCGACGGTCACGCCCGGCCAGCAGATCGGTTCGATCGCCGCCTCCGGTGAAGGCGCGGCGCCCGCCGCAGCCGCGCCGGCTCCGGCCGCCGCCAGCCCGGCCAGGGCCGCAGGCGGGGACGCCCCGCACCTGTCGCCCGCCGTCCAGCGCGTGGTCACCGAGAACAACCTTGATCCGAAGGCGCTGGCCGCCACCGGGCCCAAGGGCAACATCACCAAGGCGGACGCCATCGCGGCCATTGGCGCCGCCGCTCCGGCTCCGGCCGCCGCGGCTCCAGCAGCCCCCGCCGCGCCGCGCGCCGACCAGCCGCGCGAGGAGCGGGTCAAGATGACCCGGCTGCGCCAGACCATCGCGCGCCGCCTCAAGGAATCGCAGAACACCGCCGCCCAGCTGACCACCTTCAACGAGGTGGACATGACCAACGTCATGGCCCTGCGGACGCAGTACAAGGAGGTGTTCGAGAAGCGCCACGGCGTGAAGCTGGGCTTCATGTCCTTCTTCACCAAGGCAGTGGTCGCCGCCCTGAAGGAGATTCCGGCGGTCAACGCCGAGATCGACGGCACGGACATCATCTACAAGAACCACTATGACATCGGCGTCGCCGTCGGCACCGAGAAGGGGCTGGTCGTGCCGGTCCTGCGCGACGCGGATGCGCTGTCGCTGGCGGGCATCGAGAAGGGCATCGCGGCCCTCGGCAAGGCGGCCCGCGACGGCGCCCTGACCCTCGATCAACTGCAGGGCGGCACCTTCACCATCACCAACGGCGGCACCTACGGCTCGCTGATGTCGACGCCGATCCTGAACGCGCCGCAGTCGGGCATCCTGGGCATGCACAACATCGTCCAGCGCCCCATGGCGGTGAACGGCGAGGTAGTGATCCGGCCGATGATGTACCTGGCCCTGAGCTACGATCACCGCATCGTCGACGGCAAGGAGGCCGTGACCTTCCTCGTCCGGGTCAAGGAACTGCTGGAAGACCCGGCCCGGGCGCTGCTGGACCTGTGATGGGCGGCTGGGGGGCGCCGCTTCGGCCGGGCGTCGGCGCGGCCCCGCCGCCCTTTGCTCGGTGGTTGGTGATCCTGTGGCTCGCGGCGAGCGTCCTTGGCCTGTTGTTCCTTGGCGGCAGCCTTGTCTGGCTCGGCTGGTTCGACCGGCCGGTCTCGCAGCCTCCATTCGATCTGCCGCTCCCGTGGCTGCCGATCCTTGATGTCCCCATACTCGTTGCGATCGGCGGATACGGAGTGGCCGCGGTCGCTTGCTGGCGCCGCCGCCCGGCGCTTCAGCCCTGGCTGATCGGCGCTGCGGGCCATTTCGTCTTCTTGCTCGCCGGCGCCCTGGTCTCGGGCGGGATCGACCCGGCGGCGATGATCTCGTTTGACGTCCTAGTCGACTGGGTCCGGTTTTTCCTGCCGGGCATGCTCATCCTGACCCTGGACCGGGCGCTGCTTGAGGCCCTGCCACAGCCGTTCCGCTCGGCCTGAAGTCCCGCAGGGGCAGTCGGGCGAGCAATCGTCCGGTTCGTGACTACCTGAGACGCATGACGATGATCGAGATCGCCCGGTTCGCCGACGTCTACGAAGCCGAGATCGCTGCGTCGCGCCTGCGGGCCGACGGCTATGACGCCGTGCTGGGCGGAGCCGAGCATGTGAAGGTCAATCCGCTGGTCCTCCAGGCCCTGGGCGGCGTGAACCTGTCGGTGCCGAATGCTCAGGCGATCGCCGCGCGGACGCTGCTTGAAAGCCTTCGGGGCGGCGCCGAGCGGCTTGAGGACGCGGACCCCGTCACCGCCGATCCCGTGCGCAAGGCAGGTCCGCTGGCGCTCCTCGCGGCGATCGGACCTGGATTTCTGGTCGGCTCGTGAACGGCTACGTCCAGATTTGACGCATGCGCATGCTGTGATGGCTGAAAACCCCGCAGGGTCTGGTCTTTGACAACTGAGTTCGGCGTGGTCGCGCGAGACCCCGGGTGGACGGAGTGGACTCTTCGGACGCTTCGGACGGTGTTTTTCAGGGGACGGATGAGACTCATGAGACTCATGAGACTCATGAGACTGCGTTTTCCGCCCGTCTCGAGAGGGGTCGGCTTCAGGTCCCGAGGCTGCCCAGCACCTCTTGCGTATCCGCGCCCAGCGCGGGCGGCGCCCGGTCATAGGCGACCGGCGTCAGCGACATCCGGATCGGCGAGGCCACCGTCCGCACCGTCCCCGACAGGTCCGCCCGCGACTGCGTCACCTCCAGCCCACGGTGCTTCGCCTGCGGCTCGGCGAAGACCTGGTCGATCGTGTTGACCGGCCCGCAGGGCACGCCCGCCGCCTCCAGCGCCGCCATCAGCCCGTGCATGGTCTGCCACGCCGTCAGGGCCGACAGCTCGGCCGTCAGGACCGCGCGGTGCTCGATGCGCAGGGCGTTGGTCAGGAAGCGCGGATCGGCGCCCATCCCCTCCGCCCCCAGCGCCCCGCACAGGGCCCGGAACTGGCCGTCATTACCCACGGCGATCACTACCATGCCGTCGGTGCAGGGGAAGGGCTGGTAGGGGGCCAGATTGGGATGCGCATTGCCCATCCGCGTCGGCGCCTTGCCCGAGACGAAGAAGTTCGTCGCCTGATTGGCCAGCATGGCCGCCTGGACGTCGAACAGGGCGATATCGACATGCTGCCCCTGCCCTGTCGCCCGCGCATGCATCAGGGCCGCCAGGATGGCGTTCGAGGCGTAGAGGCCGGTGAACAGGTCCACGACCGCCACCCCGACCTTCATCGGCTCGGCCCCGGCTGAGCCGTCGGGCTGGCCGGTGATCGACATCAGCCCACCCATGGCCTGGATCATGTAGTCGTAGCCGGCGCGGTGGGCGTCCGGCCCGTCCTGGCCGAAGCCGGTGATCGAGCAATAGACCAGTTTCGGATTGATCGCCGACAGGGCCACGTGGTCGAGGCCGTACTTCTTCAGCCCGCCGGTCTTGAAATTCTCGACCACGACATCGCAGGTCTTCGCCAGCTCGCGGATGACCGCCGCCCCCTCGGGCGTGGCGAGGTCCAGCTCGACCGACTTCTTGCCCCGGTTGGCGCACAGGAAATAGGCGGCGTCGCCCTTCGACCCGTCCGTCTTCATCGTAAAGGGCGGACCCCAGTGTCGGGTGTCGTCGCCGACGCCGGGCCGCTCGATCTTGATCACCTCGGCCCCGAGGTCGGCCAGCATCTGCGTCGCCCACGGCCCCGCCAGCACGCGGCTGAGGTCGAGGACGCGAACGCCGGAGAGCGGGCCTTTCGGAGTGACTGTCAGAGCCCCGGATCCCACACGCCGGCGTCGCGCATACGGCATTCGCGGGCCTCGCGCGCCCGGCCGTCCATCTCCTCGGCCATGCAGCAGACGGCCCTGGACACCGTGGCCTTGTGAACCCCGGGCACCAGGGCGTGGGTGAAGGCGCAGGCCGCCAGCTTGAGCAGGCGCAGGCCGAACCGTGACGAGGCGGCCATATGTTCGAAATAGCCCTCTTCGACCTGGCGCGGGTGTTCGACGAAGAGTCGATGGAAGGTGCGGATCATGGCGACAGCCTAGCCTGCGTCGGGCCGTCCCTCTACCCGACCGATGTATTTTGGCCTAAACCGCGCGCCAGAACAGGGGGAGGCCGGATCGCGGGACGATTCCGCCGCGCGCCCCCGACACGCTCAGGAAAGACCCCCATGGCCGACGGCGCCCCCGCTTCCCACAAGACCTTCCGCTGGGACGACCCGCTGGACCTGTCGGGCCGGCTGACCGACGACGAGCGGATGATCCAGGACGCGGCCCGGTCCTACGCCCGCGAGAAGCTGCTGCCCCGCGTGGTCGAGGCCTTCCGCGACGAGACCTTCGACCGCGCCATCATGACCGAACTGGGCGAGATGGGCTTCCTCGGCGCCATGCTGCCGGAACAGTACGGCGGCTCCTCGGTCAGCCACGTCGCCTATGGCCTGATCGCGCGCGAGATCGAGGCCGTCGCCGACGTCCGTCCGCCTGGGCGGCGTAGGCGTCGTTCTCGACGGAGTTGGCAGCGGCCAGAAGCTGCTGCCCCGCGTGGTCGAGGCCTTCCGCGACGAGACCTTCGACCGCGCCATCATGACCGAACTGGGCGAGATGGGCTTCCTCGGCGCCATGCTGCCGGAACAGTACGGCGGCTCCTCGGTCAGCCACGTCGCCTACGGCCTTATCGCGCGCGAGATCGAGGCGGTCGACAGCGGCTATCGCTCGGCCATGTCGGTCCAGTCGTCCCTGGCCATGTACCCCATCTACGCCTTCGGCTCCGAAGAGCAGAAGATGCGCTTCCTGCCGCGCATGGCCGCCGGCGAACTGGTCGGCTGCTTCGGCCTGACCGAGGCCGACGGCGGCTCCGACCCGGCCTCCATGAAGACCAAGGCCGTCGCCGTCGACGGCGGCTACAGGCTCAACGGCGCCAAATACTGGATCACCAATTCGCCGATCAGCGACCTGGCCGTCGTCTGGGCCAAGCTGGACGACGTGATCCGCGGCTTCATCGTCGAGCGCGGCATGGACGGCTTCACCACCGACAAGATCGGCGACAAGCTGTCCCTGCGGGCCTCCATCACCGGCGACATCGGCCTCAACGACGTGTTCGTGCCGGAAGAGAACCTGCTGCCCGGCGTCAAGGGCCTGCGCGGTCCCTTCTCCTGCCTCAACAAGGCCCGCTACGGCATCGCCTGGGGGGCCATGGGCGCCGCCGAGGCCTGTTTCCACCTGACCCGCGACTATGTCGGCGAGCGCATGCTGTTCGGCCAGGCCTGTTTCCACCTGACCCGCGACTATGTCCGGCATCGCCTGGGGGGCCATGGGCGCCGCCGAGGCCTGTTTCCACCTGACCCGCGACTATGTCGGCGAGCGCATGCTGTTCGGCCGCCCCCTGTCCTCGCGCCAGCTGGTGCAGAAGAAGCTGGCCGACATGCAGACCGAGATCTTCCTCGGCTTCGAGGGTGCCCTGGCGCTGGGCCGGCTGCTGGATCAGGGGGCCTGGGTCCCCGAGGCCATCTCGATGATGAAGCGCAACAACTGCGGCAAGGCCCTGGCCATCGCCCGCGAGGCCCGCGACATGCACGGCGGCGCCGGCATCACCGGCGAGATGCACGTCATGCGCCACGCCATGAACCTCGAGACGGTCAACACCTATGAGGGCGCCCACGACGTCCACGCCCTGATCCTGGGCCGGGCCATCACCGGGGAAAGCGCCTTCTAGGCCTCGCTTCATCACCCTGTCGTCATCGCCGCTTTCCCGCGCTAGGGTCAGCGTGATCACGGGGGGACCAGCGATGCGGCGTTTCAATCTTCGGGCCGGCGGCCTTTCCCTGCTGGCGCTCGCTGCGGCGGTTCCGCTGCTGGCGGCCGGGCCTGTCGCGGCCCAGCAGTCGCCGGTGCCGTTCGACGCCCAGCGCGGAGTGTTCACCTTCGCCACCGGACTGGAGCGTGCCCTGCCGGCCGTCGTCCAGGTCACGACCCTGGGCCAGTCCGAGGGTCCCAGCTCCGGCGAGAACGAGCCGCGCCCGATCTCCAGCGGCTCGGGCGCCATTATCGACGCCCGCGAGGGCATCGTCGTGACCAACAACCACGTGGTTGAGGGGGGGCGGAAATTCACCGTCGACCTGACCGACGGCCGTATCTTCGACGCCGTCCTGATCGGCACCGACAAGGCCACGGACCTGGCCGTGCTGAAAATCGAGGCGGCCTCCTCGACGGGTCTCGGCCTGTCGCAGATCGAGGTCGTCAATTCCGATTCCCTGCGGACCGGCGACCTTGCCTTCGCCGTCGGTTATCCGCTGGGACTGGACCAGACCCTGACCATGGGCGTGATCTCGGGCCTGGGCCGGTCCGGCATGGGCGACCGGATCGAGGACTATATCCAGACCGACGCGGCCGTGAACTCGGGCAATTCAGGCGGCCCGCTGCTGGACAGCCGCGGTCGGCTGATCGGGGTCAACACCTCCATCCTGTCCGGCGGCGGCGGCGGCAATGACGGCATCGCCTTCGCCGTGCCCAGCCGGATCATGATGTATGTCGTGGCCCAGCTGCGCGAGACCGGCCAGGTCAAGCGCGGGACGACGGGCGTCATCCTAGGATCGCTGAACGCCGAGCGGTCCCGCACCTTCGGCCTCGGCATCGTTCGCGGCGCGGTGGTCGAGGACGTGGCGCCGGGCTCCTCGGCCGAGGCGGGCGGCCTGCGCCGGGGCGACGTCATCACCCGAATCCAGAACCGCCCGGTGTCGAACGCCGGCACGGTCGCCGCGACCGTCGGCATCGCCGCGCCGGGAACCGAGGTCGCCGTGGTCTATCTGCGCGAGGGACACGAGGCCCGCACCACCCTGACCGTGGAGGCGCCGAGCGACCGCCCGGTCATCTCCGGGGCGGACGCGGTGATCGCGCGCGGGGCGGCGGTGCGTCTGGCCAGCGACGGCCTGCAGGTCTTCGCTGTCGAAGGCGGATCACCCGCCGCCGCCGCCGGACTGCAGGCCGGCGACATGATTCGCTCGGTCGATGGTCAGGCGACGGTGGACCTCGCGGGCCTCACGCGGGCGCTGGACAAGACCGGGGAGGCGGCGCTGTCGGTTACGCGAGGCGAAGCGACGGTGGATATCCGCCTGCCCTGACCCCTGTCGACGCCAGACAGCAAAACGCCCGCTCTGCCGGAGGGGGGAGGGTGGCGGAGCGGGCGTCTCGCTTTGGAGGAAGCATCGGCCCGTCGGAGCCCTTGGTGGAGAAATCCAGGAGGGGCTGGGGGGGCTGTTCAGATCCGGAACTGCTCCGAACTCCAGCGGGCCGATACCGAGACTTCACCCCGTAACGCGGCGGGCGATGGGCCGAAGCGAGGCGATTTCATGTTCGGCGCGATTTTCGCGGGGAGCTGTTCTTGCCGACACAGTGTTCGGTGGAGACGCTCCTGGAGACGGCGCGGGAGCGCTGGCGTTTCGCGAATGTCGGCGTAACCTGATGCTGATGAGCGACGCCGCCGATCTGCAGTCACAGCCCGGTCCGGTCTTTTTCGACCGCAAGGAGCTGGACCTGATTCTCAGGGTCTACGGACGGATGGTCGCCGCCGCCGAATGGCGCGACTACGCCATGGTCGGGCACAGGGACGTCGCCGAATTCGCCGTCTTCCGCCGTTCGGGCGACGCGCCCCTGTACCGGATCGAGAAACGCCCCGCCCTGCGCCTGAAGCAGGGCCAGTGGGCCGTCATCGGCGAAGGCGGCCATGTGCTGCGCCGGGGCCGCGAACTGGCCCAGGTGCTGCGGGTGTTCGACAGCCGCCGGTTCTCCATTGTCGAATAAAAAGCCCCGGCGTTTCCGCCGGGGCCTTTCCGATCTTGAGTTGCCGGCCCGCCTAGTCCCGGCTGCCGCCCATGAACATCAGCAGGAACTGGAACAGGTTCACGAAATTGATGAACAGCGACAGAGCGCCGAAACCGGTCGCCACGCCCATGGCCGCCTTGTCGCCGCCCAGGGCGTAATAGGTCATCTTCAGCCGCTGGGTGTCGAAGGCGATCAGGCCCGAGAAGATCAGCACGCCGAGGCCGCTGATGATCAGGGCCAGCATGCCGGACTGCAGGAACATGTTGACCACCATGGCGATGATCAGGCCGATCACGCCCATGATCAGGAAGCTGCCCATCGCGGTCAGGTCCTTCTTGGTCGTATAGCCGAACAGGCTGAGCCCCCCGAACGCGGCGGCCGTGACGAAGAAGGTCGAGGCGACCGATTCGCCCGTGTAGCGCAGGAACACGATGCCCAGCCCGGCGCCGATGGTCGCGACCACGGCCCAGTAGAGGAGGTTCACGCCGCCCGCCGTCGGGTTCTTCATAAAGAACATGGAGCCGAACAGCATCACCAGCGGCGAGAACTGGACGATCATGCCGAGCATGGTCAGGCCGATGCGGCCGTCCGGTCCCACCGCAAACAGCAGCTGCTGCACGGCGGGGACGTTGCCGGTCAGGTAGGCCAGGGCGCCGGCGACCACCAGGCCCAGGGCCAGCTTGTTGTAGACGCCCAGCATGAAGCTGCGCAGGCCCGCGTCCGTCGACATATCGGCCGTCGCAGGCGCGGTGTTGTAGCCGTTTCTGAAATCGCTCATGGCGAGATCGGTCCTCCATTGGGCCGGCAGTCCCGGCCTTTGCACAAATATCGGGCCGCTTGGCCCCTTCCGCAAGGAAAACCGGACTTGGGCCCGCCGTTCCCAACCGCTACCAAGGGTCGCATGGTCCGGCTCTTCACCGCCCTGTCCGTTCCCGACGACGTGGCCGAAACGCTGGCGCGCCGCCAGACCGGCCTGCCCGGCGCGAAATGGCGCAACCGGGACCAGTTGCACATCACCCTGACCTTCTATGGCGAGGTCGACGGACGCCGCGCCGACGATCTGGCCGTTGAACTGGAGCGGGCGGCGGCGGGCGGGCCATTCGAGGTCGCCCTGACGGGCGTCGGTTCGTTCGGCGACGACCACCAATCGCGGACCCTGTGGGCCGGGGTCGAGCCGAGCGAGCGGCTGTCGGTCCTGGCCGGCCGCTGTCGCAGCGCCGCCGATCGGGCCGGGATTGCGGTAGAACGCCGCGACTACCGCCCGCACCTGACGCTGGCCTATCTCAAGCCGCACGCCAATCCGGATCGGATCGGCGCCTGGATCGCCGGCCACAACCTGCTGCATTCGCCGCCGATACGGATTGACCGCTTCGGCCTCTTTTCCAGCGTCCTGACCCACGACGGCAGCCATTACGAACTCGAGCGGGAGTATCTGCTTTGACCGGACCGGTCCTTCAAACCGAACGCCTGATCCTTCGCCCCATCGCGATCGAGGACTTCCCCCGCTGGGCGGAGATGATGGGCGATCCCGAGGCGGCGAAATTCCTTGGCGGCGCCCAGCCGGCGGCGGTGGCCTGGCGCGGCTTCATGACCATGGCCGGGGCCTGGAGCCTGACCGGGATTTCCATGTTCTCGCTGATCGAGCGCGAGACCGGCCAGTGGCTGGGCCGGATCGGGCCATGGCGGCCCGAGGGCTGGCCGGGAACCGAGGTCGGCTGGGGCCTGCACCCCGACGCCCAGGGCAGGGGCTACGGCGTCGAGGCCGCCACCGCGGCGATCGACTACGCATTCGACACCCTGGGCTGGACCGAGGTCATCCACTGCATCGATCCGGACAATGTCCCGTCGCAGCGGCTGGCCGAGCGGATCGGCTCACGCAATCTGGGACCGACCCGCCTTCCCCCGCCGTTCCACGAGCTCACGATTGACCGCTGGGGTCAGAGCCGGGACGAGTGGCGGGCGCGCAGGCCGGGCTGAGCCCGACCGGTCGTTTCGCGCGTTACAAGGTCAAGCTTTGACCCCGCGTCGCCATCCGGTACGCAAGGTCGGCGCAAATCACGAAGGATGGTCGGATGCGGGTTCTTGTTCTGGGCGGCGACGGTTTCTGCGGCTGGCCGACAGCCCTGCATCTGTCGGCGCGGGGCTGGGACGTCTGCGTCGTCGACAATCTGAGCCGCCGCAACATCGACAATGAGCTGGAGGTCCAGTCCCTGACCCCGATCCGGACCATGGGCGAGCGCATCGCCGCCTGGAAGGACGTCAGCGGCCGGACCATCGACTTCGTCAACATGACGGTCGGCAAGGAGTTCGACCGGCTGGTCGCCCTGATCCGCGAGTGGAAGCCCGACAGTGTCGTGCATTTCGCCGAGCAGCGGGCCGCGCCCTATTCGATGAAGTCGGCGCGGCACAAATTGTACACGGTCGACAACAACCTTAATGCGACGAACCACCTGCTGGCGGCCATCGTCGAGAGCGGGCTGGACGTACACCTGGCGCACCTGGGCACCATGGGTGTCTATGGCTACACCACGGCGGGCCTGCGCATCCCGGAAGGCTATCTGAAGGTCACGGTCGACACCGACTTCGGCCCGGCCGAGCAGGAGATCCTGTTCCCGCCGAACCCCGGCTCGATCTATCACATGACCAAGACGCAGGACGCCCTGCTGTTCCAGTTCTACGCCCGCAACGACGGCCTGCGGATCACCGACCTGCACCAGGGCATCGTCTGGGGCACCCAGACCGAAGAAACGCGCCGGGACGAGCGGCTGATCAACCGCTTCGACTACGACGGCGACTACGGCACGGTGCTGAACCGGTTTCTGATGCAGGCGGCGGTGGGCTATCCGCTCACGGTGCACGGCACGGGCGGCCAGACGCGCGCCTTCATCCACATTCAGGACACGGTGCGCTGTGTCGAACTGGCGCTCGCCAATCCGCCGAAGTCCGGCGAGCGGGTCAAGATCCTGAACCAGATGACCGAGAGCCGCCGGGTCCGCGATCTGGCCGCCATGATCTCCGACATGACGGGCGCCGAAGTGCACAATGTGCCGAACCCCCGCCAGGAAGCCGACGAGAACGAACTGATCGTGGCCAATGACCAGTTCCGCGACCTGGGCCTGAAGCCGATCACCCTGGCCCAGGGCCTGCTGGACGAGGTCACCGACATCGCCCGCCATTACGCCGGCCGGGCCGATCTGTCGAAGGTGCCTTGCGTCTCGACCTGGAACAGCAAGCGGGCGCTGGCGGTGCAGACCGAGCCCACATTGACCGCGCCGCCGAAGACTCCGGTCCACGCGCGATCGGCCTGAGACACCTGCGTGCCGGACGCTCCCGCATCCCTGCTGGTCTTCGGCGGCGGCTGGCTGGGCCGTGCCGCCGCCCGAGAGGCGATTCGGCGCGGCGGCCGGGCCGTCCTGACCAGTCGTGACGCCGGACGGCGCGCCGCCCTGGCCGCGGACGGTTTCGTCGCCGTCGATCCAGCGGACCCGGCAGCGCTGGCGGCTGCGGTCGCCGACGCCTCCGCCATCCTGATCACCGCGCCCCCGGAGGCGACCGGCTGTCCCGGCGTGAAGGCGTTGCTGCCCGCGATCACGGCGTCGGGATCCTGGCCCGACTGGATCGGCTACGTCTCGTCCACGGCCGTCTATGGCGACCGCGCCGGCGGCTGGGCGCTCGAGGACAGCGAGCTGAACGCCGCCAGCCTCGAGGGGGCGCGGCGCGTCAGGGCGGAACGCGACTGGCTGGACGCGGGACAGGGCATGGGACTGACCGTGCAGCTGTTCCGGCTTCCCGCCCTCTACGGTCCCGGCCGCTCGCCTCTGGACCGTCTGCGCGACGGCACGGCGCGGCTGGTCAGGAAGCCGGGCCAGGTTTTCAATCGCGTCCACGTCGACGACGCGGTGTCGGGCCTTTTCGCCTCCATGGCGCGGCCGCGGCCCGGCGCGGCCTACATCCTGTGCGACGACGAGCCCGCGCCCGCCGATGTGGTGATGGAAGGCGCGGCCCGGCGGCTGGGCCTGCCCCTGCCGCCCGAAGTCGACTGGCGCGACCCCTCGGTCAGCGAGGCGATGCGGCGCTTCTATCTCGACTCCAAACGCCTCTCGAACGCCCGCGCCAAGGCCGAGCTCGGCTGGCGGCCGACCTATCCGACCTGGCGCGACGGGCTGGAGGCGATGGTCCGGGACACCGCGACATAGGCCACATCGGTACAGGACAATCGGGCGACGACATCCGCGACATCGCGGGCGCGACATCATCGATATCCGGCACAAGGACGACAACCACCTCGCCGCCATCATACCCGGGACGAGTCCGGGATGACGGATGGAAGGTGAAGCCGTTCTAGAACGGCAGCAGGTTGCGCTGACGGCTGTAGGCCATGGTGCCGACGTTGGCGCCCAACCGCAGGCCGACGCCGGTGCGGATCGGGGCCAGGACGATGCCGTCGGCGCGCTGGTAGTTCACGCCCAGACCGCCGACCAGATAGGCCGAGCCCTCCACGCCGGGGTAGCGGCGGTAGATCATGTCGGGGTGGAACAGGCCGTAGACCAGGGTGAAGACCCGGCTGGCGTTGCCGCCGACGTCCCAGCCGATGGAAATGCCCTGCCAGAACACCTCCTGCGAGGCGGACAGGTCCTTCATGTGCAGCGCGCCGCGGCCGTAGCGCAGGCCGATGCCGGCCGCGCCCGAGCCCTCCTCGCCGGCGATGTAGGCCGTCGGGCGGTCTCCCTGTTCAGCGAAGATGCGCTCGATGGCGCCGCCGATGGCCTCGGCGGCGATGCCCAGCTCGCGCGAGCCGGCGGCGACCAGTTCGTCGGCCGTATAGGCCTGGGCCTGCTGATCGGAGGCGATCGGATAGTTGGGATCGCCGGCCTGGCCGTTGGTCGCGCAGGCGGACAGGCCCGCGGCGCCGGCGGTGGCGGCGAGACCGGACAGGATCAGTTGGCGACGGTGCATGGCGAATCTCTCAGCGCGGACGGGACAAGGCAAGGTCGCCGTCTTTTGCGTCAGCCTTGCGGCGGCAAGGTTAACGGAACCTTGCCGAAAAGGCCGTTCAGCCCCGCAGGGCCGCGCCCAGCTTGCCCGCCGCGGCGACGATTTTCGCCGACAACGTCTCGATCTCCGCCTCGGTCAGGGTCGCCTCGACGGGCTGGATCACGACCTCCAGCGCCACCGACTTCATGCCCTCGGCCACGCCCGCGCCGCGATAGACGTCGAACACCCGCACGTCGGCGATCAGGGCCTTGTCGGCCCCGGCCACAGCGCGCGTCAGGTCACCGACCGCCTTGCCGTCCTCGACCACGAAGGCGAAGTCCCGGGTCAACGGCATGAGATTGGCCAGATTGGCCGCGCCCCGCGCCTTGGATTTTGCCCCGCGTGGCTCGGGAACCGCGTCCAGCACGATTTCGAACCCGAGCATCGGCCCGTCTGCGTCCAGCGCCCTGAGCACCCGGGGGTGCAAGGATCCGAACTCGACCATGACGGTCTTCGGACCCAGCTGCAGGCGGGCCGAGCGGCCCGGATGCCACCAGTCCCGGTTCTGGCCCTGGACCAGTTGCAGCGAACCCACGGGCGCGCCCAGTTCCTCCAGCAGCGCCATCAGGTCGCCCTTGAGGCCGAACAGGGCGTCCTCGGCCGCTCCGCCCCAGTGCCGCGCCGAGCGCGGCGCGATCAGGCCGGCGACGACGGTGCGCTGGCCGGTCGGGCTGTCGTCCAGATAGATGGGCCCGATCTCGAACAGGGCGGCGTCGGCGTGACCGCGCGCGGCGTTGCGGGCGGCGGCCTGGATCAGGTTCGGCAGGACCGAGGGCCGCATGCAGTCCAGATCGACCGCGATGGGGTTCTCGACCAGCAGACGTTCGTCGCCGCCGCCAAAGAGCGCCGCGGTCGACTGCCTGGTGAAGGACCAGGTGACGGCCTCGGCATAGCCCATGGCCGCCAGAGCCCGGCGCGCGCGGCGGACGCGAGCCTGACGCGGGTTCAGCACGCCGCGCGACGGCGCGCCCTGGTCGGGCAACGGGGTCGACGGCAGGGCGGCGTAGCCCTCGATGCGAGCGACCTCTTCCACCAGATCGGCGGGCCCCTCAACGTCGCGGCGCCAGGATGGCGGCGTCACCGTCCATGGCGCGCCCCGGGCGACCTCGAAACCGAGGCGGGTCAGGATTTCGGCGATCCTGTCGTCGTCCAGAGACAGGCCCGTCAGCTGACCGACGCGGGCCGGATCGAAGGCGAAGGGCGCGGGATCGGCCAGGGCCTGCCCCGCCAGGACGACCTCGGACGGCTCGCCGCCGCACAGGTCGAGGATCAGACGTGTCGCCAGCTCAAGACCCGGCGCCATGAAGGCCGGATCGACGCCGCGCGCGAACCGGTACTGGGCGTCGGAACTGATCCCCAGCGCCCGGCCCGTCTGGGCCGTCACCAGGGGGTCGAACCAGGCGCTCTCGAGAAAGACGTCCACGGTCTCGTCCGAACAGCCGGTCGACTCGCCCCCCATCACCCCGCCGAGGCCGATGGGACGCTCGCCGGCGGCGTCGGATATGACGCAGATGCTCGGGTCGACGGCGTAGGTCTTGCCGTCCAGGGCGATGAGGTGCTCGGGCTGGCCGCCCTCGTGGCCCGGCGTGGCGGAAGCGATCTGCCCGCCACGTACGACGATCTCGGTCCCGACCAGCTTGGCCGCGTCATAGACGTGCAGGGGGCGGCAGCGGTCATAGGCGACCAGATTGGTCACATCGACCAGCCGGTTGATCGGGCGCAGGCCGATGGCGATCAGCCGGTGCTGCAGCCAGTCCGGCGACGGACCATTGCTGACCCCCCGGATAAGGCGACCGGCGAACGCCGCACACATCTCCGGCGCCTCGATCCGTACCGTGATGGGCGACGCAAAGGCGCCCGCCACCGGCTCCACGGACGGGGTCGTCAACTGGCCGAGACCCGCCGCCGCGAGGTCGCGCGCGACGCCCGCCACGCCCAGCCAGTCGGGCCGGTTCGGAGTGACCTCGAAATCGATCACCGGCTCGGCCCCGAACACGCCCGCCGCCGGGGTCCCGACCGTCAGGTCGTCGGGCAGGTCGAGGATGCCGTCGCTTTCGCCGGCGAGCTGCAGTTCCGCCGCCGAGCACAGCATGCCGTGCGAGACCACGCCGCGCACCGGCTTCTCGACCAGGGTGACGTCCAGTCCGGGCACATAGGCGCCGATCGGCGCATAGATGGTGGTCAGCCCCGCGCGGGCGTTGGGCGCGCCGCAGACGATCTCCTTGCGGCCATCGACGGTGTCGACCTGGCAGACCTGCAGCCGGTCGGCGTTGGGATGGCGTTCGGCCGAGACGATCCGGGCCACCGTGAACGGCGCGAGCGCCGCGATCGGGTCGTGGACATCCTCGACCTCCAGCCCCGCCATCGTCATGGCGTCGGCCACGGCCGCCGCTTCGGCGTCCGTGTCGAGATGTTCCTTCAGCCAGGAGAGGGTGAATTTCACGCGAGGGTTCCGGAAGGTGTCGCGACGTCGGACATGGATTTGACGCCGCCCCGAAGCTGTTCCAGCAGATCGTCCGATCCGGTGAAGCCCACCTGCGCGAACCGGCAGCGGACAAAACGGCAGTTCGACATGCCGACGACCCCGGCCAGCTTGGTGGTGCTGAGGGGCCGGTACAGAAGATTGCGGACATCCGACGTCGTGCCCATGGCGCAGTTGTCGAACGTCGTCCCGTTCATGACGGCCACCACCGCCGGCCCCTCGATCACGCAGTCGGTGAAGGTCTTGCCGTCGATCGCCATCTGGCCGGCGTTCCAGTGCTGAACGGCCAGGGACGGAAGCCAGACGGCCTCCTTCTCGAAACTGGTGCGCGCCACCAGGGCGCGGCCGGCGGCCTCTTCCGGGGACAGGGTCGGGATCTGGTCGGTCATGCCTGGGGTCTCTCGATTTCGGTTCTGGCCATCAGCCGACGGGGACCTGTTCGATCAGCATCTTGAGCAGGGTTTCGTTGCCGGTGATCCCAAGGGTCTGGAACTGACACCGCGTGAAGGTGCAGTTGTGCACCGGAATGGCGCCGATCCCCATACTGCCCATAGGCTGGAACAGCATGTTGCGCAGGTCGCCGCTGGTCGGGCCGAAATGGGTGCTCTCGAAGTGGACGCCGTCGAGGACCAGCATCAGCGCCGGCCCCTCGATGACGCAATCCGTGAAGCTCCGGCCCTCGATCATCACCCCGCCGCCCGCCTGGACGCTGGCGCGGTAGAGGTCGAACAGGCAGAAGCTCGCGCCGGTGAACTCCCTGGCGAGCGGGTCCAGGGTGCGGGACGGCGCCGTGGGGGAGAAGGGCTGGTCGGTCATCAGGACAGTCCGCTTGCGGGATTGGGGGCGGCGAAGGGCGAGAAGCCGTAGTGGGCCAGCCATCGGGTGTCGGCCTCGAACATCGGGCGCAGGTCGGGAATGCCGTACTTCAGCATCGCCAGCCGATCCACGCCCATGCCGAAGGCGAAGCCCTGGTATTCATCCGGGTCGATGCCGCAGTTTCGCAGCACATTGGGATGCACCATCCCGCAGCCCAGAATCTCCATCCAGCTGTCGCCGGTGTTGAGCTTCAGCTCGCCGCCGGAGCGGTCGCAGCGGATGTCCATCTCGGCCGACGGCTCGGTGAAGGGGAAATGGTGCGGGCGGAAGCGGGCGTCGACGCCGTCCACCTCGAAGAAGCGGGCACGGATGTCCATCTCGGCCGACGGCTCGGTGAAGGGGAAATGGTGCGGGCGGAAGCGGGCGTCGACGCCGTCCACCTCGAAGAAGCGGGCGACGAAGGTCTCCAGGGTCCACTTCAGGTGGCCCATGTGGATGCCGCGGTCGATGACCAGCCCCTCGACCTGATGGAACATCGGCGTGTGGGTGGCGTCGCTGTCCTTACGGAAGGTCCGGCCGGGCGCGATGATCCGGATCGGCGGCTTCTGCGTCATCATGGTGCGCACCTGCACCGGGCTGGTGTGGGTGCGCAGGACCTTGCGGTCGCCGGTTTCGGGGTCAGGCCTGAGGAAGAAGGTGTCGTGCATCTCCCGCGCCGGATGTTTCGGCGGAAAGTTCAGGGCCGTGAAATTGTGGAAGTCGTCCTCGATGTCGGGGCCTTCGGCGACCGCGAAGCCCATGTCGGCGAACAGGGCGATCATCTCATCCATCACCTGCATGGTGGGATGGACCGAACCCTTGCGGCGCGGGCGCGCCGGCAGGGTCAGATCGACATGTTCGGCCCGCAGCCGCGCGTCGAGCTCGGCGCCCTCCAGCTCGGCCTTGCGGGTCGCCAGGGCGGACGACACCCGGTCGCGCAGGCCGTTGATCATCGGCCCCTGTTCGCGGCGCTCGTCCGGCGACAGGGCGCCCATGCCCTTGAGCAGGCCGGAGATCGAGCCGGACTTGCCGAGGGCGGCGACGCGCAGCGCCTCGACCGCCGCGGCGGTCTCCGCCGCGCCGATGGCGTTGATCAGGTCGAGTTCGAGTTGGGCGAGATCGGTCATTGCGACCGTCGTCTAGCGGGCGCGGACGGTTTCGTCACCCCGCCCGCCGGACGGAAGCGCGGCGGGTCAGTCCTCGAGGACGAAGGAGACCTTCATATTGACGCGGTATTCGACGATCTCGCCGCCCTTGACCACGACCTTCTGCTCCTGGACCCAGGCGCCCGCGACATTGTTGAGGGTCTTGTCGGCCCGGGCGATGCCGCGTTTCAGCGCGTCCTCGAAGCTGACGGTGGACGAGGCGGTGACTTCGGTGACCTTGGCGATGGACATGGGATTCCCCGGGATTGAAGGCGCGCCGGATCGTGCGGCGCTGTCGTCTCAACGGGACGGGGCGGCGGGGGTTGCGTGGGAGCCCCTCACGACGACGCCCGCCCCGGAGACCGGAGCGGGCGTTCATCAGTCCTGCGGTTCAGCCTAGGCCTTCAGCGCGTCGCGGACCTTGTCGGCCACGGCCTTGAAGGCGGCCTCGTCGGCGGCCATCGCGGCCAGGACCTTGCGGTCCAGCTCGATGCCGGCCTCGCCGAGGCCGTGCATGAACTGCGAATAGGTGAAGCCTTCCAGACGCGCGGCGGCGTTGATGCGCTGGATCCACAGGGCGCGGAACGAGCGCTTCTTGTTGCGGCGGTCGCGGTAGGCGTATTGCCCGGCGCGGTCGACCGCGGCCTTGGCGGTGCGGATGGTGTTCTTGCGGCGGCCGTAGAAACCCTTGGCCTGCTTGAGAACCTTCTTGTGTCTGGCGTGGGAAACTACGCCGCGTTTGACGCGAGCCATGTCGCTATCCTTTCAAATTCTGTGTGGAGATCAGGTCGGGATGTCGCGCGCCGATCAGGCGTACGGCATGTAGGACTTGATCTTCTTGGCGTCGGCGTCGGCCATGACCGAGGTGCCGCGGTTCTGGCGGATGTATTTGCTGTTGTGGCTGATCAAGCGGTGCCGCTTGCCTGCCACGCCGGCTTTCACCTTGCCCGTCGCCGTGAATTTGAAGCGCTTCTTGGCGCCAGACTTCGTCTTCAGTTTCGGCATTTTCACTCTCTCTAAGTGGGCCTGCGCCGCCCGGACCAAAGTCCGGACGAGAGGCCTGATGAAAACCGCCCAGGCATGCCTGTTAGCCCGGCGGTTCGTACGCGAAGGCGCGGCTTCTAGTCCACGCGGCGCATAAAGGCAAGGTGCAGGCTCAACGCGGCGGGTTGTGTTGCTCCAGGAACCGGACGGTTTCGGCAAGCATCCACTGCCGGGTGGCGGCGCGGGACAGCCAGTGGTCCTCGCTGGGCAGCTCGACCAGTTCGAACGGCTTGCCCGCCCGGCGAAGGGCCTCGGCGAGAATCCGGCTCTGTTCGAACGGCACCACCGTGTCGTCGCGGCCATGCAGCATCAGGATGGGCGCGTCGGCGCGCGCGGCCTGGGCCGCCGGCGATATCTGGTCCAGGTCGCGGTCGCCCAGCCGGTCGGCGCCCATGAAGCGGTTCCAGTAGCGCACCACCGGCGAGTCGCGCCGTCCGCCCTGGTCCGCCTCCCACAGCACCATCTGCCGCGGGTCCGAGACGCCGGAGACGGCAACGGCGCAGCGGTAGACGCCGGGATCGAGCGTCGGCCCGGCCATCGCCGCATAGCCGCCATAGCTGGCGCCGACGATGCACACCCGGGCCGGATCGATGAGTCCCTCCGACGCCAGCCAGCGCACGCCGTCCGAGAGATCGGTCTGCATCTTGCGGCCCCACTCGCCATAGCCGGCCTCCAGATGCGCCGTGCCGAGGCCGTCGGAGCCACGGAAATTCGGTTGCAGCACCGCATATCCGCGCGAGGCCATCGCCTGGGCCCACCAGTCAAACGTCTTGTAGTCCCGGGCGGCCGGCCCTCCGTGCGGGAACACCACCAGCGGCAGACCCTTCGGATCGGTGACGCCGGGCGGCAGCGTCAGATAGCCCGGGATGCGCATCCCGTCGGCGGCCAGGTAGCTGATCGACCGCACCTCGCCGACGCGGGCGCCGGTGATGGTCGGGTAGGCCTCGCCCACGATCTCGGCCAGGCCGCGGTCCAGATCCACCAGTTGATAGGTGCCGGCGTCGCCCGTCCCCTGGGTGAAGACGATGATCTGGCGCATATCCTCCGACCAGGAGGTCAGGCTCACCTGCTTGCCCCGGAACGCCGCCTGCACCGACCGCCAGGCCCGGTCGGCGTCGGGATCGAGGAACCGCCACCTCACCTGGTCGTCTTCGCCGACGGTCCGCGCGCCGATCAGCAGCCTGGTCTTCGGATGGTGGATCAGACTGGTGGGCCGGCCTTCGAACGGCAGATCGGAAATGGCTCCGGTTGCGAGATCGAGGGCGTAGAATCCCTCATCACGGCCATCGATCCGACCGTGCAGGACGACGCTGTCTGTGGTCTGTCCGAATCCGGCCAGCCCGGGCGTGTCGATCTTCGCGTCCGTCTGCCACATCGTGCGCCAGAAGCCCCCGCGCCGGGCCTGGACCTCCCAGGTCTCGCCGTCATAGGTGACCCGCGCGACGGGCTCGCCATTGACGTCCAGCAGGGACGGCGGGCCTTTCCGGTCCGGCTCGACATGCTCCTCGCCCCTGCCGGTCGAAAGGTCGATGCGAAACAGGCCCCCGCCCTCGCGTCCCTGGCCGACCACGATCAGCGAAGGCTCGCCGTCGATCGTGCGCACGATCGGCGAACCGAACACCTTGGCGAAGACGCCGGGCGTGTGATTCAGCGCCAGCGCCACCCGTCGCGTGGGGATTTCGTAGATCGACGCATCGGCCAGCTCGGATCGCCTCAGGCCGATGGAGGCTCCGACCTGGGTGGCGGTGCTGTAGACATAGACGTGGTCTTCACCCACCCAGCCGATGTCACGAACCTTGACCGGCCCGGCGCGGACGCCGCCGATCAGGCTCATGTCGTTCAGGTCGTGGATGACCAGCGCGCGCTCCTCGCCAACGACCGTGACATAGGCGAGGCGGTCGCCGCTCGGCGAGACCTCGACCAGTTCATGCGCGGGCAGGGCGCCATAGGCGTCGAGCGGCGCGACGTCCTGGGCCCGGACTGCACCGGCCGTCAGGATCACGCCCGCTGCGGCAAGCGCAGACGCTGTGTATCGGATAGTCATACGCGGCCCCCGCCCCTTTGTGTCCGCGACCATAAGAGCGGGGGCGACGCGGCTGCAAGCGACGCCTTATTCAGCCGGCGCGGCGACCACCCCGGCCTGCCGTTTGCGAAACGCGCGTCCGGCATTGATGGCCATGACAGCCGCCGGAACGGTCAGGGCGGCGCCGATCAGGAAGGGCCAGTCATGGCCGAGGCCCGAGAACAGGGCGCCGGCCGCGATCGGGCCGAAGATGCGGGCGCTGGAGCTGGCTGCCATGTTCAGTCCCAGCATCGCGCCCTGGCGGTCCGGATCGACCGAGCGCGAGATCAGGGCCGAGATGTTGGGCATGGTCATCGCCATGCCGAAGGCTCCTGCGGCCATGATCACCGGGACCAGGGCCTCGGCGTCCGGCAGGAGGCGGCTGGCGGCCACCTGCCCCACCAGGCCGGCTCCGAAGATGAGACAGCCGACCGCCAGAACCCGCGCCTCGCCGAAGCGCCGGGCCAAGCGCCCGGCGATCAGGCCCTGGCAGATGGTCGAGACGATGCCGACCGCCATGAAGCTGAGCCCCACTTCGCGCGCGCCCCAGCCGTAGCGGGCCTCGGTCCAGAAGCCGAAGGTCGACTCCATGCCGGAGAAGCCCGCCATGTAGATCAGGGTGACCAGCAACACCCGGGACACCACCGGATTGGCGACGGCGTCGTGCACCCCGCTGAGGAACGGCGCACGCGGGGCGGCGGGATCGACCCTGGCTCGACTCTCCTTCAGCAGCACCGCAATGCCCACTGCGGCCAGCACGCACAGGCCGGCGGCGACGAAGATCGGCAGTTGATATCCGAGTGTCCCCATATCCGGGCGGGTCAGAAGGCCGCCCAGCCCCGGACCGACGATGAAGCCGAGACCGAAGGCCGCGCCGATCAGGCCCATGCGGCCGGCTCTCCGCTCCGGGGGCGTGACGTCGGCGACATAGCCCTGGACGGTCGAGATATTGCCGGCTCCCAAGCCGGTGAACAGCCGAATGCCGATGGCCAGCCAGATGTTGGGGGCGAAAGCCAGCATCAGATAGCCAAGGGCGTTGGCGATCACGGTGATCAGCAGCACGGGCTTGCGCCCGATCCGGTCCGACAGCCGGCCCCAGAATGGCTCGGCGAAGAACTGGCCAAGCGAATAGGCCGAGAACATCAGCGCCACCTGCCACGGCGGCGCGTCCAGCGTCTGGCCGTAGAAGGGCAACAGCGGCACGACGATGCCGAAGCCGACCAGATTGATGAAGACCACGCCGAAGAGGACGAACAGGGCGGAGCGGGAGGCGGCGGGGGCCGGGCCGGGTGCTGTCATGGCCCGACCATATCCCGCGCCTCGCGGCCGACAAACGAAAACGCCCCGGCCGTTTCCGGCCGGGGCGTTCTGCATCCTGAAAACCCTTCGGCCTATTTCGGCGCGAGGATCATGATCATCTGACGGCCTTCCATACGCGGCGCGTATTCGACCTTGGCGATCTCGTCGAAATCGGCCTGGACCTTGTTCAGCAGCTTCATGCCGAGCTCGGGGTGGGCCATCTCGCGGCCGCGGAAGCGCAGGGTCACCTTGACCTTGTCGCCCTCGTCGAAGAAGCGGTGCATGGCCTTGGCCTTCACCTCGTAGTCGTGGACGTCGATGTTGGGGCGGAGCTTGATCTCTTTCAGCTCGACGACCTTCTGGCGCTTGCGCGCCTCGGCCTTCTTCTTCTGCTCCTGGAAGCGGAATTTGCCGCCTTGACGGGCGGCTGGTTCATCGGCGCGCGGCGCGCGGATATCCTGGTTCATGGGGGGCCCGTCCTTGACGGGCGGCTGGTTCATCGGACGGCGAATGAGCGTCGGTTCCTTGCGTGGAAGAAGAAGTAGAGTTCTGACAGGCCGGAGCGCGCGACGGTTCGCCGCGTTCCCCTCCAGCGGCCTATATGACCGCGAACGCCCGTCTCTTCAAGGTTTGGCGGGGCCGCCCCCGCCGATGAACGCAGTATGCAGGTCGATCACGGCGTCGAAGACACGCTCCGTGGTCAGCGCCTCGATGGGGGCGAACGCGCCGCGGGTCTCGTTGGAAGCCGCAGTGCGGGTCTTTGGCCCCCAGGGCCCGTACAGCCACCATTCGGTCGGACCGAACAGTCCCAGCGTCGGCCGGCCCGCGGCGGCCGCCACGTGCATCAGCCCGGAATCATTGCCGACGAACAGGGCGGCGCGGTCGATCGCGGCCGCGGAGGCCAGGATGTCGCCCTTGCCGACAAAGTCGATCCCCCGAAGGCCCGCCGCCGCCAGGGCCGGCGCCGCCGGAGGATGGTCGCCCGGGCCGCCGACCAGCATGAAACGCCAGCCGTCGAACCGGGCATCGGCCTTCAGTCTCTCGACAAGCCCGCCCCAGCGATCCGCCGGCCAGCTCTTGCCGGGCTGGTGCGCGATGGGGGCAAGGGCGATGATCGGCCCCGGAGCGGTCGCCAGCTGGGGGTCGATGACGGCGGCGGCTTCGGTCCGCGCCTGATCGTCGAGAAAGATTTCCGGGTCCAGCGGCGCCGCGGCGCCCATCAGGCGCGACACCATCTCCACCTTGCGGACTCCGGTCTCCCACGACCGGTTGTAGACCACGCGCCGTTTCGCCGGGACCAGATAGCTGAGGGCCGAACCCCGGATGTCGATCACGAGGTCCCAGCGGACGCCGACCGCCTGCTTCCACAGGTCGACCCAGTGTCCGGCGAACTTCTTCTTGTCGAGGATGACGACCCGCTCGACGCCGGGCGCCGCGCGGAACAGCGGCGCGGGCGGGCGGCCGCTGGCGACGGTGATCCGCGCGCCCGGAAGCTGACGCCCGATCTCGCGGATCACGCCCGACGAGATGACGCAGTCGCCGATGCGGTTGGAGGTGACGAACAGAACCTTCGGGGCGGTCTGGGGATCGGGCACGCGCTTTGGCCTTCGCTTCATTACGCGGGGTTCGCTATCAGTCCGCGACGGTTTTCGCGAGAGGCGGCTCATGAGCGACGGCATTCAGCGGCTGCGGCGGCCGGACGGCGAGACCCTCGCCTTCCGGCGGATCGAGGGCGACGGTCCGACCGTCGTCTGGATCGGCGGTTTCCGCTCCGACATGGAAGGGACAAAGGCCCTGGTGCTGGACGCGGCGGCCCGCGAGCGGGGCTGGAACTATGTCCGCTACGATCATTTCGCCCACGGCCAGTCGACCGGGGACTGGCGCCAGGCCACCGTCGGCCGCTGGCGCGAGGACGCCATCGGCCTGATCGACAGTCTGGACGGGCCGGTCATTCCGGTCGGGTCGTCGATGGGGGGATGGGTGGCCCTGTTGCTGGCGCTGGCGCGGCCGGACCGAATGGCGGGGCTCGCGCTGGTCAATCCCGCCCACGACTTCACCGAGCGGCTGATGTGGCCCGGCCTTGCCGATCACGAGCGGCAGGCCATCCTGCGCGATGGAGAGACGCTGATCACCGAGGAAGGGCTCGGCGAATATGTCCTGACCCTCGCCATGTTCGAAGAGGCCCGTGACTGGTTGATGCTGGACGCGGCCATTCCGGTCGCCGCGCCCGTGCATATCCTGCAGGGGCGGGCCGACGACGTGGTGCCCTGGGGCCATGCGGTCCGTCTGGTCGAGCGCCTGACCGGAGGCGACATCCGGCTGGACCTGATCGAGGGCGGCGACCATCGCCTGTCCAGCCCGGCGGACCTGGAGCGCCTGATCGAGGCGATTGAACGGATGCGTCGTTGAGCGCTTAAATACAGACCGCATCGCAAGGAGATTCCCTCATGCGCGTCCTGACTTTCGCCCCCGCCCTGCTTCTGCTGGCCGCCGCCGGCTGCGCCCCGACCGCCGGCGTCGACCGCTACGCCTCCGAGCTTCAGCGTCTGTCTGACGACTGCGCCGCCCGGGGCGGCATTCTGTCCCCGACCGGCCAGCAATCGGGCCGACCCCAGACCGACAACGTCTGCAGGATCACCGGCGGCGCCTCGCGGCTGACCAGCGGCGGTTGAGCCTCGTCAGAGCAGGGCGGTGATCGCCGCCCTTGCCGCCTCGCCCAGGTCGGGACGTTTCAGCGCCAGGGCCACATTCGCCCTCAGCAGCCCGATCTTGTCGCCGCAGTCGTGGGTGACGCCCTCATACTCGACGGCCGTGAAGGTCTGTTCCTTCATCAGCCGGGCCATGCCGTCGGTCAGCTGGATCTCGCCGCCCGCGCCGCGCGGCTGATTTTGCAGAATGTCGAAGACTTCCGGCTGCAGGATATAGCGTCCCGAGATCGACAGGTTCGACGGCGCCTCGCCCCGGGGCGGCTTTTCGATCATCCCCTTCATGCGGATGTGGCGGCCGTCCCGATTCTCTGGATCGACGATGCCGTATTTGTGGGTTTCGCTCTCGGGCACAGCCTCCACGCCGATGACGTTGCCGCCGACCTGGGCGTAGACATCGGCCAGCTGTTTCAGCGCACCCGGCTGGGAGTCCACGATGACGTCGGGTAGCAGGACGGCGAACGGTTCATTGCCGATGATATCGCGGGCGCACCAGACGGCGTGGCCGAGGCCCAGCGGCTGCATCTGCCGTGTGAAACTCATTTCGCCGGCCGTCGCCAGTTCGGCGATCATGGCGTCGAGGATGTCGGTCTTGCCCTTGGCCAGAAGCTGGGCCTCGAGTTCGATCTGGTGATCGAAATAGTCCTCGATCGCGCCCTTTGACCGACCGGTGACGAAGACGATGTGCTCGATCCCGGCCTCGCGCGCCTCTTCCACGATGTAGCTGAGGATCGGCCGGTCGACGACGTTCAGCAGTTCCTTGGGCGTGGTCTTGGTGCCGGGCAGAACCCGCGTGCCGAGGCCGGCGACGGGCAGGACGGCCTTGCGAAGGCGGCGGCTGTGAGCGGTCATGCGGAATCCTGAACGGCGGGGTCGGACAGCCTAAACGCATCCGCGCCCGGATGCGATCACTCGACGGTGACGGACTTGGCCAGATTGCGGGGCTGGTCGACGTCCGTGCCCTTCTGGACGGCGGTGTAATAGGCCAGCAGCTGCACCGGGATGGCGTAGACCAGCGGCGCGATCAGCGAGTGGCACGCGGGCGCGTCGACGCGGCGGATGCCGGCGCCGTGCGGATCAGGCGCGGATTTCGGCGCGATCATGATCACCGGCCCGCCGCGCGCGGCCACCTCCTGCAGGTTGGAGGCGGTCTTCTCGAACACTTCGTCCAGCGGGGCGAGGGCGATGATCGGGGTGAATTCGTCGACCAGGGCGATGGGGCCGTGTTTCAACTCGCCGGCGGCATATCCCTCGGCGTGGATATAGCTGATCTCCTTCAGCTTCAGCGCGCCCTCCATGGCCAGGGGGAACATCGCCCCACGACCGAGGAACAGGACGTCTGTGGCCTTGGCGATGTCTTGGGCGACGGCCTTCAGGTCGTCCTCCATCGCCATGGCCTCGGCGATCAGGCGCGGCGCCTCGAACAGGGCCTTGACCAGTGCGACCTCGCGCAAGGGGTCGATATGGCCGCGCTGGACGCCGGCCGCGACGGCGAGCGCCAGCAGGGCGGCGACCTGGGCCGTGAAGGCCTTGGTCGAGGCGACGCCGATCTCGGGGCCCGCGTGGGTGGGCCACAGGTGGCCCGCCTCACGCGCCATCGAGGACGAGTGGACATTGACCAGGGCGGCGGTCTTCAGCCCCTTGGCCTTGCACCAGGACAGGCTGGCCAGGGTGTCGGCGGTTTCACCCGACTGGCTGACCGCGACGGCCAGCGTTCCGGGCGTCAGGGCCGGTTGACGATAACGGAATTCCGAGGCGATCTCGACGTCGCAGGGAAGACCCGCCAGCTTCTCGAACGCATAGCGACCGATCTGGCCGGCGTAGAAGGCGGTGCCGCAAGCCACGATCTGGATCCGGTCGATGGCGGCGAAGTCTGCGGAGTCTGTCTTGGCCTTGCCGTTCACGAAATCGAGGTAGTGCGACAGGGTGTGCTGAACGCTGTCGGGCTGCTCATGGATCTCCTTCTCCATGAAATGCCGGTACTCGCCCTTTTCGACCAGGGCCGACGAGGCCGAGACCTGCACGATCGGCCGCTCGACCGCGGCGCCGTCCACGTCGAACATGCGCGCGCCGTTCCGGTCGACGCCGACATAGTCGCCCTCTTCCAGATAGGAGATCTTCTGGGTGAAGGGGCCGACCGCCAGGGCGTCGGAGCCCAGGTACATCTCGCCCTCTCCCCAGCCGACCACCAGCGGACTGCCGCGTCGGGCGCCCATGATCAACCCGTCCTCGCCCTCGACCAGCACCGCCAGGGCATAGGCCCCGGTCAGCCGGTCCAGCACGGTCTTGAAGGCGACCAGCGGATCGTTGTCGGTCCCCAGCGCACGGTCGATCAAATGGGCCACGACCTCGGTGTCGGTCTGGCTTTCGAAGACATGGCCCTCGGCGGCCAGCTCGGCCTTCAGCTCGGCGAAATTCTCGATGATGCCGTTGTGGACCAGCACCACCCGCCCCGCATGGTGGGGGTGGGCGTTGGCCGTGGTCGGGGCGCCGTGCGTGGCCCAACGGGTGTGGCCGATGCCGATGGTGGCGTTCAGGGGTTCGGCGAGCAGGACCGCTTCCAGCTCGCGGATCTTGCCCTTGGCGCGACGGCGTTCGATGCGGCCATCGACCAGGGCCGCGACGCCGGCGGAGTCATAGCCCCGGTATTCCAGCCGCTTCAGACTGTCGATCAAACGGGGAACCGCCGGGCCGACGCCCGTCACGCCAATGATGCCGCACATAGATAAATCCCTCGGAAATCTGCCTTTCCGTGCTTTGCGCACGGACGGGTAACGGTCTAAGCCGAGCCCGGCTGTCTGGCGCCGATGTAGGCGACAGGCGCCCCGGTTTGCACCTAAAAAGCGGTTTCGCAAGGTTTCTGCGACCGCGACGAGAGGAAGACGACGCTTGGGCGAGAGACGCTATTTCGGCACGGACGGCATCCGCGGACGCGCCAATACCCATCCGATGACTCCCGAGGTGGCGCTGCGGGTCGGGCTGGCGGCCGGGCGGCTGTTCATGTCGTCCGACGACCGTCGCCATCTGGTGGTGATCGGCAAGGACACGCGGTTGTCCGGCTACATGATCGAGCCGGCGCTGGTCGCGGGCTTCGCCTCGGCGGGCATGGACGTTCTGACCTTCGGGCCCCTGCCGACCCCCGGCGTGGCGATGATGACCCGCTCGATGCGGGCCGACATCGGGGTGATGATCTCCGCTTCGCACAACGCCTATCTGGACAATGGCATCAAGCTGTTCGGGCCCGACGGCTACAAGCTGTCGGATGAAGTCGAGTTGAAGATCGAGTCCATGATGGACCAGGCCCTCGACGCGGGCCTCGCGCCCCCGGACAAGCTGGGACGGGTCAAGCGCGTCGACGACGCCCAGGCCCGCTATATCGAGATCGCCAAGGCCAGCTTCCCCAAGGGTCGGAGCCTTCAGGGCCTGCGGATCGCCGTCGATTGCGCCAACGGGGCCGGCTACAAGGTCGCGCCCACGACGCTGTACGAACTCGGCGCCGAGGTCTTCCCGATCGGCGTCGATCCCAACGGGCTGAACATCAACGCGAACTGCGGTTCGACCTATCCCCAGGCCCTGGCCGAGGCGGTCAAGGCCCATCGCGCCGACATCGGCATCGCCCTGGACGGGGATGCGGACCGCGTCATCATCTGCGATGAGAAAGGTCAGGTCGTCGACGGCGATCAGATCATGGCCATGGTGGCCCTGGACTGGGCCAGGCGAGGTCTGCTGGTCGGCGGCGGCGTGGTGGCGACCGTCATGTCCAACCTCGGGATGGAGCGCGCGCTGAACGCGGCCGGACTGACGCTGGAGCGGACCCAGGTCGGCGACCGCTATGTCATGGAGCGGATGCGCCAGGGCGGCTTCAACATGGGCGGCGAACAGTCCGGCCACATCATCCTGCACGACTACGCCACCACCGGCGACGGCCTGCTGTCGGCCCTGCAGGTGCTGGCGGTGATGGTCGAAAGCGGCCGCGCCATGAGCGACCTCGCCCGCCAGTTCGAACCGGTGCCGCAACTGCTCGAGAACGTCCGCTTCACGGCGGGCAAGCCGCTGCAGGACGCCGCGGTCAAGGCGGCCATCGCCGCCGCCGAAGCGCGTCTGGCCGGAGTCGGGCGCCTGCTGGTCCGGCCCTCGGGCACCGAGAAACTGATCCGTGTCATGGCCGAGGGCGATGACGCGGCGCTGGTGAAATCGGTCGTGGCCGACGTGGTCGCGGCGGTGAAGGCGGCGGGGTAGCGGCTCCGAACTGAACGGTGGATCAC
This sequence comes from Brevundimonas sp. Root1423, assembly GCF_001426805.1. NCBI lineage: Bacteria > Pseudomonadati > Pseudomonadota > Alphaproteobacteria > Caulobacterales > Caulobacteraceae > Brevundimonas > Brevundimonas sp. Root1423. The sequence goes on from NZ_LMFL01000013.1 coordinate 107,551, forward strand.
GACGCCTCCCCGGCGCAGTCTCGCATGATGATTCCCGCACGCCTTCGGGGCGCCCTGTCCTTGATACCAGGCGTGATCGCCTGCGCGGCGGTCACCCTGGCGGCCGTTGGCGCCCAGGCGCTTGAGCTGCGGCTCCTCGGCCGGGGATGGATCGAGGCCATTGTGCTGGCCATTCTGATCGGGGCCGCCGTGCGATCCGTGTGGACTCCGCCCGCCGGCCTGCGGCCCGGGATCGAGTTCAGCGCCCGAACCCTGCTGGAGATCGCGGTGGTGCTGCTGGGCGCCTCGATCAGCGCCGCCACGGTCATGGCCATCGGTCCCGGACTGCTGGCGGGGACCGTCCTGATCGTCGTGCTCGCCCTCGCCGTCAGCTATGGGCTCGGGCGGTTGTTGCATCTGCCGCACCGGATGGCGGTGCTGATCGCGTGCGGCAACGCCATCTGCGGCAACTCGGCCATAGCCGCGGTGGCCCCGGTGATCGACGCCGACGCCGAGGACGTATCCGCCGCCATCGCCTTCACCGCCGTCCTCGGAGTCGGCGTGGTGCTCGTCCTCCCGCTGCTCGGCGTGGCGTTGGGGATGACGGACCTGAACTACGGCGTCCTCGCCGGCCTGACCGTCTATGCCGTGCCCCAGGTGCTGGCCGCCACCATGCCCACGGGCGCGGTGGCGACCCAGGCCGGGACGCTGATCAAGCTGGTCCGCGTGCTGATGCTGGGTCCGGTCTGCCTGTTCCTGGCCGTCGCCACCGCCCTCGGCCGCAGGTCCGACCGCGACGTTCCCGTCCAGGGCGATATGGGAGCGGCCCGGCCGCGCCGGATCTCGGTCGGCCAGCTGGTTCCGTGGTTCATCGTCGGCTTCCTGCTGATGATGGCGGCGCGGTCGCTCGACCTGATCCCCGCCCCTGCCCTGCCGGTGATGGCCGAGGTCGCCACCGCCCTGACACTGATCTCGATGGCCGGCCTGGGGCTGAGCACCGACGCCCGCGCCGTCGCCCGCTCGGGCGTCCGCATCGCCGCCGTCGTCACCCTGTCGCTGCTGTCGCTGATCGGCCTGGCCCTCGGCCTGATCGGGTTGCTCGGGGTCTTCTGAGGTTCGGCGCGGTCGCTGGATTCAGAGCCGCGCACCCGCCAGCGTTCCGACCAGGCCTTCGATCCGCTTGCGGATATCAGGCACGGCGACGGTCTCCCAGAAGGCCGCGCGAGCCGGCGGACCCAGGACGAACAGCGAGCGGTCGGGCGCGCCCGTCGCATCGAGGACCCGGCCCTCCGCATCGAGATCCAGCCCGAGTCCCAGGGGGTCCAGCCGGGCCCGGCCCGATCCGATCAGCGGACCCGTCAGGGGCGCGGTCGCGGGATCGTGCCCCGGCCCGGTGCAGTCGATCAGCCAGCGGCCCGTCAGCGGGGCGGGCGACCCGCCCCGCCGCGGCGTCCACGCCAGCGTGATCCCTTCGCCGGTCTGTTCGGCGCGGCGGACGCGACCGGCGAGGATGACCAGCCGGCCGTCGGCTTCCAGCCTCTCCATCGTGCCCGCGACGCTGTCGGCGATGCGGTGCCGGTGAACGTCCCACCAAGGGCGCAGGTGACGGAGGAAGCGGGCGCGGGTCGCGGGGTCGGCGGCGACCCACACGGCGGCTGTGATCGGGCGCAGCCCCTCCATGACGCCGCGCCAGTCGTCCCCGGCCGAAAGCCGCCGGGCCTCGGCCACCCGTCGCGAAAGGGGCCCCGATGTCAGCGCGTCGCCCGGCGAGACCGGAGGGTCGTGGCGCCCTCCGTGGGCGCGGGGCGTCAGCCCGCGTCGCGACAGCGCCGTCGCCCGGCCGCGCCAGCCGCGAGCCTGCAGCCACAGCATGATATCGACCATGGTCAGGCCGGTGCCGAGAATGATCACATCGTCCTCCGGACCGATAATATCCAGGGCGTCGGGCCGCCACGGATCGCCGATCACCTGGTCCGGGCCGTCCGCGCGGAGCGTATCCGCGGTTCCCGGGGCCGGGTTGCCGGTGGCCAGGACCACGGCGTCGGCCTCGATCCGCCGTCCGTCCGAGAGGCGCACGGCCGTTCCCGCAACGGCGACGGCCTCGCCGACGACCCGCGTGATCAGGCCCGGTTGGGCGGCCTCGGCCCGCGCGAGCCGGTCCTCGACATAGAGGCCGTACAGCCGGCGCGGCGTGAAGCCTTCCGGATCGGCGTGGTCGGGATGGTGCGCCTCCAGCCAGCGCACGAAGTCGTCGGGCCGTCCCTCGACCGCGCTCATCCGGTTCGAGCGCACATTCAGCACATGGCCGTCGAACCCGGTCGAATAGGCGACGCCCGGACCGAAGACGCCGGTCCGGTCGATCAGGACCGAGGCGACGCTCCGCTCGGCCAGCCGCGCGGCCAGCATGGCGCCGGAGAAGCCGCCGCCGACGATGGCGACGCGCTGGATGGTTCCAGCCTCGCGCGCCGGGGCGGTCATCGCCGGTTCAGTCCCGCTCGATGCACATGGCCACGCCCATGCCGCCGCCGATGCACAGCGTCGCCAGACCCTTCTTCGCATCGCGCCGCTTCATCTCGTGCAGCAGGGTGGTCAGGATGCGGGCGCCGGAGGCGCCGATGGGGTGGCCGATGGCGATGGCGCCGCCGTTGACGTTGACCTTGTCAGGATCGAGCCCGAGTTCGCGCAGGACGCACAGGCTCTGGGCGGCGAAGGCCTCGTTGGACTCGACCAGGTCGAGATCGGCGACGGTCCAGCCCGCCTTCTCCAGCGCCTTCCTCGAGGCCGGGATCGGGCCCGTGCCCATGACCGCCGGATCGACGCCGGCCGTGGCGGAGGAGACGATCCGGGCGAGGACTTCAAGGCCGCGCGCCTTCGCCTCGTCGGCGCTCATCAGCACCAGGGCGGCGGCGCCGTCGTTGAGGCCCGAGGCGTTGGCGGCGGTGACCGAGCCTTCCTTGGTGAAGGCCGGGCGCAGCTTCTCCATGGCTTCAAGGGTTGCGCCGTGGCGAATGAACTCGTCCTTGTCGACGACCACGTCGCCCTTCCTCGAGGCGATGGTCACGGGGACGATCTCGTCGTCGAAGCGGCCGGCCTTCTGGGCCGCCTCGGCCTTGTGCTGGCTGGCGACGGCGAAGGCGTCCTGGTCGGCGCGGCTGATCCGGAACTGTTCGGCGACGTTCTCGGCCGTCTGGCCCATGTGATAGCCGTTGAAGGCGTCCCACAGCCCGTCCCGGATCATGGTGTCGATCAGCGACAGGTCGCCCATCTTCTGGCCGGTGCGCAGGTGCTGGGCGTGGGGCGCCTGGCTCATGCTCTCCTGGCCGCCGGCGACGACGATCCTGGCGTCGCCGAGGGCGATCTGCTGCGCGCCGATGGCGACGGCGCGCAGGCCCGAGCCGCAGATCTGGTTCAGACTCCAGGCCGCCGTCTCCTTCGGGATGCCCGCGCCCATGGCCGCCTGCCGCGCCGGTCCCTGACCCGCCGCCGCCTGAAGCACGTGGCCGAGGATGACCTCGTCCACGTCGGCCGCATCCACTCCGGCCCGCTCCAGCGCGGCGCGGATGGCGATCTCGCCCAGTTTCGACGCCGGCAGGCTGGACAGGCCGCCGAGGAAGGCGCCGACCGGCGTGCGGGCGGCGGAGACGATGACGACGTCGATGGACATGCAGCAACCTCGGAACGGGGCCGCGGGGCGGGGGAGCGCCGGGCCATGGAAAACGAAACCTCTACGCCCGTCGGGGGCGTTAGGTCGCGGGAAACAAGTCGTGGCGTTTCTGCCGCATCGCAACGCCTTCGTCACGCCTGACAGCGCCGTTCACCGCATGGTCACCGGGTCCGCTCCATGTTCGCGGGAACGAATAGAGCGACAAAGGCTTGATGGTGGCCATGCTCACGCGATTGAAGAATGTGTTCGTCCAGGTCTGCGTGCCGGACGAACTGGATATGGTCGAGCACTACCGCTCGCCCGCCGAAAAGACGGCCGACCTCGTCGTGCACGTCGTCGGCCTGACGCTGGCCGCCGTGGGCGGGATCGTGCTGGCGGTGCTGGCCGCCCTCTACGTCGGCCTCGGCGCCGTCGCCGCCACGGCCATCTATGCGCTGTGCCTGATCGCCATGCTGGCCGCCTCGACCGTCTACAACCAGACGCGTCCCTGCGCCGCGCGGCCGATCCTGCGCCGCATGGACGAGGCGGCGATCTTTCTGATGATCGCCGGCAGCTACACCCCCTTCACCACCCAGCGCTTCGAGGGCGCCTGGTCGATCGGCTTCACCCTGCTGGTCTGGGCCATCGCCATCGCCGGGGTCGGGGCCAAGCTGGTCGCGCCGCGGATTTCCGACGCCTTCTGGGCCGGGGTCTACGCCCTGTTCGGCTGGCTGGCCGTGATCGCCCTGAAGCCCATGATCGACACCGTTCACCCGATCGCGCTCGGCCTGCTGGTGCTGGGGGGGTTGATCTACACCGCCGGCGTGTTCGTCTTCATCAGCCCGAGGGTGAAATTCCGCCGCGCCATCTGGCACGGCTTCGTCGTCACCGGCGCGACCGTCCACTGGGCCGCGGTGCTGGTSGGCGTCGTCCTGGCYCCSGCCGCCGCSGGCGTCGGCTAGACATTCCCGTSCGCAGCGCAGCATAGTGCGGCGTTGCAACAGGAACGAGGATCGCGCGTGGCTGACAGGAAGTCCGGAGCCGGCGAAACCGTCGTCATCAAGAAATACGCCAACCGCCGCAGCGCAGCATAGTGCGGCGTTGCAACAGGAACGAGGATCGCGCGTGGCTGACAGGAAGTCCGGAGCCGGCGAAACCGTCGTCATCAAGAAATACGCCAACCGCCGCCTCTACAAYACGGCGACCTCGGCCTATGTGACGCTGGAAGATCTGGCGAAAATGGTGCGCGAGGGGACGGAATTCGTCGTCTATGACGCCAAGACCAACGACGACCTGACGCGCCAGATCCTKACCCAGATCATCTTCGAGGAAGAGAGCCGGGGCGAGGCCCTGCTGCCGGTSCAGTTCCTSCGCCAGCTGATCGGCTTCTACGGCGGCCAGATGCAGGGCGTCCTGCCCAGCTATCTGGAGATGTCGCTCGACAATTTCAGCCGCCAGCAGGAGCAGATCCGCGGCCAGTTCTCCAAGGCCTTCGGCGCCGCGCCGGGGGCGGGTCTGATCGACGAGGCGGTCAAGCGCAACATGGCCATGTTCAGCGACGCCATGAAGATGTGGCCGGGCTTCGGCGCCCTGACGCCCGGCGCGATGGCGGCGGCCTCGGCCGCGAGATCCGCGGCCAGTTCTCCAAGGCTTTCGGGGCCGCTGGACAATTTCAGTCGCCAGCAGGAGCAGATCCGCGGCCAGTTCTCCAAGGCTTTCGGGGCCGCGCCCGGCGCCGGCCTGATGGACGAGGCGGTCAAGCGCAACATGGCCATGTTCAGCGACGCCATGAAGATGTGGCCSGGCTTCGGCGCCCTGACGCCCGGCGCGATGGCGGCGGCCTCGGCCGCGACCGAGCCCAGGGCCGCGCCGGCCGCCGATCCGCTGGAGGAGATGCGCCGCCAGATGGACGAGATGCGCAGCCAGCTGGACAAACTGGCCAAGCCTCCCGGCAAGGGCGACTGACATGGGCGACGAGATCCGCGCCGTGGGTCCCGTCGAACGCCGCGACGAGCGCCGCTCGGCCGAACGGCGCGCAGCCGAACGCCGGGCCGCGGCCGGGTCGCGCGCCCTGACCGTCGCCGAATTCGTCGCCGAGCCCGCCCCGCCCCCGGCAAGACCTGCCCCGGCCCCGGCGTCCGACGCCTCGGCGGCCGCCTTCGCCGCCCAGATGATCGGACAGACCGGACAACGGCGCGGCCTCAAGGGCGGCCCGCCCGTGCTCGACGCGGCCCGCTCCGCCTACCTCGGGACCGAACACTCCGGCGCCAACGAGCGGCGTCCCCGGCCCGGCAAGGCGGAAGACACCGACATCTGAGCCCGCGGCACGGTCCTTGCTGAACGACGGGTGTTCAAGCCTCGTTCGGGACCGCCGCCATGCTGACCTTCATCGCCCGCACCGTCGACGTCGCCGTCGTCGCCCTGATTTTCGTGGCGTTTTCGTAAGGCCGGATCGGCGAGCTCCAGGAGCTTGATCTTCAAATTCATCGTCCTCGGGCTTGTCCCGAGGACCACCGCGCAGGGTGAAGCGCTCGCCGGCATCGCTGCCGGAAAGTGCGGGGAGGTCGCGGAGCGCGGGCGGCTAGCCCGGAACCGGAGATGGCCCCCTGCTTTCGCTTTGCGGGGACCGGGATGTGTTTTCGGCGTCGCCGCCTTCGCTCCGCGCGACCGGTTCACACAGGCAGGACGCTGAGGGCTTCTGCACGGCCTGCCGGGGGTCTTCAGTCCCCTGCGCTTTTCACCGTTTACTCCCTGGACGTCCCGAGGCCCGCGACGGGCGGAGAGCGGCCAGGCTCCCCGGGCTCCGCGGTTTCGGTTTCCCCCGCAGACAGTCCCGCACCCTCCCGTGGGCCGGAGCCGGAGCCCCCACCTCGATACGGATGCGGTTTCCCGCTCGATCGCACCCCGCCGCACGTTGATGGCCCTGGCGCCAGACGCCCTCCCCCGCGACGGGATGCAGATATTATGGGGTCGCCGGGGGGCGGTGCTGACAATAGAGTTTGGGAAAATCGTAAGGTGTTGAGAAGGCAGGATGTTTTCCCGCCAACCCGACTATATATCCGGCCGGCAGCGTCACGCCTTCGCGCTCCCCATCACCGTGCATCCCCGCCTCGCGGGGGCGCACGGGTCATGTGTCGGGCGGTCACCGCCGGGATGGGCGGATCAAGGGCGCTCAGCCGCCGCTGGCGAAGTCGAGGTCCTTGCGGGCGGAGATGATGGTGACGATGAAGCCGGCGAGGACGTCCAGCATGACCATCGTCACGATCAGGAAGAAGGTCGAGGTGGCGAAGCCCTTGATCAGCAGGAATTCGACCAGGCAGATCACGAACAGGATCATCGACAGGGCGTGATTGACGATCGCGACCTTCTGGCTGGAGGTCGACTTCAGCAGTTCGAAGAACAGCAGGATCAGCGACAGGAACAGGATCATGTCGCCCACGCCGACATTCCAGACCGAGCCTGAGGTCATGGGGATGGAGAACAGAACGTCCCGGAGACTGCCGTCCGCCGCCACGGCGCCGGCGCCGCCGACCGCGCCGGTCAGGACGACGATGTTGTACAGGATCACCGGGATCATCAGCAGCGGGATGGCGATCAGCATGGCGGGCTCCATCATCGGTCAGCGCGCATAACGGCCGCGCTTGTTAACCCTGCATACCCCGGTTCGATCCGTTCAGCCATGCCGGTTCGCCGCGCCCGGAGAGCCGCTCAGAACTCGCTGATCGCGCCGGGCCGCCGCGACCGGGTTTTCAGCCACATGACGCCCATCAGATCCGACAGCGACGCCATCAGCCGCCCCCAGTTGGTGTATTTCGACTGGCCCGTCTCGCGATGGCGGTGATCGACGTCGAGATAGAGGTTCTGATAGCCCTCGCGGATCATCAGGGCCGGCAGGTAGCGGTGGATGTGATCGAAATAGGGCAGGCGCAGGAAGGCGTCGCGCCGGAAGGCCTTGAGCCCGCAGCCGGTGTCGTCGGCGTCGTCGCCCAGCAGCGTCTTGCGGATGCGGTTGGCCCAGATCGAGGCCTGACGCTTGGCCGCGGAATCCTGCCGTTTGGCCCGGCGACCGCCGACAAGAGCCACCGACGACGGCGACGAGGCGAGCAGATCGGCGAGCTTCGGCGCGTCCGCCGGCGGGTTCTGGCCGTCGCCGTCGAGGGTCACCACGATCGGCGCCCGGGCGGCCAGGACGCCAGTGCGCACGGCCCGGCTCTGGCCCGCATTCGATCCGTGGCTGAGCACCCGCAGGGCCGGCAGTTCGGCCATCAGGCCGCGCAGTTCGGCCAGGGTGGCGTCCCGCGAGGCGTCGTCCACGAACACCATCTCGTACGAGCGTCCGGCGAAGGCCTCGGCGATCTCGCGGGCCAGGGGACCGGCGGCGCCCTCCTCGTTATGGACCGGGACGACGACGGAGATGTCGGGGATGGCTGCGTTCATCCTGGCTCTCTAGCCGGTTTCGGCGGGATGCGGGAGATGGCGCCCGCCTCCGCATCCGCGGCCGGCGCTCTAACAATGTGACGGGCGGAAAGGCCGTGATAGGAAGATGGGCATGATCGCCTCCGACCTTGACCGATACATCGCCGGCTGGCGCGGGCCCCTGCTCGCGGCCCTGATCGCCCTGTTCGCGGGTCTGCCGGTGCTGATGCTGCTGCCGCCGCTGGACCGCGACGAGAGCCGCTACGCCCAGGCCACCTCGCAGATGCTGGAGAGCGGCGACTTCATCGACATCCGCTACCAGGACGAGCCGCGCTGGAAGAAGCCGGTCGGCATCTACTGGATGCAGGCCGTGGCGGTGGCGATGACCTCGAAGGTCGAGAACCGCGACATCGCCCCCTATCGCATCCCGTCGCTGCTGGGGGCCATGCTGGCCGCCGCCGCCTGCGCCTGGGCCGGCGCGGCCATGTTCGGCCAGAGGGCCGGCTTCCTCGCCGGCGCGATTCTCGGGGCCAGTTTCCTGCTATCGACCGAGGCGGGCATCGCCAAGACCGACGCCATGCTGTGCGGCGCGGTGACCCTGGCCATGGCGGGGCTGGCGCGCATCTATCTGGCGGCGCGGGCGGGCGAGGCGCCGCGAAGGCCGTGGAAGCTGGCCTTCTGGCTCGGGCTGGGCCTGTCCATCCTCATCAAGGGTCCGATCGGCCTGCTGGTCATCGCGCCCGCCATACTGGCCCTGTCGATCTGGGACCGGGACGGCTCGTGGCTGAGGCGGCTGGGCTGGGGCTGGGGCCTGCCGCTGGTGGCCCTGATCGTCGGACCGTGGGCCATCGCCATCACCATCGCCACCGACGGCGGCTTCTGGCGCGAGGCCATCGGCGGCGATCTGGCGCCCAAGGTGGCGGGCGGCGATGAGGGCCACGGCGTCCTGCCCGGCTTCTATCTGCTGATCGCCCCGCTGCTGTTCTTCCCGGCCACCCTGCTGCTGCCCGCCGCCGTCTCGACCGGCTGGAGCCGGCGGGCCGAGCCGGCGGTCCGCTTCCTGGTCTGCTGGGTGGTTCCGGCCTGGCTGATCTTCGAGCTGACCCCGACCAAACTGGCCCACTACACCCTGCCGACCTTCGGCGGACTGGCCCTGCTGGCCGCCGCCGCCGTGATGCGGCCGGTCGGACGGATATCGCGCTACGCCGGGGTGGGGCTGACCCTGTTCGTGGGCGGCCTGCTCGTCGTCGGCGCGGTCTGGCTGCTGACCGAGTATGGCAAGTCCACCGCCCAGACCTGGGCGACCCTGACCATCGTCTTCGCCATCCTGGCCAGTCTGGTCGGGGCCTTTCTGATGCTGCACCGGGCGGCGGTGACGGCCCTGCTGGTGTCGCTGACCCTCGGCCTTCTCGCCCACGCCGCCCTGGCCGGGACCCTGCGCCAGCTGCGCCCCCTGGCGGTGGCGCCGCAGCTCGAGAAGGTGCTCGAACGGGCCGACCTGCATCCGCGCCAGGGCCGCGCCGGGCCGGTGGCGATCACCAGCTTCCATGAACCCAGCTTCGTCTTCCTGATCGGCAAGGACACTGAACTGACCGACGCCGAAGGGGCCGCCCGCGCCCTGGCCGAGGGACGGCCCGCCATCGTCGAGGAAGGCGACGCCGACGCCTTCCGCGACGCCGCCGCCCGGCTGGGGGTGACCGGCCGCGCCGTGGGCGTGGTCGACGGCCACAACTATTCCAAGGGCGATGACGTCAGCCTGACCGTCTACGCCCCGCCCGGGATCGCGCCTGCGTCGGCGCCGGCCCCATGAGCCGCCCGATCACCATCGTCGAGGTCGGTCCGCGCGACGGCCTGCAGAACGAAAAGGCGATCCTCGAACCCGCCGTCCGCGCCGATCTGGTCCGGCGACTGGAGGCGGCGGGGGCGCGGCGGATCGAGGCGGTCAGCTTCGTCCATCCCAAATACGTGCCGCAGATGGCCGGGGCCGAAGAGGTCATGGCCGCCCTGCCGCAGGAGGCGGGACGCAGCCGCATCGGCCTGGTGCTGAACGGCAAGGGCTATGACCGGGCCCTGGGCACGGCGGTGGACGAGGTCAATGTGGCGATGTCGGTCACCGACGGCTTCGGGCTGAAGAACCAGGGTCTGACGGTGGACCAGCAGGTCGGGATGCTGGCCGACATCGTCGCCGGACGACAGAACGCGGAAGGGGCGCCGGGGGCGACGCCCTCGCTGTCGGCCACCCTGTCCTGCGTCTGGGGCTGTCCGTTCGACGGCGAGGTGTCGACGGACCGGGTCGCCGATCTGGTCGGACGGATCGCGGCCCTGGGCGTGGCTGAGATCGCCCTGGCCGACACCATCGGCGTCGGCGATCCGTGGAGCGTGACGAAGACGGTCGAGGCCGCCCGCAAGGCCGCGCCCGAGGCGACCCTGCGGCTGCATTTCCACGACACGCGCAACACCGGCCTGGCCAACGCCTATGCCGGCGTCGAGGCCGGGGTGGACGTGCTGGACGCCTCGGTCGGGGGCATCGGCGGCTGTCCGTTCGCGCCGGGCGCCACGGGCAATATCGCCACCGAGGACCTGGTCTATATGCTGGAGCGGGCGGGGTTCGACACCGGCTACGATCTCGACGCCCTGATCGGCACCGCCCGCTGGATCGGCGGGAAGATCGGTCGGCCGGCGCCGAGCGCGCTGAGCCGGGCGGGCGGCTGGCCGAAGGGCTGACGGCCGCTTTTCAGCAACTGCTCAGATTTCGCTCATGCCGCTCAGGCGGGACTCCGGCATCGTCCCGTCATCGGTAACCGAGGGACGGCGACATGAACGTGACCAACCAGGATCTGGACCAGCTGTGGAAGGCCCTGCGGATGTTGGGCTGGGGGGCGGTGGCCCTGATCATGACGGCGCCTCTGGTCGCCATGCAGTTCACCAGCGAGGTCAACTGGACCCTCAGCGACTTCGTCTTCGCCGGCGTGCTGCTGATCGGCGGCGGGGCCGTGATCGAGCTGGTCGCCTGGCGTGTCCGCAATCCGGTCATCCGGATCGGGTTCTCGCTGTTCGTCATCGCCATCGTCGCCCTGGTCTGGATCGAGGGCGCGGTGGGGATTTTCCACTAGGGGTCAGAGGTTCAGCAGCGCCGGGTCGCCGCCCTGGGCGGAGATGTTGTTGCTGATGGCCTTCTCCGACGCATAGCGGATCAGGCTGTAGGGGCCGCCGGCCTTGGGTCCCGTGCCGGACAGGCCCTCGCCGCCGAAGGGCTGGACGCCGACCACCGCGCCGATGATCGAGCGGTTGATGTAGACGTTGCCGGCCGGGACCAGGCGGGTGACCTCCTCGGCGAAGGCCTCGATGCGGCTGTGAACGCCGAGGGTCAGGCCGTAGCCGCGTTGGGCCAGTTTCGAGGCCGTCTGCTTCAGTTCGGACGGGTGATAGCGGCAGACGTGCAGGATGGGGCCGAAGACCTCGCGCTCCAGATAGTCGGGGGTCGGGATCTCGGCGATGGTCGGGGCGAACAGGTGTCCCTTGTCCGAGCCCGCCGGCAGTTCGGCGCGGGCGACGATCTTCGCGTCGCCTTCGAGACGCTTGAGGTGGGCGTCGAGCATGCCCTTCGCATCCGCGTCGATGACGGGGCCGATGTCGGTGGCGGGGTCGGCGGGGTCGCCCACAACCTGGGCGGCCAGGGCGCCCTTGAGGCCCTCGATCAGGGCGTCGGCGGCGTCGTGCGGGACATAGAGCAGACGCAGGGCCGAGCAGCGCTGGCCCGAGGAGCCGAAGGCCGACAGGATGACGTCGTCGATGACCTGTTCCTTCAGCGCCGTGGTGTCGACGAACATGCCGTTCAGGCCGCCGGTCTCGGCGATGAAGGGGATGATGGCGCCGGGGCGGGCGGCGATGGACTTGTTGATCAGCGTCGCCGTGTCGGTGCCGCCGGTGAAGGCGACGCCGTCGATGCCGGGGTGCGAAACCAGCGCCGCGCCGACGGTCTCGCCGCGTCCGGGGACGAGGGCCAGCAGGTTCGGGTCCAGACCGGCCCTGACGTAGAGGCGCACGGCCTCGGCGGCGATCAACGGTGTCTGTTCGGCGGGCTTGGCCAGCACGGCGTTGCCGGCGGCCAGGGCGGCGACGATCTGGCCGGTGAAGATGGCCAGGGGGAAGTTCCACGGGCTGATGCAGGCGAAGACGCCGCGGCCGTGCAGCGCTTCGCGCGACAGCAGGGCGACCAGACGATCCATGTCGGCCTCCAGCGCGTCGGCCATGGCGCGCAGGACGGGGGCGCGGCCCGCGCCGCCCTTGCGGTCCCAGGCGACCTGGGCCTTGGCCGCGGCGTTCACGGCCGTGTCAATGTCGGCCGTGCTCGCTTCCGAGACGTGGCCCAGCACCTGGGTCGTGTCGAACGGATTGGTCACGGGCTGGGGGTTGGTCCCGGCCTTCAGCTTGCCGCCGATGATCGGGCCCGAGGTCAGCTTCTCGGCGTCGACCTTTTCGAGGGCGGCGGCGTGCCGGTCGCGGTCGGCGGCCTGGGAATAGTCGCGGCCCAGCGAGTTCTGGCGGTCCATGTACATGTCCTTGGGGGTCGGAATCTTGGCGTGGCGGTCGGGGTGGGCCTCGACGGCGGAGATGGGGTCGGCGGCGACGGCGGCGGCGGGCACCCGCTCGTCCAGCAGGGCGTGGACGAAGGAGGAGTTGGCCCCGTTCTCGAGCAGGCGGCGGACCAGATAGGGCAGCAGGTCCTCATGCCCGCCGACGGGCGCATAGGCGCGCACCGTGACGGGGCCGAAGGCGTCGCGGGCGGCGTCGTAGAGCGCCTCGCCCATGCCGTGCAGGCGCTGGAATTCGATCTTCACGCCGCGCTCGGACGCCATCTGGCGGACGGCGGCCAGCGAGTGGGCGTTGTGGGTGGCGAACTGGCTGTAGATGTGGGGCGCGGCCTCGATCATCGCCTTGGCGCAGACGAGGTAATTCAGGTCGGTCGCGGCCTTGGTGGTGAAGACCGGATAGTCGGTGCGGCCGAAGACCTGGGCGCGCTTGATCTCGGTGTCCCAGTAGGCGCCCTTGACCAGACGGAGGGCNCGAACTGGCTGTAAATGTGGGGCGCGGCCTCGATCATCAGCTTCGCGCAGACGAGGTAGTTGAGCGAACTGGCTGTAAATGTGGGGCGCGGCCTCGATCATCAGCTTCGCGCAGACGAGGTAGTTGAGATCGGTCGCGGCCTTGGTGGTGAAGACCGGATAGTCGGTGCGGCCGAAGACYTGGGCGCGCTTGATCTCGGTGTCCCAGTAGGCGCCCTTGACCAGACGGACCATCAGGCGGCGGCCCGAGGTCCGCGCCAGGTCGGCGACGCGGCGGATCACCTCGGGGCAACGCTTCTGATAGGCCTGGACCGCGAGGCCGAGGCCGGTCCAGCCGCCGAGGTCCGGTTCGCGGGCGAGGCGGTCCAGCAACTTCAGCGACAGGGCGAGGCGGTCGGCCTCTTCCGCGTCCATGGTGAAGTTGATGTCGTGCTTCGCGGCGATGCGGGCCAGCCGCAGGATGCGCGGATAGAGTTCGTCCCAGACGCGCGCCTCGTGCGTGGCCTCGTAGCGCGGCGACAGGGCCGAGAGCTTGACCGAGACGCCGTGGCCGGCCTCGGGGCCCTGGCCTTTCGCGGTCTTGCCGACGGCCTCGATGGCGTCGGCGTAGATCTTTTCATAGCGCTCGGCGTCGTGGGCGGTGCGGGCGCCCTCGCCCAGCATGTCGAAGCTGCACAGCCAGCCCTCGCGGTTGGCGCGTTTCAGGGCGGCCTCGATGGTGCGGCCGACGACGAACTGCTCGCCCATGATGCGSACSGCGGCGGCGACGGCCTCGCGGATCACSGGYTCSCCCAGRCGGCCGACGATGCGCTTGAGGAAGCCGGGCAGGTCGGTGCGGGCCTCCTCGTCGACGTCGACSAGCTTGCCGGTCAGCATCAGSCCCCAGGTCGAGGCGTTGACGAACAGGCTGTCGGACTGGCCGAGGTGGGACGACCAGTCGGCCGAGCCGATCTTTTCGGCGATCAGGGCCAGTCGGAGCCCCCAGGTCGAGGCGTTGACGAACAGGCTGTCGGACTGGCCGAGGTGGGACGACCAGTCGGCCGAGCCGATCTTTTCGGCGATCAGGCGATCGCGGGTGTCCTCGTCGGGGGTGCGCAACAGGGCCTCGGCCAGACACATCAGGGCCAGGCCTTCGCGGGTGCCGAGCGAGAATTCCTGCAGGAAGCTTTCGACCACCCCCTGCTTCTTGACGCTGCGGCGGGCGTGTTCGACCAGGCCGACGGCGGCGGACAGGACGGCGGCGCGCTCGGCCCCGTCGAGCGGCATATTGGCCAGCAGGCCCCGCACCGTGGCGGTTTCGTCGGCGAACTTGCCCTGATCCAGCGTATCCCAGTCCTGGGAGAGGGCGACCGGCGGCGAGACGTGTGCGTTCATGGCGGGCGTCCTAGACGCTTTTGCGACGGAACGGGAGGGGGATGCGGCGTCTCGCCAACGGCCGCATCAGGCGCTAGAGGTTGCGACCGATCAACGGCGGAGCCACCCGGCCCATATGCGCATCGTTCTGGCCACCGACGCCTGGGAGCCCCAGGTCAACGGCGTCGTCCGCACCCTGACCCGCACCCATATGCGCATCGTTCTGGCCACCGACGCCTGGGAGCCCCAGGTCAACGGCGTCGTCCGCACCCTGACCCGCACCGTGGCGGAATGCCGGGGCATGGACCATGAGGTCGACGTCATCGAACCCAGCCAGTTCAAGACCATCCCCTGCCCCACCTATCCGGAAATCCGGCTGGCCCTGGGGGCCGAGGAAGAGATTCGCGAACGGCTGCGCGCCTTCGAGCCCGAGGCCGTGCACATCGCCACCGAAGGCCCGATCGGCATCGCCACGCGTCGCATCTGCGTGGAGTGGAAGCTGCCCTTCACGACCAGCTATCACACCAAATTCCCCGAATATGTCTCGGCGCGGTTCCCGATCCCGGTGCAGGTCGGCTACGCCTATATGAAGTGGTTCCACAAGCCGTCGGGCCGGCTGATGGTGGCCACGCCGACGCTGCGCGACGCAGTGCAGGTCGGCTACGCCTATATGAAGTGGTTCCACAAGCCGTCGGGCCGGCTGATGGTGGCCACGCCGACGCTGCGCGACGAGCTGGTGGCGCACGGATTCAAGAACGTCTCGCCGTGGACGCGCGGCGTCGACACCGAACAGTTCAACCCCGACCTGCCGCGCATCTACGAGGAGCTGGGCGGCAAGGACTGGCCGCGTCCCTTCTTCCTCAATGTCGGCCGCGTGGCCGTCGAGAAGAATATCGAGGCCTTCCTCGAGACCGACCTGCCGGGGACCAAGATCGTCGTCGGCGACGGGCCGGCGCGGGCCGAGCTGGAAGAGAAATATCCGGAGGCGAAATTCCTCGGCGCCCGCTTCGGCGAGGCGCTGGCGCGGTGTTTCCGCGACGCCGACGTCTTCGTCTTCCCCAGCTGGACCGACACCTTCGGCCTGGTGATCCTCGAAGCCATGGCCACGGGCACGCCGGTCGCGGCCTATCCGGCGCATGGGCCGATCGACATCATCCCGGGCTCCAACGCGGGGGCCATCGACAAGGACCTGCGCACGGCCTGTCTGAAGGCGCTGGAATGCGACCGCGCCGCCGTGCGCGCCTATGCCGAAAAATTCAGCTGGCGCGCCTCGGCGGAGGAGTTCGTCGAGAACCTGCAGCCCTATCCGGAGCCCGAGCGCGGCCGCTTCTGGCGACGTCTGCGCCGGATCGCGCGGTTGCGGCGGAAGGCGGCGGCCTAAACGCGCCTCTCCCTCCCCTTCATGGGGAGGGTGGTCGCGCAGCGACCGGGTGGGGAATTCCAGACGCACCCCCACCCTGTCGCCGCTTCGCGTCGACATCCCTCCCCATGAAGGGGAGGGAGAGGCGAATGCCTACTTCGCCGGCGCGGTCATCGGCGTCATGGCCGCGGCCACGGCGCGCTGGGCGGCCAGTTGGTCGGCGGGCAGCGGCACCAGGCCGCGGTCCTGCAGATAGCCGCCGCGGCCGGCCGAGGCCTCGGACATGAATTCGGCGACGAACTGCTCCAGCCCCGGGGTCACGCCGACGTGCTGCTTCTTGACGTAGATGTAGAGGCTGCGGGCCAGCGGATAGGTGCCGTCGGCGATGGTTTCGGCCGTCGGGGCGACGCCGTCGATGGTCTCGGGCTTCACCGTGTCGAGGTTCTGCTCGAGGAAGGAGAAGCCGAACACGCCCAGCGAGCCGGGAGTGCGGCTGAGGGTCTGGACGATGGCGTTGTCGTTCTCGCCCGAGTCGATCCAGGCGTTGTCCTCGCGCAGGGTGTGGGCGAGGGTCTCGAAGCGGTCCTTGTCAGCGTCCTTGATCGCCTTCAGGGCCGGGATCAATTCGGCGCCCGGGGCCATGCCGAGTTCGAGGAAGGCGTCGCGGGTGCCCGAGGTGGGGGGCGGGCCGTAGACCTGGATGCGCTGGTTCGGCAGAGCCGGATTGACCTGGTTCCAGCTCGTGGCCGGGTTGGCGACAAAGGCGCCGCCGGCGCCCGGAACTTCCTTGGCCAGACCGGTGTAGAGGTCCTGCAGACGGAAGTTGAAGCTGTTCCCCGTGCGGGCCGTGGCGATGACGATGCCGTCGAAGCCGATCTTGATCTCGACGATGTCGGTGACGCCGTTTGTCCGGCACAGCTCGAACTCGGACGCCTTCATCGGCCGCGAGGCGTTGGCGATGTCAGGCGTGTTCGGGCCGACGCCCTGGCAGAAGGCCTGGATGCCGCCGCCGGTGCCCAGCGATTCGACGCGCGGCGCGGCGCCGCCCGAGGTGCGGGCGAAATTCTCGGCCACGCGGGTGGCGAAGGGGAAGACGG
>NZ_LMFL01000014.1:0-47419 GCF_001426805.1 Brevundimonas sp. Root1423
CCGGTGCCAACGCCATCACGGACGTCCACGTTCAGAATGATCTCGGCCATCGCCTCGCCTCAACAACACAAACGCCGCGCTGACCAGTCAGCCCTCGCGGCGGGGTCTAGGGACCCTGAATTCAAGAGCGCGGGTCATTACACGCAAGAACCCCCGGACGCAACAGGCCGGGCGTCGCTTGTACGCCGGTTCAGCCGCCGTTGTTCAGCGACGCCGTCGCGGCGGTGGAGGCCGCGGCGGCTTCCGCGGCCACGGGAGTCTGCTCCGGCGCCCCGCCCGCCACGGCGGTCAGGGGAAGCTCCGGCGGCGCGGGGGTGATGTTCTGGGCCGTGCAGGTGGCCAGATCGCGGGCCACGTGGCGGCCGACGCAGAACATGTCCTCATAGCTGGGCCGGGAGGCGGCCAGGCACTGGAACAGCATCAGTTTGGACATGTTGAGGCAGAATTCGCTGTTCTGCTCGACCGTCAGGGCTTCGGTGCTGGCCCGGGCGTCGTCGCCCCCCGCGCCCAGGGCCGCCAGGGCGGCCACGGCGAGGGAACGGATCACGGCGGGCGTGTAGGGCGGGCCTGAACGGGCGGGGCCCACGCCCAGTCCCGAGCCGTTGTTGGCGGCGGCGAACAGCCGGGCCGACTCCTCGGCGGACGGCAGCATCTGCACGGCCGACAGCGACTTGGCGCCCTCCAGCCGGGTGACGCGGTCGGAAATGTGCACCGTGGCCCAGCGGCGGCGCGGATCGCCGCGCCCCTGGATCGTATAGGCGTCTTCCTCGACGGCTTCGGCGATCAGCATCATGGCCGCCGAGTCGCGGCCGATGGTGTCGACGATCAGGCCGGCGGCGGCGTCCGCCCCGGGGAAGGTGGCGGCGGCGGCGGGGTCGGCGAGGATGCGGGCGATCATCTGCTGGCGCTGGACCGGATCGGCGGCATAGGTGCGCACGCCCTGCACGAACTCCGGCGATTGCAGCGCCAGGATCGAGCCATAGGCGATCATGCCCCGCGAGAGCTGGGCCGGTTCATAGGACGCGCCCTTGCGGATCGCGGCCTGGATGGCCTCGGCGCTGTCGAAACCGGCGCGGATCGTGCCGACCTCGCGCATGAAGGCGACGTAGATCGAGGCGGCCTGGGCCACCCCCTCGTTCAGGTTGACGGCGGGCGGCGGCGACGGCGGCGGCGGCGGGGCGGGGGCGGGTTCCGGCTCAGGCGTGGCGCAACTGGCCAGGACAAGGGCGGTGACGGCGGCGGCGACCGAGAGGCCGCGACGCGGATAGGCCATGAACATCCGAGATTCCCCAGCTCACTCACGGCGTCTTCGCGGGACGCCGAAACTCAAGACGCCTTATAAGGCGCCGCGAATCGTTTGCCGATCACTAATCCGCCAGCGGGATCGGCGCGCCGGTCCCGATATTCAGCTGCTGGGTCGGCGAGACGGGCGTGCGCTCGGGCGGGTCCAGCGGCGCGGTGACGATCGCCGGTCGGGGAGGCCCGGCGGGAACGATGTCCGACACCGTGACGGTCGCCGCCGGCAGGGCCGCGCTGCGGGTGCAGGTCGCCAGATCGCGCACGATATGCCGCCCGACGCAGAACATGTCCTCGTAGCTGGGCCGGGACGCCGCCAGGCACTGGTAGAGGTTCAGTTTGGACTCGTTCAGGCAGTTGTTGCTGACCGGCTCGGACTGCAGGGCGGCGGTATTGGCCCGCGCATCCTCGCCGGCGGCGCCGAGGGCCGCCAGGGCGGCGAGGGCGAGGGCGTTCGCCACCACCGGCGGATAGGGGGCCTCGCGACGCCGCGACCCCGCGATGGTCACGCCGGCGCCGCTGTTGCCCGCGGCGAACAGGCGGGCCGACTCCGTGGCCGAGGGCAGCATGGTCTGGCCCGAAAGGGCCTTGGCGCCGGCCAACCGGGTTTCGCGGTCGGTGATATGGGCGATCGCCCACGACCGCCGGCCGTCGGCCTGGACCGCATAGGCGTCGTTCTCCACCGAGTTGGCCGCCGCGGTCAGGGCGTCGATGTCGGCGTCCAGGGCCGCCATGATCAGGCCGGCCGCCTCGTCCGCGCCCGGCATGTATGAGGCGGTGCGCGGGTCGGCGACGATGTCGGCGATCATCTTCTGCCGGCCCGTCGGGTTGACGCCGTACTGGTTGACGCCGGCGACGAACGCCGGCGATTGCAGGGCGACGATGGAGGCGTAGGCCACCATGCCGCGCGAAATCTGGCCGGGATCATAGGCCGAACCCTTGCGCAGGGCGGCCTGGATCGCTTCGGGGTTTTCAAAGCCGCCGCGGATGGTGGCGATGTCGCGGGCGAAGGCGAGATAGACCGCCGCGTCCTCGGCGACGCCTTGCGACAGGTTGATCGCCGGCGGCGTCCGCGCGGCCAGGGCGGCGGCCTCGGCGACGCGCGCGGCCTCGGCCTCGGCTTCGGCCTTGCCCGAGGCGCAGCCCGCCAGAACCGCGGCCGCGCACAGGGCGGCCAGCGATAGGCCGCGTCGCATCATTGCCGAATGCATGGAGTCTCCTCGAACTGTCCGTCGTGGAGCAGAGAACGCGCTCCCGGCCAATTTGAGGCAGGCGAATCGGTCAATCGAACAGTTTGGAGACCGATTCCTCGTTGGCGATCCGCCGGATGGCCTCGCCGATCAGCGGAGCGACCGAGACCGTGCGGATCTTGGCGCAGGTCAAAACTTCGTGCGGCTGCTCGATGGAGTCGGTGATGACCAGCTCCTTCAGCGGCCCGTCGGTCACCCGCTGGACGGCCGGCCCGGACAGGACGCCGTGGCTGATGTAGGCCGAAACCTCGGTCGCGCCCTTGTCCATCAGCGCCTTGGCCGCGTTCACCAGGGTGCCGCCGGAATCGACGATGTCGTCGAACAGGATGCAGCGCCGGCCCTCGACGTCGCCGATGATGTTCATGACCTCGCTCTCGCCCGCCCGGGCGCGGCGCTTGTCGACGATGGCGAGGTCGGCGTTGAGGCGCGAGGCCAGCGAGCGGGCCCGGACCACGCCGCCGACGTCGGGCGACACGATCATCAGGTCGTCGCCGCGCGGATAGTGGTCCTTGATGTCCTGGGCCAGCACCGGGGTGGCGACCAGGTTGTCCGTCGGGATGTCGAAGAAGCCCTGGATCTGGCCGGCGTGCAGATCCATCGTCAGGACCCGGTGCGCGCCCGCCCGGGTGATCATGTTCGCCACCAGCTTGGCCGAGATGGGCGTGCGGCCGCCCGTCTTCCGGTCCTGCCGGGCGTAGCCGAAATAGGGCATGACCGCCGTGATCCGCCGGGCCGAGGCGCGCACCAGCGCATCGGTCATGATCAGCAGCTCCATCAGGTTGTCATTGGCCGGATAGCTGGTCGACTGGACGATGAAGACGTCCTCGCCGCGGACGTTCTCCTCGATCACGGCGAAGACCTCGTTGTCGGCGAACCGTTTCACCTGGGCCTTGGTCAGGGGCATGTCGAGGTGGGCGGCGATCGCCTGGGACAGGGTCCGGTTGGAGTTGCCAGAGAGCAGCTTCATGTCCGGTCATCCTTTGTCGAGGTGGGCGGCGATCGCCTGGGACAGGGTCCGGTTGGAGTTGCCAGAGAGCAGCTTCATGTCCGGTCATCCTTTCGCCGTCATCGCCGGGCTGAGAATGCCGCCGTGGCGCTGGCGCGCTACATACCAGCGGATGGGCCGGCCACAAGGCGCGACGCGTCTTTTTGCAGGTCTTCTTCGCGCATTGGCGCGGACAAGTCCGCTGGTGTAGAGATCGCGTCTCGTTTCCGGGGGCGCCGACGGGTTCGCGCTCGCCGGCTTGAATTTTGAGGTCGTCCTTGCCTGCTTACAATTTCCGCGCCGGCCTGATCCTGGCCACCGTGGCTGTTTCGGCCCTGACGATCTCGGCCTGTAGCGGCCGCACCAATCGTCCGCGTCTGGCCTATGAGGAGCGCCCGGTCGAGGCGCTCTACAACACCGGCTACCAGCGCCTGCAGAGCCAGCGCTGGGCCGACGCGATCGACTATTTCCAGGAGGTCGAGCGCCAGCATCCGTATTCGGAATGGTCGCGCCGCGCGATCCTGATGCAGATCTACGCCTACTACCAGAACAACAACTACGCCGACGCCATCGCCGCGTCGGACCGGTTCATCCAGCTCTTCCCAGGCAATCCCAGCGCGCCCTACGCCTTCTACATGAAGGCCCTGTGCAATTTCGAACAGATCACCGACGTCGGCCGCGACCAGGGCTATGCCCAGGCGGCCCTCGACGGGCTGAAGGATGTGCAGCGCCGCTATCCCGGCACGTCCTACGCCATCGACGCCACGGTCAAGATCGACATGGTCAACGACCAGCTGGCCGGCAAGGAAATGGCCATCGGCCGCTACTACCAGCGCGCCGGCCAGCCGCTGGCGGCGCTCAACCGCTACAAGACCGTGATCGACAACGAAGCCTACCAGCGCACCTCGCACACCCCCGAGGCCCTGTACCGTCTGGTCGAGGTCAATCTGACGCTGGGCCTGAAGGAAGAGGCGACCCGCAACGGCGCCGTGCTCGGCTTCAACTATCCCGGCAGCCCCTGGTACGCCGAGGCCTACGCCCTGCTGACCGAGGACGGCCGCCAGCCCGACGTCGCCCCGACCGGCCAGCGTGAAAGCTGGCTGCGCCGGATCATCCCGGGCTGATCTTCAACGACCCGTCATCTCGGGCTTGTCCCGAGGACCCATTGGTCAGCATTCTCCGGCGTCGCCGGTGAAACGATTCGCTTTGTCCCACGCCCATCTCTCCTGCCCCGGACAAATGGGCCCTCGGGACAAGCCCGAGGGTGACGGATGGAGGGTGTTCGCATGCTGACCGCCCTCTCCATCCGCGACATCGTGCTGGTCGACGCGCTCGACCTCGAGGTCGACGGCGGCCTGACCGTGCTGACCGGCGAGACCGGGGCCGGCAAGTCGATCATTCTCGACGCCCTCGGCCTGGCGCTGGGGGCGCGCGCGGACGCCGGACTGGTGCGGGCGGGGGCCAAACAGGCCTCGGCCACCGCCGTCTTCACCGCCCCTGACGACCCCGCCCTGATCGCCATGATCGTCGAGCGCGGCTTCGACGTCGCCCCGGGCGAGGAGCTGATCCTGCGTCGCACCGTGGCCGCCGACGGCCGCAGCCGCGCCTTCGTCAACGACCAGCCGGCGGGCGTGACCGCCCTGCGCGAGATCGGTCAGGCCCTGGTCGAGGTCCACGGCCAGCACGAGACCGTCGGCCTGCTGGACTGGAAGACCCACCGCGCCCTGCTCGACAACTACGGCGGCCTGCAGCCCCAGCTGGACGGCGTGGCCGGCGCCGCCGACCGGCTGAAGACCGCCGAACGCGCCGTCTCGGACCTCAGGGCCGCCGCGGCCGACGCCGCCGCCCACGCCGAGGAGCTGACGCAGAACCTCGCCGAGCTCGACGAACTCGACCCCCGCCCCGACGAGGAGACCGAACTGGCCGGCGAACGCGCCATCCTCGGCGCGGCGGAAAAGGCCATCGGCGACCTGGCGGACGCCCGCACCCAGCTGGGCGGCGACAAGCTGTCCCAGAAGCTGTCGGCGGCCCTGCGCGCCGTCGAGCACGCGCGCCAGCGGGCCGGCCAGGCGGGGACGGATCCCGAGCACCCGCTGCTGCAGAAACTGTCCGCCGCGGCGGAAGCCATCGACCGGACCATGGTCGAGGCCGAGGAGGCCATCGCCTGCGTCGACGCCGCCGCCAACGCCTTCGACTTCGAGCCGGGTCGGCTCGACAAGGCCGAGGAGCGGCTGTTCGCCCTGCGCGCCGCCGCCCGCAAGCTGAATACGTCGGTCGAGAGTCTGCCCGTGCTGCGCGTCCGCTTCCGCGAGAAGCTGCGCCTGATCGAGGACGGCGCCGAGGCCATCACCGCCGCCGAACGCGCCGCCTCGGCCGCGCGCGAGGCCTATGATGTGGCGGCGATGCTGCTGACCTCGGCGCGCGAGGCCGCCGCCGACCGTCTGACCGCCTCGGTGATGACCGAACTGGGGCCGCTGAAACTGGACCGCGCCCGCTTCCGCGTCGCCTTCGAGCCCGTGACCGAAGGCCGCCGGGGACCGCTGGGCGTCGAGACCGTCCGCTTCGAGATCGCCACCAACGCCGGAACCGCCTTCGGCCCGCTGGACGCCATCGCCTCGGGCGGCGAGCTGGCCCGCTTCGCCCTGGCCATGAAGGCGGCGCTGGCCGGGCGCGAGGACCAGCGCCAGCCGGTGATGATCTTCGACGAGGTCGACCAGGGCGTGGGCGGCGCCGTCGCCTCGGCCGTCGGGGCGCGCCTGCAACGGCTGTCGCATGGCGCCCAGGTCCTGGTCGTGACCCACAGCCCCCAGGTCGCCGCTCGCGGCCACGCCCACTGGAAGGTCCGCAAGGCCGACGCGGGCGGCATGACCACGACGACCGTCGACACGCTGGACGACGACGCCCGCCGCGAGGAGATCGCCCGCATGCTGTCGGGGGCGGTGGTCACCGACGAGGCGCGGGCGGCGGCGCGGTCGCTGATCGGGTAAGGGGACGACGGGGCGCGCCTCTTCAAGCGGACGTTCCGGAGGTCGCCTTTGGGTGGAAAGCGGACGCTGACCCCCCGAGCAGTCGTGCCATGCCGGTCACTCTTAGGGTGTAACAGGCACCTCGAGTGTGCGGTGCCTTCACCGGCCTCAACGGCCATCAGGCCGCCGGGAACACGATCTCATAGATCATCCCGTCGTCGGAATAGGTAACCTCCACATTGCCGCCGAGGTCGTGCCGGGCACTCGTTTGGATGAGCTTTGTACCGAAGCCCGTTCGCTCAGGCTTCCGACAGGGGCCGACGCCCATTTCGCGCCACGCAATGCGGGTCAGTGATGACGGCTCCGACAGAGCTTCGCAGGTGATGGTGATCGTGCCGTTTGGCTTTCCGAGAGCACCATATTTGACTGCGTTGGTGGCCAACTCGTGGAAGATGAGCCCCAAGCTCAACGCGGTCTTCGCCTCTACGTACAGCTCGCAACCCTCGATCTGGAGCTGGGGGCTCTGCCGTGAGAGGTGCACCCCCACCACGTCGTTGATCAACTCGCGTATGTCCGTCGCGCCCCATTGGGATTTCGTCAGAAGGCTGTGCGAAGCAGACAGGCTTGTCAGCCTTTGGGTGAAATCCTGAGTATAGGATTTGACGCTCACTGCGTCTCTGGCGGTTAGCGCCGCCATACTGGACACGACCGCCAACAGGTTCTTCGTCCGGTGATCCAGTTCCCCGAGAAGGAGCAGCTGATGCTGCCGGTCCCTCTCACGCTCCAGCGCCCGCCCGGCTTGGGCCGCTATGGTTTCGGCGACCAGGACGCGATCAGGCTCCTTTCGCATAGGAACAGGCGAGAAGAACTCGAGTACCGCCACCACTTGCCCTCGCGCAGTGATTGGTATGGCGAAGGCAGCCCCGATGCCGAGATCACGGCTATCTCCGCGAACGAACTTCTGCGCCATGTCCGCGTCATCGATCCACTCGCTTTTCGTTCCCGCCCAGACCCTCCCGGGAAGGCCGTAGCCGCGTGGGAACCGGGTGCGTTTAGTCGCCTCTCTTAGGTTTCCGTAGTCCAAGACGTCCCCGGTCCAAAAATGATCCGACAGATGTTCGGATTCCGGACGTGCGAGAAACGCATGACCAATAGGCCAACCGAGAAGGTCACAGATAGATTCTAGGCAAAGCTGGATCACGTCATCCAACGAACCGGACTCCGCTGCAACGCTGGCGACCCGGTGCAACAGAGCCGCTTCGTGGGCCCTTCGTTCCAACGCCTCCATGGTGGCCTTCGACGAGGACACGTCCCTGATGAAGGCTAGGAACACCTCTTCGCTCCCGAGACGCACAGGGGAGATGGAAAGCTCTATCGGGAACTCCTCGCCAGACCGCCGCAACGCCGTGATCTCGATTCTGGTCCGAAGCACCGGCCCTTCACCAGATGTCAGATAGTGCCTCAGGCCGGCGTGGTGCCGCTCCCGAAAATGGGCGGGCACGATGAACTGCGCCATTTCCTGATCTAAGACATCGGCACGGTCCCAGCCGAACACTCGGGCAGCCTCGTCGCTCCACTCAGCGACGGTCCCATCGGAACGCATCACTACAACCGCATCCATGGACGTGGCGAGCACGAGCTCGAGAGTATCAGTCGGTACCAAGAAGATTACGCCCTAGATTGGCGCTGAGTTTGGCAAAGAACGATCCCAAGGCAAAGAGCCTAGTCCGCTTTGGGTCAGGAGCGGGTTGTCGCCTAAGGGTGGGAAGCGGACCTGCTTAGGAGTCGGGATTGAAGCCCCAACTGGTTGCGCTCCGGGTTCCAACCGCCAGCTTGGCGGCAGTTGCCCTTAGCCTCATCTCGGACTGTGCTTGGACTGTCGGGACGGAGAAGACAGCTTTGTTTGCCCCCGCCTGATATCGGACTTCCGTGCTGGCGTTTCGGGCTTCTTCGGCAGCGACGAAGCGCGCCACCTCGCCGGGCGCTCCTTCCACTTCGAGCGTGTGGGTCGAGGACGGTGACGAGCATCCGACCAGAGCCAGCGCCGCCAACGCCACCTTGAATAACTTCATCACCCTCAACCTCCGCGAGCCCAAGGCATGACCATAGCGGGTGGAGCAATGTCTGCAACGGGTCGGGAGCCGACTGTTGCCTAAGGGTGGTAAGCGGACGTCGATTGGTGGAAGCTACCGCCATGACTATTCGCCGACGCTCTCCTACCATTTCTCTTTTCGCCACGGTGTTTGCGGTGGCCGGAGTGTCCGCCTGCGGCGCACCACCGCCGATGTCAGTCGCGGATCACTCATTCGACAAAGCGATTTCAGCAGCTTTGGCGGATGGCCAACCTATTGCGGTCACCTCAATGGAGCCGGGTGGCTGGACTATGGTTTGCGTCGTTGGTGAGCAACGACCAGCGGACATGTTGCCCGGCCAAGCCGCGCTCCCCGGCGAGGAGGCGTTTGAGAGCTTGTTTGATGCGGCGGCTTACAGATCAGGGCCGAGTTCCGCTTTCGCGTTCCTCTACGACGAGGGGGTCGAGATGCGACCGGTAAACAGCATCAATGTGAACATGGGCCAGCCCATCAACAGATGCGTTTCGAGAGAACAGGCCATTCTGGTCCCGGACGGAGAAGGCGGTTGGCGGTTCCGGGACTTCCCCCCGGAGAGCTAGGACCCGCTAACGTCCGCAATGGGTCGGAAGCCGACCGTCGCCTAAGGCTGGAAAGCGGACGTGTGGCGAGCCTAAGCCATACGATGGAGAAGATGTAGGCCGGGCTGTGAGAGCCGATCGGGTGCTCTAGGCCGCCGCTGACTCCGCTGCCGCGACAGGGCCGGCAAGGGCGCTCTCTATCGCCCGGTGAAGCGCATCAATCCGCACGGGCTTGGAGATGTGGCTGTCGGCGCCGGCCGCTGCGCTCGCGGCGACGTGCTCCGGGAGAGCGTTCGCGGTCACCATGATAATCGGCGTCCGGGCGGACCCGCGGGTTTTTTCGAGCCGGCGGATTTCCCTGACCGCCGAAACGCCGTCCATGACCGGCATCTGCATATCCATCAGGATCACGTCGAAGTTTTCGGCGAGGCAGGCGGCGACAGCCTCGGCGCCGTCCTCGACCTGGACCAGTTCGCAGCCCGAGGGGGCCAGCATCATTTCGAGGACCTTGCGGTTCACCGGGTGATCGTCCGCGATGAGGATCCTCAACCCGGGCGCCTCGACGGGGTTTGCCGGACTCTCCTCTGGCTGGGACGGGGCCTCTGCTCGCGCGAGAGGCAATGTGGTCCAGAAGCGCGAACCCGCCCCGAGCGTGCTGGAGCAGTCGACCGTTCCTCCCATCAGGCTGGCGAGTTCCGCACAAATGGCCAATCCGAGGCCCGTGCCGCCATAGCGCCGGGTGATGGTGCCGTCCGCCTGCTGGAAGCGGCCGAAGATGTCGGTATGCGTGGCGTCGAACCCGATTCCCGTGTCCTCAACCGCAAGGGTGAGCAGGTTCTCGCTCAGGCTCACGGTCACGCGCACCTCCCCGCGGGCCGTGAATTTGATCGCGTTCGATACGAAATTGCTGATGATCTGGCGAATGCGGACGGGATCGCCGAGGAAGTGCTCATCCGCTTCCGGGACGATATCGACCGTCAGCAGGGTCCCCTTGTCGGACGCCTGCGCCTGATGGAGGGCGACGGCGGAACGGACCGTGTCGCCGACATGGAAGGGAATCTGCTCGACAGCGAGCTTGCCTGAATCAATCCGGGCCGCGTCGAGGATATCGGACAACAGCCTTTCCAGGCTTTCCCCCGACGAACGGATGGTCTGCACCATGTACGCCGCCTCCGGGTCGAGCGACCGACGGGAGAGAGCATCGGCCATCGCCACGACGCCGTTCAGGGGCGTGCGAATTTCGTGCGACATGTTCGCGAGGAAGACGCTCTTGGCCTTGTTCGCGGCATCCGCCTGACGCTTCTGGTACTTGACGGCCGCCGAGGTCATGAACAGGCGCTGGTGTGTGATGACGGCGCTGACCGCGGTTGCTGCGCCAAATCCGACGACGACCACCATGGCGACCTGGCTTGCGATCAACTCCGCCGGGGTGAGGGGAATGACCCAGGGCGTCGCCAGGAGCGCCACGGCCGGGGGGAGACCACAGGCGAGCATGTGGATGGGGGTTCTGAAGCAGGAGCCGATCGCATAGACCGCGACCCCGGCGACCAGGGCCACGCCCACCATGCTCGGGGCCGGCTGATGGGTGCCCACGAGCAGCAGGGAACCGGCGCACCAGCCGATCGCGGTGACGGCCGAAGCCCCCATTCGCAGCGCGCGCGAGGTGTTGGGATGACTCGCCATGAATTTCGGGAGGCAGGCGATCGTCAGCGCGGCCTCCGCCGCCAACATCAGGAGAAGCCAGGCTCCGACCTGAAGCGGGCTCAGAAACTGAAAAAGGACGCCCGAAATTACGATGAAGAGCGCCGTTCTCACCCAGAACTTCTTGCGGCTTAGACGCGCGCTGCGATCGAGCCGCTCATCGAAGCAAAGCCAATTCAAAATATTGCGCATCAGGCCTCCCAGGATGAAGCAATGTCCGAGGCAACTTGAGATATTGTGAATCGCGCGCCGCCCCTTTTAGGGGAACCACAGCGCCTCTCGACATGGAGACTCTCGCCCCCTCCGACCCGCCCTTTCGGGGACAGGAATCCGCGACTTCCGCCCCGTCTGACAGACGCCGGCTCGCCGAAAACCGGCCTGCGACCGTTTCTGACGCAGGCCCGTGCATAATAGCCAAATGCCCGCCGGGCCTGGTCTTTGACAGTGTTGAACACGTCGGCTCCGCTGCCCAGGGGCGGGTCAACCGTCCTTCGCAGGCACGGCCTGATCCACAGGAATCGCCGTCCCGCATTTTTTCGCGGGACTCCGGGACTCTCTGCCCTTGGACGGCGGTCCAGAATTTCAAAATTCCGCTCATCCCCGCGAAAGCGGGGACCCGGTCCTTTCCAGCTACGCCGGCGTTCGTGGACGAGCGTTCCCGGCTCACTGGAACCGCTGAACCGCCCAAAGAACGGGGGCCCCGCTTTCGCGGGGATGAGCGGATTGGGGGCGCGCGAAGGGGGGCTACCCCCGCAACACCTTCAGCAACTGCGGATGCAGCTCCGAGTTCGTGGCCAGGATCTGCCCGCCCGTTTCCGGCCGGCCCTCGCCGTCGATGGTGGTCACAATCCCCCCCGCCTCGGTGACGAACAATATGCCCGCCGCCACGTCCCATGGCTGCAGGTTGCGCTCATAATAGGCGTCGTACCGKCCCGCCGCGACCCAGGCGAAGTCCAGCGCCGCCGAGCCCAGACGGCGGATGCCGGCGACGCGCTGGCCAATGGCGTGGATGTCCTTGATGGCCTGGGCATGGCCCGTCTTGCCGATGAAGGGCAGGCCGGTGGCGATCAGGCTTTCCGACAGGTCGCGGCGTCCGGCGACGCGGATGCGCGTGTCATTGAGATAGCAGCCCTTGCCCTTCTCGGCCCAGAACAGCTCGTTCATSACCGGRTTGTAGGTCACGCCCGCSACGATCTCGGACGYKCCGTCCGGCGCGGTGCGCTGCAGSCCCACSGTGATGGCGAARTGGGGCATGGCGTGCATGAAGTTGGTCGTGCCGTCGATCGGGTCGACGATCCACATGTGGGACTTGTCGGTCCCCTCSATCATGCCGCGCTCCTCGCCCAGGAAGCCGTAGCCGGGGCGGGCCTTCATCAGCAGTTCGTAGAGGGTGTCCTCGGCCTTGTCCACGGCCTGACCACGNCCACCGTGATGGCGAAGTGGGGCATGGCGTGCATGAAGTTGGTCGTGCCGTCGATCGGGTCGACGATCCACATGTGGGACTTGTCGGTCCCCTCSATCATGCCGCGCTCCTCGCCCAGGAAGCCGTAACCCGGGCGGGCCTTCATCAGCAGTTCGTACAGGGTGTCCTCGGCGCGGATGTCGGCGGCGGTGACGAAGTCGCCGGGTCCCTTGCGCGACACCTGCAACTGGGCGACCTCGCCGAAGTCGCGCAGCATCGGCCGGGCGGTCTTGCGGACCGCGTCGATCATCACGGAAACGAGGGCTGAGGCGAGGGCCATGGGGATCTCCTGGTCCGAAGGTCCTTCAAAGGCGACAGCCCGGACAGTCGGAGAAGGTCATGGAGGCGCAGGATCGCGCCTCCGGGTCGCGGYGTCGGTCGGGCCTATTCGGCSCGGCGGACGTATTCGCCGGTCGTGGTGTCGACGACGATGCGTTCGCCGACGCCCATGTACGGCGGGATCATGATGCGCACGCCGTTGTTGGCGATGGCGGGCTTGTAGGAGGAGGAGGCGGTCTGGCCCTTCACGGTGGGCTCGGTCTCGACGACTTCCAGAGTGACCTGGTCGGGCAGGGTCAGGCCGATGGGCCGTTCCTCGTGCATTTCGATGACGACCTTCATGCCGTCCTGCAGATAGGCGACGCGGTCCTCGCCGACCCAGTCCTTCTGSAGYTCGGTCTGCTCGTAGGTGGCGTCGTCCATGAAGACCAGGGCGTCGCCCTGCTCGTACAGGAACGAGAAGTCCTTCTGTTCCAGCGTGACGCGCTCGACCTTGTCTTCCGACCGGAAGCGTTCGCTCAGCTTGTTGCCGGTTTCGAGGTTCTTGGCCTCGATGTTGGCGAAGGCGCCGCCCTTGCCCGGTTTGACGTGGCTGGCCTTGGTCACGACCCACAGGCCCTTGTTGTGCTCAAGGACCATGCCGGGCTTGATGTTGTTGCCGTTGATCTTCATCGGGTTCTCGGAAGGGATKGGGCGCAGCCYCGTGGCGCGCGCGAACGGGCGCAGTCCCTAGAGGATGCGGCGTGATCCGGCAAGGCGCGGGTCAGTGAACCGTCGGCGCCTGGTCCCGCGACTTTCCCTGAACCAGATTGGCAAGATGCACCGAGCCGCCGCTGGGGGCGGCCAGCTTGCCGGCGCGATTGTCCAGCTTGCGCGCCTCGTGGGCGAAGGCGGCGGCGAGGCCGGCGGACGACATGGCGGCGGCGATCTGCAGGCCGCGGCTGGCGGGCCGCATGGCGATCCACACCGCGTTCAGCGCCTGTGCCGCGGCCCACAGGCCCATGGCCGTGGTGCGCTCGGGCCGGGCAGGGGCGTTCCAGACGCGCACCGCCGACAAGGTGGTGACCGAGAAGACGGCGGGCAGGATCAGGCTCAGCGGCCCGCGCGGACGCTCGGTGATCGGCGCGTCGTCGTCCGCCAGATGTATCGGCCGGGGCCGGATCGTGGTCCGCGCCAGCAGGGTGGCGCCGAGGGCGAAGCCGACGGTCACAGCCACGCCCAGGATGACATGGCCGATGTCGCGCTCGTTGGCGTTGAGGAAGTCGCCGGCGGCGTCGCGCGCGTCGTCAAGGATGTCGTCGATGTCGTTCACGCGTGGCTCTCCCGGTCTGCGGACAGACAATGGCGGGCGAGGGCGGCGGTTCCGTCAGACCTCGTCGTCCTCGACCGGGGCCAGATCGGCGGGATCGAAGCCGTAGTCCAGCAGGTCGCCCGGCCTGCAGTCCAGCGCCGCGCACAGCCGCGCCAGGGTGCGGAAGCGGATGCCCTTCACCTTGCCCGATCGGAACAGTGACAGCTGGGTCTCGCTCAGGCCGACCTCGGCCGCGAGGTCGCGCGCCTTCAGGCCCTTCTTCACGATCAGGGCGTCGAGGGTCACGCGGACGGGCATCAGATCATCTCGTCCAGCTCGGCCTGCATCCGGCCGGCCTGATCGACCACCCGGCCCAGCAGGAACAACGCCCCGCCGATCATCCCCAGCGTCATCCCCGCCACGTCAAAGTGCAGGAAGCCGCCGCGCCCGTTTTCGACCAGCCGGACGAGGTTGGACACCACGAATACGCTCAGCACGCCGCCCAGTCCCAGCGACAGTCCCACCCGCCGCAGGGCCGAGGACAGGGTCGGCTGGATCAGCCGTCCCCTCGCCAGCTGGCCCATGGCCGATCCGATCGACCAGACGCCGAACAGATAGAAGGCCGTCGGGCTGAACCAGATCAGGCCGGCGATCGTGCTGGCCTGCAGAGGCGCGCGGCCCTCGCGCAGCCAGAAGATCAGCGGCGCGCCGACCCAGGTCAGCAGCAGCCCGCCTCCCACGGTGACGACCATGAAGACAGCCAGCCAGCGGAACTGGCCGCACATACGACGAAAACGGACGAGATCGGTCTGGCTCACGCGGCGCTCCCGGGCGTGGAATCATGTCTGCTCTTTAATCTTGACTTAAAGACGCAAGGTTCGCAACTTTATATCGCACTTAAACGAACGCGAGCGCCGCCGTCATGACAGCCGCCATCGAAACCGAAGCCCTGAGCCGCTGCTTCGGTTCGCATCGAGCCGTCGACGCGGTGTCGATGACCGTGCCGGACCGCGCCGTCTACGGCTTTCTCGGGCGCAATGGCGCGGGCAAGACGACGACGCTGAAGATGCTGCTGGGCCTGATCCGCCCGAGCTCGGGCTCGGCGCGGATCGCCGGGATCGACGTCGCCCGCGACCGCATCGGCGCAGCGCGCAAGGTCGGGGCCCTGCTGGAGGCGCACGGTTTCTACGCCAATCTGACGGGACGTCAGAACCTCGACCTGACCCGCACCCTGCTGGGGCTGCCCGCAGCCGAGATCGAGCGCGTGCTCGAGGTGGTCGAGATGTCGGAGCACGGCCGCCGCCGGGTGTCGGACTATTCGCTGGGCATGCGCCAGCGGCTGGGTCTGGCCCGCGCCATGCTGGGCGCGCCGCCGGTGCTGGTCCTCGACGAACCGACCAACGGCCTGGACCCCGACGGCATCGCCGACATGCGCCGCTTCCTCAAGGACCTGCCCGCGCGGACCGGCGCCACCGTCCTGTTGTCCAGCCATCTGCTCGGCGAGATCGAGCAGATCGCCACCCATGTCGGCATCGTCCATGAAGGCCGGCTGGTGCTGGAGGGAGAGCTGGCGCGGATCAAGGCGGACCTCGCGACGGAGATCGCGTTGCGGGTGGATGATGCGGGTCGCGCCTCGGCCGTGCTCAGGCCGTTCGACCTGGCGCTGTCCTTGGCCGACGACGGCCTGACCGCGCGGCTCAATCCCGGAGACGATCCGGACGGCGCGGTTTCAGCCATGAACCGCGCCCTCGTGGAGGCCGGGGTCGCCGTCTTCGCCATCGGCGCCCGGGCCCGGTCGCTGGAGGGCATCTATCGCCAGGCGTCCGCCTCCACCGTCATCCCCGCACCCCAGCCGGAGTTCGTCTGATGCTCGCCGTCCTGTCCGTGGAAATCCGCAAGCTGAACCGGTCGCTGGCCGCCCTGCTGGCCGTGGCCGCGCCGTCGCTGATCGCCATCTTCACCTTCTTCAACCTGCTGCGCGGCAAGACGCCCATGCCGTGGGAGATGTGGATGGTCAGCGGGATCGGCATCTGGTCCTATTTCATGCTGCCCATGAGCGTGACGGCCCTGACGGCGCTCGTCGCCCACATGGAGCACGGGCCGAAGTCGTGGGATCATCTGCGCAGCCTTCCGCTGCCGCGCTGGAGGCTCTATGCGGCCAAGGCGGTGATGGTGCTGGCGGTGGTCGCCTTCATGAGCGCCGCCACTCTGATGATGACCTGGGGTGCGGTGATGCTGGCGACGGCGATCAAGCCGAACCTGACGCCGAGCGGGACGCTGGACATCGCCCTCTACGCCTCGACCATGGGCAAGGTCTTCCTGGCCGCCATCCTGATGGTCGCCATCCAGCTGTGGATCGCCCTGCGGTTCTCCAGCTTCGTGCCGGCCCTGGTGGTCGGCATCGGCGGGACCTTCTTCTCCGTCGTCGCCACCTCGGCGAAGGCGGGCGTCTTCTTCCCCTGGCAGATGCCGGTCAACATGCTGGTCTCGACCCAGGCCTGGCGTGTGAACACGGCCCTGGGTCTCGGCTGCGGTCTGGGTCTGATCGTGCTGGCCCTCGCCGTCGCCCATCTGGCCCGGCGCGAGGTGCTCTAGATCAATTGCCGGTCGCCGAGCGGTCCGGCGCGATCTCGGTCATGGCCGACTGCAGATAGTTCTGCTCGCCCAGCTGTTCGATCAGCTTGTGCTGCGCCTCGAGGAAGTCGATGTGCTCCTCGGTGTCGGCGAGGATTTCGGTCAGGATCTGGCGGCTGATGTAGTCCGACGCCGCCTCGCACTGGGCGATGCCCGCCAGCAGCGTGTCCCGCCCGCCCAGCTCCAGCGACAGGTCGGCGCCGAGGCATTCGAAGACGTTCTCGCCGATCTTCAGTTTGTGCAGGTCCTGCAGGTTCGGCAGGCCGTCGAGGAACAGCACCCGCTTGATCAGCTTGTCGGCGTGTTTCATCTCGCCGATCGACTCGTCGTAGATGACCTGGCCGAGATGCTTCAGGCCCCAGCTCTCGAACATCCGCGCGTGCAGGAAATACTGGTTCACCGCCGTCAGCTCGTTGGTGAGAACCGCGTTGAGCGTGCGGATGATCGCGGGATCGCCCTTCATTGTCGTCATTCCTGACAGCGGCGCGTCGGTCAGCCCGACCGTCGTGAATCACCGGCTGCGAGCGCCTGTTTTAACACGCAAACACGCCCTGTGTTCACCTGCGAACACTTTTCACGACATTGAAAATGCGAATGAATCTTCCTTGGAGGAGGCGGGGCCTATTCGGCCGCCATGGCGAAGGTTTCGCGGCTGTCCTGGATCATTTCGCGCATTTCGCAGACGCATCGAGCGCACTGGACCGCGCACTGGTTGCGGGCGAAGACATCGCGCGGCCGCGTGGCGCCGGCCTCAATGGCGGCGGCGACATCCCGTTTGCGAAGGCCGTTGCAGTTGCAGACGTACACGAACCGAACCTGAAAGGCTTGTTGCGAATGGTTCTTCTTAACAGACCAATCATGGCGAATGCAAGTCGTTCGCAGGGGCGGAGTTGACGCAGGCGCGCGCCCGTCGCACTTCGCGCCCATGTCCAGGATCCCCGTCGTTCCCAGCCCTCCGCCGTGTCAGCTCTATTTGATCACCCCGCCCGCCTTGCCCGACCTCGGCGCCTTCGCCCGCGCGCTTGAGGCGGCGCTGGACGCCGGGGGCGTCGCGGCGCTGCAGATCCGGCTCAAGGACGCGGACGACGCCGCCGTCCTCGCGGCCGTGGCCGCGCTCAGGCCGATCGCCCAGGCGCGCGGGGTCGCCGTGATCCTGAACGACCGGCCCGACCTCGCGGCCCGCTCTGGTTGCGATGGCGTCCATGTGGGCCAGGACGACGCCTCCGTGGCCGAGGCGCGGCGGATCATGGGTCGCGACGCCATGATCGGCGTGACCTGCCATGACAGCCGCGAGATGGCGATGGACGCGGCCGAGGCGGGGGCGGACTATGTCGCCTTCGGCGCCTTCTTCCCGACGACCACAAAGGAGACGGTCCATCGCCCCGACCCCGAAATCCTGACCATCTGGCAGGAGACGGTCGAGATTCCCTGCGTCGCCATCGGCGGAATCACCGCGGCGACCGCGGGTCAACTGGCCAGCGCCGGCGCCGACTTCGTGGCGGTCAGTTCGGCGGTCTGGACTCATCCGGACGGCCCGGCGGCCGCCGTATCCGAACTGACGGCGGCGTTGGCGTCACACGCCTGACCTTCAGGGGATATTAGGAAGCGCGGGCCTATGGAACGAGACCACGCCTTCGTTCCAGGACCCAACATGCCGATGAGCCGCGCGCTCGACCCCTTGGAGCCCGCCGTCGGCGTCACCGCGTCGCCGGCGCCGCGCGCCCGGGCCATACCGCGGCCCGCGAGCGGGATCGGCCAGCCTCTTGCGCCGGTGTTCACGGCGATGGCGGTCATGGTGCTGGTCGTCCTGGCTCTCACCTTCGCCCGCTCGGCGGGCGTCGTCGCCGCCCTCTGGGGCGCGGGCGGTCTGGCCGTCGCGGTCTGGCTCCGCACCTCGCGGGGGCCGTTGTACGATCTGTCCTTCGGCGCGCTGATCGCCATGGGCATAGCGGCCGGCGAACTGCTGGCCGGGAATTCGGCCGAGCTGACGGCGATGTTCACCGTCGCCAACATGCTGGACATCTACATCCCCGTCCTGCTGGCCCGCCGGTTCGCGCCGACCCTGAATCTGGCGTCCGTCGAGGGGGCCTGCCGATTCCTCCTCAGCGCGGCCGTCGTGGGGCCGCTGCCGGCCGCGCTGTTTGCGAGCGCCATGCTATGGTGGATGAACGGGGCGAGCTTCCTTGATTCCGCCCAGACCTGGTGGTTCGGCCACGCGCTCGGCGTGGCCGTGCTGTCGAGCTTCGGCCTGGCCCTCACGAAGCGCGAGGTCGTCCGCTTCCGCGCGCCGGCCCGCGCCATCGAGGCCGTCGTTCTCCTTGGCCTGTTCACGGCCCTGTGCGTCACCGTTTTCTCGCAGGTGATGCCGATCGGCTTCGTCACCATGCCGCTTCTGTTGCTGATCGCCGTCCGCATGCGGATGCTGGGCGTCACGGCGGCGCTGATCATCGTCTCGATCCTGGCCGTGGGCGCGGCCATGCGCGGCCTCGGTCCCTACGGCCGCGCCTTCGAAGGCGCCGATCGCGCCATGATGGCCCAGTTGCTGATCCTGTTCGGCTACATGCCCATCATGCTCGTGGCCGCCCTGCTGGAGGAGCGCGACCGGCTGTCGGATCGCGCCAAGGCCGGCCAGGTTCGCGCCGAGCGGGCCTCGGAGGCCAAGTCACGCCTGCTGGCCAACGTCGCCCACGAGATCAAGAGCCCCGTCGGCGGCGTGATCGGGATCGGTGAACTGTGGAAGTCCGGGCAACTGGGACCGGTCACGGCCACCCAGGCCGAGATGGCCGAGATGCTGGTCAAGACGGCGCGCCAGGTCGAAACCCTGGCTCACGACCTGCTGGACGTGGCCCGCGCCGAGTCCGGCGCGGTCAAGGTCGAACTCCGCCCCACCGACGTGCCCGGTGTGCTTGAGGATGTGAAGCGGGCGGTGGCCCTGCGCCCGGAAGCCAACGGCGTGCGGCTCGAGGTGATCAGCGAAGGCGACGGCCTGGTGGCCTTGGCCGATTCCCAGCGCCTGACCCAGGTGATCGCCAACCTGGCGTCCAACGCCGTCAAATACGGGGGGGCGGGCGGCCTCGTCGTGTTCCGCGCCAGCAAGGTCTACGATGGCGTCCGGATCGAGGTCAGCGACCGCGGCCCCGGCCTTTCGCCGGAGAAGCAGGCCCAGCTGTTCGAACCCTTCAACCGCCTGGGCCTCGAACGGTCGACGGTCGAGGGGCATGGCATCGGCCTGGCCCTGGCCAAGCGCCTGGTCGAATTGCAGGGCGGGTCCATCGGCGTCACCTCAACCCCCGGCGAAGGCGCGGTCTTCTGGGTCGAGCTTCCCGCCGCCTGATCGCGGCGAAGCGCCGCGCGGCGCTTCGGATGTGGACACCGCGGCCGGGGAGGGTCATTTGTGATCCCCTAGGTCAGTGAGGACATGGAGCCGTGGAACTCGACGCGTTGCTGCTGTCGCGATTGCAGTTCGCCTTCACCATCGCCTTCCATATCCTGTTCCCGGCCTTCACCATCGGCCTGGCGGCGTTCCTGGCCGTGCTCGAAGGCCTGTGGCTGTGGACGAAGCGGGACGCCTTCAAGGTCCTCTACCTTTTCTGGGTCAAGATCTTCGCTCTCAGCTTCGGCATGGGCGTCGTCTCGGGCGTGGTGCTGAGCTATCAGTTCGGCACCAACTGGTCCGAATTCATCCGCCTGACGGGCGGCGTCATCGGCCCCCTGCTTGCCTATGAGGTTCTGACCGCCTTCTTCCTCGAGGCGTCGTTCCTGGGCGTCATGCTGTTCGGCTGGAAGAAGGTGGGGCCGAAGCTGCATTTCACGGCCACCTGTCTCGTCGCCGTCGGCACGACCATCTCGGCCTTCTGGATCCTGTCGGCCAACAGCTGGATGCAGACGCCGCAAGGCTTCGAGATCATGGCCGACGGGCGGTTCCAGGCCACCGACTTCATGCAGGTCATCTTCAATCCCAGCTTCCCGTCGCGGCTGACCCACATGCTGCTCGCCGCCTTTCTGACCACCGCCGCCGTCGTCGGCGGCGCCTCGGCCTGGCGCGTGCTCAAGGAGCGGAACGGACCGCTGGCGACAGGCTGGACCGAAAGCCGCATAGCCCTGGTCATGGCCATCGGAATGATCGCCGTCGTCGCCCCGCTTCAACTCGTCGCCGGCCACTGGTCGGGCGTGGTCGCCCATGAGCACCAGCCGGCCAAGACCGCCGCCATCGAAGGCTACTGGCAGACCCGCGCCGACCAGCCGCTGCACCTGTTCGGCATCCCCGACCGCGACGCGCAAAAGAACCATTTCCAGGTCTCCGTCCCGGGCGTGGGCAACTGGATCCAGAACGTGCCGAAGGACGAGGTCATCCAGGGCCTCGACGCCTGGTCGCGCGAGGACCAGCCGCCGCCCTTCATACCCTTCTTCGGCTTCCGCATCATGGTCGGGCTGGGCCTGTTGATGATCGCCCTAGGCGGGGTCGGAGCCTTGCTGATCTGGCGACGCCGGCTGTTCGACAGCCGCTGGTTCCTGCGCTGGTGCGTGGCCATGGGACCGTCAGGCTTCATCGCCGTGCTTGCCGGATGGATGGTCACCGAGGTCGGCCGCCAGCCCTGG
Source organism: Brevundimonas sp. Root1423 (assembly GCF_001426805.1). Lineage (NCBI taxonomy): Bacteria > Pseudomonadati > Pseudomonadota > Alphaproteobacteria > Caulobacterales > Caulobacteraceae > Brevundimonas > Brevundimonas sp. Root1423. The sequence goes on from NZ_LMFL01000014.1 coordinate 21,114, forward strand.
GTCGTCTACGGCGTCCTCCGCACCCGCGACGCCGTCTCGCCGGTGACCGCCGGCGAGGTGGCCTTCAGCCTGATCGCCTACATGGTCGTCTACGCCATCGTCTTCACCGCGGGCGCCGTCTTCATCCTCAGGCTGATGGCCGAGGGTCCGGTCGCCGCTCTCGCCGAGCCCGCGCCGCGGCAGGATCGCGCCCCCGGCTCGCCGCTGGCCAAGGCGCCCGAGGACACGACACCCGGAGACTCGAACGGGGGGGAGGGCGCCTGATGCTGGACCTGCAACTGATCTGGGCCGGGCTGATCGCCACGGCCGTCCTCCTCTACGTCACCCTCGACGGCTTCGACCTCGGCGTCGGCATTCTGTTCCCCTTCGCGAAGTCGAAGGAGGAGCGGGACGTGATGATGAACACCATCGCCCCGGTCTGGGACGGCAACGAGACCTGGCTGGTGCTGGGCGGGGGCGGCCTGCTGGCGGCGTTTCCGCTGGCCTATTCGGTGCTGATGCCGGCGCTATACCTGCCGGTGCTGCTGATGCTGGCCGGACTGATCCTGCGCGGCGTGGCCTTCGAATTCCGCTTTCGGGCCCGCAACCGGGGTCGCAAATTCTGGACCCAGATGTTCGCCGGGGGCTCGATCCTGACGGCCCTCGCCCAAGGACTGATCCTGGGCGGCTTCATCCAGGGCGTGACCGTCGCGGACAACCGCTTCGCCGGCGGCCCGTTCGACTGGCTGACCCCCTACACCCTGCTGGTCGCGGCGGGCATCGTCGTCGGCTACGCCCTTCTGGGCGGGACCTGGCTGATGATGAAGACCTCCGACAACCTGCACGGGGACGCGAAGCGCTGGACCCTGATCAGCGCCGCGGGCGTGGCCGTGCTGCTGGCGGCCGTCAGTGTCGCCACCCTGTTCGTCCATCCGCGCATCGCCGACCGTTGGGGCTTCGACGCCTCCGCCGGCCTGGCCGTCGACTGGGCGACCTTGGCCCCCCTGCTGGCCATTCCGGTCCTCGGCCTCGCCGGCCTCGCCGTGGTTTTCGCCATGGCCCGCAAGGGCTCGCACCGCTGGCCGTTCGTAGGCGCCATGGTGGTCTTTCTGTCGGGCTATCTGGGCCTGGCGGCCAGCTTCATGCCGTCGATCGTCCCCTATGACATCGACTTCCGGCAGGCCGCGGCCCCCGACAACGCCCTGGCCCTGATGCTGGTGGGCACGGCGGCCATCCTGCCGCTGATCCTCGGCTACACCGGCTGGGTCTACTGGGTCTTCCGCGGCAAGATGGATGCGGACGCCGGCTATCATCATTAGGCCCGAACCACCCCCTGAGCCGGGCGAGGACAGTGGTCCCCTGTGGCGGCGGCTGGCCTGGTTCGTCGGCCTGGCCGTGGCGGGCTCGGGGGTGACGGCCGTCGTCGCCTATGCGCTCAGGGCCTTGCCGTTCGCGGGCTGAGGCGCGAAGGTCGGGCTCATGAAAGTCCAGCTGCTTACCACCGCCGTCCTGCTCTCGCTCGCCGGCGCCGCCCATGCCCAGACCCCTCCGACGCCGGCGCCCGGCAGCGACCTGACCCGCGACCTGAACAGCGGCCCGCCCGTTCCCGCCGCCTACATCGCCCCGGTCCCGGCGACGGCCCCCGCAAGCCCGCCGCCCGCCGCTGTTCCCGCGACAACGCCGACGCCGACGCCTGCCCCGGTCATCACGCGCCCCGTCGCCGCGCCCGCCATGGCTTCGCCGCCCGTCGCAACCCCGTCGGCGGCCACGCCCCGACCTGTTGCGGCTCCGGCCGCCCTCACGCCGGCCCCCGCCCATGCCGCCGCCCCCCCGGCGTCCGCCCCCGCCGCGACTCCGCCCGCCGCCAGTCCGGTCGCGACGCCGGAGCCCGCATCGCCGCCTCCGTCGCCCGGCGTATCCACCGTCGCCGTCCTCGACGCCGGCGCCCGCGCGGCCCTGCCGTTTTCCGTGACCCTGCCGGCGGGGTTCGAGATGGTGACGGGCCGGCCGGGGCCGGACTTCCGCATCTACACGATCCGTCGCGGCGGCCAGTCCTTCGTCATGATCTATGCCGGGCCCGCGTCGCAGTTCCCGATCTACAGCGGCCAGATGGTCGAGGCGGGCGGCCGCGCCTCGGTGGTCTCGACCGAGGACGGCGTGCGTCACGCCCTGGAGCACCTGTTCCAGCGCCCCGACGCCCCGCGTGAAATCCACGTCTGGACCATGAGCCTGGACGGCGCCGACCGCGCCCTGGCCGAGCAGATCGCCCAGTCGGTCGACCTGCGCTAGGCAGGCGTCAGCTCTCCGACCACACGGCCAGTTCGTTGCCGGCCGGATCGCGGAAATGGAACCGGCGGCCGCCCGGGAAGGCGAAGATCGGCTTGACGATCACGCCGCCCGCCGCCTCGACCCGGGCGGCCATCGCCTCGAGGTCATGGGTGAACAGGACGGGCAGGGGCGGGCGACCGGCCTCGGCGTCCGCGTCGAAACCGCCCTCCAACCCCTGGTCGAAGGCCGCATAGGAGGGCCCATAGTCCTGGAAGGTCCAGCCGAAGGCCGCGCCGTAGAAGGCCTTCACCGCGCCCAGGGCGCCGCCGGGCAGTTCGAGATAATCCAGCTTTCCGTCTTCACGCATTGTGGTGCTCCGCTCAGCCGCCATCCGGTTCGGGGCTTGCCATGGGCGGGTCATCCGCGCAAACCTGAGAATCGTTCGCAAAACCGGAGCGATGCAATGATCGTGATCGGCCTCGGCCGCACCGGCTTGGTCCGCCTTATGGCTGGCGAGCGCCGTCCGGGGCCGGTCCGAACGTCAGCGTCTGCGCCCGCGACCCCGGCCGGAACACCACCGTCCGCGTCACGCCGTTGAGACGGACATTGACCTGCTGTTCCTGGTCGTCGTGCACGCCCGGGAAGAAGTCCAGGTCGACGGTGACCCGGGCGATGTCGCGGTCGCTGGTGGCGCCGCTGAATTCGACCCGGACGTTGTCGCCGGCGAGGCGGGTGCCCGTATGACTCACCGGAACCGCCGCGCCGTCCACGGACAGGCGGAACCGCCGTCCCAGATGCGCCTCCAGACGGGCGACGGCGCGCGGATCGTCCAGCGACGGCTGGGCGTCCGGCGCGATTGAAACGAGGGCCGGCTCCACGTCATGGGCCGCGAACCGGTGCGTCACCGCGACGGCGCCCGAGGCCGGATCGATCTCGATCACTGTCAGCCCCGAATGGCCGCGGTGAGCCGCGGCCGGCGAGGCCAGGCCGGCGATGAGGGCGGCGGTCAACAGGGCGTGCTTGAACACGGTCGGTTCCTCAGGAAGGACGGCGCACCCGGGCGGCGGTCGAGTCCGGGCTGACCTCCACGTCGGAATCTCGCATCCGGTTCTCTCCGGGCGGCGGGGCGGGCGAGAGGCGCAGGGTCCGCTCGTCGATGCGGCGCGGGAAGACGTTGTTGCCGCGGTTGGCGTCGGCCGTCTCCAGCAGCGGATCGATCTCGGCCGAGACCAGCGTCTTCGGCGACACCCACTGCCAGACGACCTGCTGGCTGTTGCGGCGCCAGACCTCGGCCGGGATGCGCACCGTCTCGTCCGAGCCATCGGCCCAGGTCAGCTTCAGGATCACCGGCATGACCAGACCGCCGACGTTCTTGAAGGTGAAGCGATAGATGTTGTCGTCGAAACCCTGCGCCGCGCGGCGGTCGGCGTCGGCGCGGCGGGCGGCGCTTTCGGCGTCGCGGCGCTGCTGGGCCGTGACGGTGAACCGGTCGGTCTGGTTGTAGAAGTCGCGCGTGGCGGGATCGCGCTCGACCATCGTCTCGATGTCCTGGTTCCGGGCCGCGGTGAGCGACCCCGGCTCGGCCTCGAAGCGCTCGCGGGCGGCGCGGGCGCGCGCTTCCGGATCGGTCGATTCCAGCGTCGCGGCGGTCACGCCCTCCAGCGAGATGTCGACGTGGTCGGTCGAGTAGAACCAGCCGCGCCAGAACCAGTCCAGATCGACGCCCGAGCTCTCCTCCATGGTGCGGAAGAAGTCATAGGGCGTCGGCCGCTTGAAGGCCCAGCGCTGTGCGTATTCGCGGAAGGCGCGGTCGAACAGCTCGCGGCCCAGCACCGTCTCACGCAGGATCACCAGGGCGGTGGCCGGCTTGGCGTAGGCGTTGTTGCCGAACTGCAGCAGCGAATCCGAGTTGGTCATCACCGGCACCTGGTCCTGGCTGACCATGTATTCGACGATGTCCTTCGGCTCCCCCCGGGCCGGGAATTCGTGGTCCCACAGCTTTTCGGCCTCGAACTGCAGGAAGCTGTTCAGCCCCTCGTCCATCCACGTCCACTGGCGCTCGTCCGAGTTGACGATCATCGGGAAATAGGTGTGGCCGACCTCGTGGATGACCACGCCGATCAGGCCGTTCTTGGCCCTTTCGGAATAGGTCAGGCGGCCGTCGTCGCCCCGCACCGGGCGCGGCCCGTTGAAGGTGATCATCGGATATTCCATCCCGCCGACCGGGCCGTTGACCGACTGGGCGGTCGGATAGGGGTAGGTGAAGGCGAACTGGTTGTAGACGTCGAGGGTGTGGGCGATCGACCGGGTCGAATAGGCGTCCCACAGCGGCCGGGCCTCCTTGGGGAAGAAGGACATGGCCATTACCACCGGATGCTCGGCGCTCTGCTGTTCGACGCCCATGGCGTCCCAGATGAATTTGCGGCTCGAGGCCCAGCCGAAGTCGCGGACGTTGTCGGCGCTGAAATTCCAGGTGCGGACGCCGGACCGGGCGGGGCTGGCCTCGGCGGCGGCGGCCTCGGCGGGGGTGACGATATAGACCGGCGCGTCGGCCGTGCGGGCCTCGGCCAGTCGCGCCCGCTGGGCGGCGCTCAGGATGTCCGGGTTCTGCAGCTCGCCCGTCGCGGCGACGACGTGGTCGGACGGCGCGGTGATCGAGACGTCGTAGTCGCCGAACTCCAGCGTGAACTCGCCGGCGCCCAGGAACTGGGCGTTGTGCCAGCCTTCATAGTCGGAATAGACCGCCAGGCGCGGGAACCACTGGGCGGCCAGGAACAGGCAGTTGCCGTCCTCGCCCGGCTTGGTGAAACACTCGTAGCCGCTCCGGCCGCCGACCACGTTCGTCTCGGGCAGGGGCAGGCTGAAGTCGATGCTGAAGGCGAAGCTCTGGCCCGTCGCCAGCGGACGCGGCAGTTCGATCCGCATCATCGAATCGACGATGGTGAAGGGCAGGGCCCCGCCGTCCGGGCCGGTGACCTTCAGGTCGTTGAAGCCGCCCTCCCAGCCCTGCATGCGCTGGACCCGGAGGATCTCGTTCACGCTGACGGTCTCGGACGCCGAATAGGTGCGGCTGCGCTCGGCCAGCGAGTTGCGGCGATAGTTCTGCTGGTCCAGCAGCAGCCACAGATAGCCGAGCGCGTCCGGCGAATGGTTGGTGTAGGTCACCGCCTCGCGGCCCGTCAGCGTCCGGCGCGCCTCGTCAAGCGACACGTCGATGTCGTAGTCGACCTGCTGCTGCCAGTAGCGGTGGCCCGGCGCCCCGGAGGCGCTGCGGTAGTCGGTGGGGGTCGGCCAGTCCTCGCCCTCGAACTGGCGGAACTTGTCCTCGAACGTTCCCCTCGACTGGTCGATCGGCCCGATGCTCTGCTGGGCCAGGGCGGCCGAGGCCATCAGGGAAACGCCGGCGGCTGACGCCAGCAACAAACCGATCCGCATACGAAACACCCGCCCGCTGTCTGAAAAGCCCGCGCGAACCTTAACGGGCGAGGGCGGGGGAACAAGGCGACGAAGATTAAGTCTGCGTAATCCAGCCGTGACGCGCGCCCGAAGGCCGCCGGTCAGACCAGCTCCACCGCCACGGCCACGGCCTCGCCGCCGCCGATGCACAGGCTGGCCATGCCCTTTTTCCCGCCGCGCGCCTGAAGCGCCGCCAGCAGGGTGGTCAGGACGCGCGCGCCGGACGCGCCGATCGGATGGCCCAGGGCCGTGGCGCCGCCGTTGACGTTCAGCTTCGCCCGGTCGATGCCCAGGTCGCGCATGGCGATCATGGCCACCACGGCGAAGGCTTCGTTGATCTCCCACAGGTCGACGTCCTCGACCGACCAGCCGGCCTTCTTCAGCGCCTTCTGCATGGCCGGAACGGGGGCGGTGGTGAACAGGCCCGGCTCATGGGCGTGGGCCGCGTGGCTGACGATGCGGGCGATGACCGGCAGGCCCAGCGCGCGCGCCACGCTCTCGCGCGTCATCACCAGGGCGGCGGCGCCGTCCGAGATCGAGCTGGCGTTGGCGGCGGTGATGGTGCCGTCCTTCGAGAAGGCGGGTTTCAGGTTCGGAATCTTCTCCGGCATGGCCTTGCCCGGCTGTTCGTCCTCGGCGACCGTGACGACGCCCTTGCGCGAGGTGACCTCGACGGGCGTGATCTCGGCCTTGAACGCGCCCGAGGCGATGGCCTCCAGCGCGCGGCTCAGGCTCTCCAGCGCGTATTCGTCCTGGGCCTCGCGGGTGAACTGATAGGTCCGGGCCGAGTCCTCGGCGAACGCCCCCATCAGCTTGCCGGGGGTGTAGGCGTCCTCCAGCCCGTCCATATACATGCTGTCGACGATGACATCGTGGCCGATCCGGGCGCCGCCGCGGTGCTTGGTCATCAGATAGGGGGCGCCGGACATCGACTCCATGCCGCCCGCCACGATGACGTCGGCGCTGCCGGCGGCCAGCGAGTCCGAGGCCATCATCACCGCCTGCAGACCCGAGCCGCACATCTTGTTGACCGTGGTCGCCTCGACATGCTGGCCGAGGCCCGCGCCGATCGCGGCCTGGCGCGCCGGAGCCTGGCCCAGGCCGGCCGGCAGGACGCAGCCCATGTAGATCTGCTCGACCTTCGCCGGCGGAACGCCCGCCCGCTCCACCGCGGCCCGCACCGCGATCGCGCCCAGCTCGGTCGCCTTGACGCCGGACAGGGCGCCCTGGAATCCGCCCATCGGGGTGCGGGCGAAGGAGACGATGACGACGGGATCGGACATGGCGGAAAACCTTGGGGGAGGAGTTCGGGAGGAAATTTCGACGGGTGAATGGACCGGTTGCGCGCCCTCGGCAAGCGCCGCGGCTACTGCGGCGTCATCGGGCCGCGGCGGGCGGCTTCGCCCATCCAGCTGCGGCTGGCCGGGGCCAGGCCGAACTCGGTCAGGCGGTCGCGATGGGCGGCCAGCGGCGTGCGCATCAGGTTGCGCGCCAGCTTGTTCAGCGGCCCCAGCGGCGTCTGCTCGTTCATCCGCTCCAGCCAGGCCGCAAGACGGGGCCAGCGTTCGGGGTCGACGTTGATCTGCACGGCGCGGGCGTTGAGAAAGGCCGGGGCGACGCTGAGATCCGCCATCGACAGCTCGCCGAACAGGAAGCCGGTCTCGGGCATCTGGCTCTCCAGATAGTCGAGGATCTGGGGCAGTTCGACGTCGCGGGCCTTCTCCACCACTTCCGGGTCCGCCTCGGTCCCGAAGAAACGCGGCTTCAGGGCGATCTGGAAGAACAGCCGCCAGCCCAGCACGTCGAACAGGCGGGTGTCGGCGAACTCCTCCAGCCAGCGCGCCTTGGCCCGCCGGGCCGGATCGGCCGGCCACAGCGACGGGCCGGGCCGGGTTTCCTCGATGTACTGGACGATGACGCTGGAATCGCACAGCACCAGATCGCCCTCGATCCACACCGGCACGCGGCGCAGCGGGCTGATCCGCTCGAAATCGTCATTGCCGTACATGGGCGAGATGGGGTCCAGCTCGACCTCGAGCCCCTTGATGGCGCAGGCGGCCAGCACCTTGCGCACATAGGGCGAGACCGGACTGCCGATCAGGGTGACGGCGGCCACCGATCAGGCCACCTTTTCGTCGACCCGGGGCATCATGTCCCCGACCGTCGGGCAGTCCTTGGCGTGGACCAGCTGGATGTCGCGCGGCTTGACGATCTCGTTGCAGTGACCGCAGGCGATGCGCGGGGCGAGATTCTGGCCGCATTCCTTGTGGATCATGGCGAAGCCGGAATCGGTCTCGCCATAGACATGGCGGGCGCCCCAGGCGTGCAGGGTGACCAGCACCCCGTACAGGTCCTTGCCCTTGGCCGTCAGCCGGTACTCATTGCGGGGCGGGCGTTCTGAATACAGATGCGGCTCCAGCACCCCGTGCTGGACCAGGGTCTTCAGCCGCGCGGCCAGAACGTTGCGGGCCACGCCCAGCCGCTCCTGCCACTGTTCGAACCGGCTGACGCCGTTGAAGGCGTCGCGGATGACCAGCAGCGTCCACGGATCGCCGATGATTTCCAGCGTCGCGGCGATCGAACAGCTCTGGCGAGAATAGTCTGCGGTGCGTCCCATGATGCGAAAGTGACCCTGCGTCACCCGTTTGGCAAGAGGGTTGCCAATCTGGACGGACTACGTCAGTCTTGTTTGGCTACGGAGTCGCGACAGCGACTCCCGATCCCCTCGACTCGGGCGGAAGGCCTCCCCGTCTTCCGCCCGCCCTTTCTCCACGATATCGACAGCGCATGACCCAGCAGACCCTGGCCGAAGCCCTGACCCTGAACGACGACAGCGCGGGCGGGCTGACGGCGCGGCTGGACGGCGGCTTTTCGAACGCGCCGCAGTCCGCGCCCCAGGAACGCGGCGCGCCCTTCGGCGGCCTGATGGCGGCGCTGGCCGCCGGCGCCATGCGTCAGGGCCTCGGCGTCCAGACGCCGCTCCAGTCGCTGACCGTTCAGTACCTCGCCGCCGCCCGCTTCGAGGACGCCACCTTCTCGCCGGTGATGAACCGCGGCGGCCGCAACGTCGCCTACGCCTCGGTCATCGGCGGCCAGGGCGACCGTCTCGCCGTTCAGGCGCTGGGCACCTACGGTCGCGATGTCGCCGGACCGGTGCTGACGCCCCTGATCGCCTCGCCCCCGCCCGTCGACGAACTGGAGCCGACGCCGCTCGACCCCATGTTCGGTCCGTGGTTCACGCGACACATCGACTACCGCTTCGTCGCGGGACCGAAGCAGTTCGGCGAAAACGCCGGCAAAAAGCCCGAACTCGGCTGCTGGATGCGGACGACCGACGCCGCGCCGCTGGACGAGGCGCGGCTGCTGTTTCTGCTGGACGGCCTGTATCCGACCTATTTCACGGCCTTCCCCGCGCCGCCGGTCATCTCCGCCAGCGTCGACCTGCGCGCCGACCTGCTGACGGCGCTGACGCCGGACACGTCCCCGGAAGGGTGGGCGTATTTCCACTTCACCAGTCAGGATGTCGGAAGCGGCTGGGCGGTCGAGGACGGCGTCGCCTGGGCTCCCGACGGTCGACCGCTGGCCCTGGTCCGGCAGCGCCGGAAGCTGATGCCGAGCCGATGACCCCCTACGTCCGGATTTGACGCAGGCGTATGTTTTCCTGCTCCAGGCTTGTCGGGTTCGGTTTTTGACAACTAATGTCTAAACGGCGGCGACACGCGGCGCTCCCTGCACGCAACGCATGCGTTTTGGGGAGTGCGCTCTGTGGACGGAGCGGACGCTTCGCGCGGTATTTTCGGTCCGCCCTGAGACTCATGAGACTCATGAGACTGTGTTTTTGGGCCGGACCGGTCTCAGCCGTGCAGCCCCCGCAGATGGATCAGGGGGATGACGATATCCTCCTCGTCCTCCAGATGGCGCAGCAGGGGGCGGCCGTTTGCGTCGATCAGGTCCGATAGCCGGTTGGCCGTGTCGGCCGCGTCGGGCGCCTTGGCGGCTACGGCCTGATGGAAGGCCATCCCGCCGTGGAACAGCGCCTCCAGCGTCTCGTGGATGGCGTCGTGGTCGCGGTCCAGCAGATCGATTCCCGCGCTGATCCTGGGCTCGATCTGGCGCATCATGGGAAAATACTGGCCGCTTTCGACGCGGTGGTGGCCGTCGAGGTGCTGCAGGAAGGACTGGAGCGCCGGGATCAGCCGACGATGCAGGGCGGCCGCGTCCCCGCTGGCCCGCCACTGGCTTACCAGCCCGTCCATATGCGCCTGATGGCCGCGGAAGCTGGCGTGCATCTGCAGCCAGAAGGCGGCGGTCTCGTCGAGCTTCGAGGTCCAGCGATCCCGGGGATAAGCCTCCCGCAGGTAAAGGAACTCCGGCGGCAGGCCGGTCCGCGAGGCGAGCGCCGGCAAGCCGCCGGTCTCAGACAACGGCGGTGGTCGTCTTGATGAAGCCGCCGCCCAGCAGACGGTCGGGATCGGCCGGATCGTAGAGGGCGCAGGCCTGACCGGGGGCCACGCCTTCCTCGCCGGTCTCGAAGAGGATCGCGACGGCGCCGTCGACCAGCGCCAGCCGGGCCGGTGAGGGCGGACGCGTCGAGCGCACGCGCGCCAGCACCGGGGCGCCGGCCCGCGCCGCCGCCTCGATGTCCGGTTCGTCGCCCAGCCAGTTGGTCTCGTCCAGCGTCAGGGAGGCGGTCAGCAGGGCTTCGCGCGGGCCGACGATGACGTGGCGCTTCGCCGGATCCAGCCGGGTCACGAACAGCGGCTCGCCCACGGCGACGTTCAGGCCGCGGCGCTGGCCGATGGTGTAGTCGGTGATGCCCGAATGGCCGCCCAGCACCCGGCCGTCCATGTGGACGATATCGCCGGCTTCCCGGCCCTGCGGCCTCAGCTTGTCGATCAGGGTGCGATAGTCGCCGTTGGGGACGAAGCAGATGTCCTGGCTGTCCGGCTTGGCGGCGATGCGCAGGCCCAGCTCCAGCGCCACCCCCCGCACCTGGGGCTTCTCCAGATCGGCGAGGGGGAAGCGCAGATAGTCCAGCTGCCGCGCCGTGGTGGCGAACAGGAAGTAGGACTGGTCGCGCGAGTGATCGATCGCCTTGCGCATCTGGGCCCGGTCGTTGACCACCGAGCGCCGGACATAGTGGCCCGTCGCCATCGCTTCGGCGCCCAGGTCGCGAGCCACGTCCAGAAGGTCGCGGAACTTGACCGTCTGGTTGCAGCGGATGCAGGGCACCGGCGTCTGCCCGGCCAGATAGCTGTCGGCGAACTGGTCGATGACCGCGTCGCGGAACCGGCTTTCGTAGTCAAGAACGTAATGGGGGATGCCCAGCATCTCGGCCGCCAGCCGGGCGTCGTGGATGTCCTGGCCGGCGCAGCAGGCGCCCTTCTTCTTCAGCGCCGCGCCGTGGTCGTAGAGCTGCAGGGTCACGCCGACGACGTCATAGCCCGCCTTGTGCAGCAGGGCGGCGACGACGGTGGAGTCCACCCCGCCCGACATGGCCGCCACCACGCGCGATCCGACCGGCAGGCCGACCGCCGCGCGCGCGGACTCGATCGCCGCGTCCATGTCGGCCTTGCCGGTCATGGGAGCGATGGTCGGGATCGGGCAGATGTCCTCGGCGAGGGTCATGGCGCGCTATCTAGTGCGAAACCCGTGCGATTTCGAGGCCGGACGAAAACGGAGCCCGAAACGACAACGGCCGCCCCCGTTTCCGGGAGCGGCCGCAGTCGGCTCGGGGAGAAGATTTACGGGCGGCCGTAGTGCTGGATCCGCGTCGTGCGCAGGCCCTGCATGCCCCATTTGTCGATGGCCTTCTGCCAGGCCAGGAATTCCTCGGCTGTCAGGCGATAACGCGCCAGGGCGTCATCCAGGCTGATCAGACCGCCACGCACGGCGGCCACGACCTCGGCCTTGCGACGGATCACCCAGCGGTCCGTATTGGCCGGGGGAAGGTCGTGCATCGTCAGGGGCGTGCCCGTCGGACCGACCACATATTGTTCGCCTCGGCTATTAAGACGTCGCTCTTGCAACATGGGCTTATGCCTCATTGACCACCACCACTAAGCTCATGACCATAGCGGGCGGCGGCTAAGGGCCGTTTAAGCGTCGTGGTGAAGGAAAGGCTAAAATGCCTTCCGTCCACCCTCTCAATATTCAACAAAGGATTCATTGAGGTTTACGGCCCGTTACTGAGGTATCAGCGTTTGATGCTGATCAGCTCGGCCAGCATTTCGTCGGCCGTGGTGATGATCTTGGACGATGCCGAATAGGCGCGCTGGGTGGTGATCAGACCGGTGAACTCGGCGGAGAGGTCGACGGTGGAGGCTTCCAGCTGGGACGCCCCGATCAGCCCCGCGCCGCCGGTGCCCGCGGCCTTGAGGTTGTAGGTGCCGGATCCCTGGCTGACGCGGTAGGCGTTGCCCGAGGTCTGGGACAGGCTGTCCGGGCTGGGGAAGGTGGCCAGGGCGATCTGGGCGATCTGGCGCGTGACGCCGTTGTCGAAGATGGCGGTCACGAAGCCGCTGTCGTCGATCTTGACCTCGGACAGGTTGCCGAAGGCGGTGCCGTTGGTCAGCACGGCCTGGACCACCGAGGCGCTGTCGTACTGGGTCAGGCCGCCGGCCGAAGCCGACAGGTCGAAGGCCAGGGTCTGATTGTCGATGCCCAGGCCCGGGGCCCAGTTGAAGGCGCCGGCCCCGGGTGCGGCGGTGTCCGAGGACCCGAACGTCAGGCTCGCGGAGGCCGGGTCGGGGAACAGGGCCTGGGCGCCGAGCGCCGCCATGGCGTCCACGTCCAGACGGCCGTCCTGGGTAAAGGCCACCAGACCGGTTTTCAGCTGGCCGCTGGTCAGGCCCGCGCCGGTGACGACATCGGAAGCCGGGATCGCGCGGATCTCGGAATACCACTGGTTCGGCACCGTGCTTTTCAGGAAGGCGATCGCGATGGTGCGCTGTCCGCCCTTGGAGTCAGACACGGGGATGGTCAGCTCGAAGTCGGGTTTGACGCCCGCGCCGGTTTCCGGATCCCACATGGCCATGGAGTTGGTCGTGGGATCGTAGGCGTTGGCGCCGACCGGCACGGCCGAGGCGTCGGCCGCTTCGGCCGAAACCAGCTGGCTGGACTTGATGTTGGCGTTCAGCTGGATGCGGGTGGTGGCCTCGGCCGTGCCGCCGACGGAGCCGACGTTGACGGTGCGCAGGCGGTTCAGATCTGAGGGATCGGTGGCGATATTGCCTTCCGCATCGACCGGCCAGCCCTGCAGATAGAGGCCGGCGGTGTTCTTCAGATAGCCCAGGTTATCGACGGTGAAGGCGCCGGCCCGGGTGAACAGGCGGCTGTCCGTGACCTGCAGGTCCTCGGGCTTCTCCGTGACGACGAAAAAGCCCTGTCCCGCGATGCCAAGGTCGGTGGCCGAGGTCGTCCGCTGCAGCTGCCCGGCCTGGCTGGTGTAATGGCGCGCCGAAGCCATGACGCCGCCGGCGGAATAGCCGGCGCCTTGCGACTGGCTGTTGATCACCGTCTGGAACTCGCCGGCGGTCCGCTTGTAGCCGACGGTGTTCACGTTCGCGATGTTCTGCGAGATGGCCGCCAGGGCGGCGGAGTTTGCGGTCAGGCCGGACACGCCGGCAAGCAGGGCGCTGTTGATACTCATGGCGCAGTCTCCTTACGAGAACAGGTTCGAGGGGGTGAGCGAGGCAGGCGAGCGCATCAGGCCGCCCCGTCGTCGGAAGGGGCCCTGGTTTCTTCCAGGGCGATGACTGTGGAGAGCGGCAGGATCGAGTTGCCGACGGTCAGGAACGGCTCGCCGTCGTACATCTCGACGCCGGTGATGCGTCCCCGGGTCAGGACCTGGCTGTCGACGGCGCCGCCCGCGGCGTCCTTGGCCGTGACCTTCAACGTGTAGACCTGGCCGTCCTGGCCGTTGTTGCCGCTTGTCGCAGCGCCGTCCCAGGTGAAATCGTGCAGGCCGGTCGTCTTCGAGGGCGCGTCGCCGGACCACACCACCTTGCCGGATCCGTCCAGCACCTGAAGCGTGGCCGACGAAGCGTTGGCGCCGAGCTCGTAGCTCCAGGTCGCCTCGCCGCCGGCCATCTTGGTGGCCGACCAGGCCGCGGTCGCTTCCTTGCCGATATAGGTGGCCGCGCCGGCCAGACCGCCGCCGGCCTGGGCGGAAACCAGGCTCTTGAGCAGGTCGTTGGTCAGCAATTGCTGCTCGACGCCGGCCATCTGGGTCAGCTGGGCGGTGAACTGGTTGGAATCGACGGGCGACAGCGGATCCTGATTCTTCAGCTGGGACGTCAGCAGGGCCAGGAAGGTCTCGAAATTCGAGGCCAGCATGCCGCTGCCGGCGGCGATCCGGTTCGTGGCGTTGGTGGTGGTGGTGACGGCGTCGACCATCGATCAGACCTTCAAGTCCACGCCCGCAGGCGAGAGGGAGAGCGCCATCCAGCGGGGAGGCTGGGCGACGTCGATTTCGGCGTTCAGGCGCGAGGCGGCGGTGAAGGCCCGGTTCTGGCCGTCACGGGCGTCCTGCCCCCGGTCGAAGCCGCTGGATCCGCTATCGCGTTCGGTGAATTCGAGGGCGTCGTCGGCGAGGTGGAAGCCTGCGTCCTCCAACTGGCGCCGCAGATCGTCGACCCGGCCGCGCAGGTCGGTGGCCGCCGCGGGGTTGTCGAAGGCGAGCCGGGCGGCCAGCCGGCCCTCCGAGTCGATATCCAGCCTCACATCCACCCGACCCAGGTCGTCGGGGGTCAGGGCCATTTCGAACCGCGTCGAGCGGCCTTCCAGCTTGCGCAGGATCTGGGCGGCGATCTGCGCCGTGGCGTCGATGGTGGCGCGCGACAGGCCGGACAGGCTGGTTTCACGGGTCTGGCCCGTCGAGGTGTTCGAGGTGGCCGCGCTCTCGCCCGCAGGCGCGGCGTCGATTGAGGGGTCGTCCGATCCTGCGACAACGTCGGTCGTGGGCTTCGGCGCAGTATCCGCCGGCCCGGAGGTCCGTTCCGGGCCGGAGCGGGCGACGGGGCTGAGCGCAGCGCCGTCCTTCGCTTCGCTGGCGTCCGCACCGGAAACCGAAGGGGCGGCGGTCTTGTCGACCGGCGCATCCAGCGGCCGCGAAGTCCGCTCGGCCAGGGCGCGCAGCGGCGGCGGCGTGGGCTGGAGGACTGCCCGCGCCGGGGCGACGCCAACCGCGGCGGTCATGGCGGCGGCGGCGGCGGCGGAGGTGGAGGCGGCGGCGGCGGTGGCAGTGGAGGGGGCATTGGCGGCGGCGTTCGCCGCTTTCGCGTCGGCGGTCGCCGCCGGCGCGTCGACCTCGGCCGCGGCGTCGGAATGCGGAGCGGCTGAAGCGACGGGCGGCGGCGCCTGCCGGGCCGGTTCGGACGGGGCCGCAGCTCCCGGCATCACAGGCGGGGCAGGCTGGGCGCCGGTGTTCTGCAGAAGGGAAGAAAGGTCGGGTTCCGGAGCGGCCGACGCGACGGGAAGAATTTCGCCAGAGGCTGCGGCCTGGTCTTCAGGCGCCGGCGTCGACGGGACCGGTGCAATGACCAGGACCGGAACCGGGGCGGGCGGCAGGGCCGTCGCCGGGGCCGGCTCGCCCCCGTCGTTGGCGGGCGCGACGATCATCGGATCATCGGTCTTGCCGCCTTCTGCGTCGTTCTCGAGGCAGGTCGCCAGCAGGCTCATGAATCCGGTCGCGTTGTCTGCGCCGGTCGACCCTTGCGGGGCGCTGGCCGGGGCGGGCGCGATGAAGGACGGCAGAGCGAGGGCGGACATTGTCCCGGGGGGATGGTCGCGAAGGCGATGGTGGCTTGGGCGCTTGCTGCGCCGAACATTCAGACCCCATGGCGCAAGTCGCGGGCCAACTCGGCCCGGGGCCGGAAGCGACTGAAAAAGCGTAAGAAAAGGAAATGCACCGAGAGGCGTCATCGCCTCGCGTCCGGTCGAAACTTGCCGCGTGCCGACGATTCTTGCCCGGCGCCGGCGACGATCGACCGGTGCGGTCGTCGCGGCTGGCCCGCCCCTTGCGCTCATCAACGGTCATGACCCAGGCGCGAAACGCGGTAGCGCGTAAAATCAAGGACTTGCCGGCCATCCCTGCGCGGGACGCCGGGCAAAAATCGCTCGTCGGCTGGCAGGGCTTGCCGGGCGCCGCTCGTATGGAGACCGCCGGATGTCGCTGAACGCCATCATGAACACGGCGACTTCGGGACTGGCCACCGCCCAGACCCAGTTGCGCGTCGTCTCGGACAACGTCTCCAACGTCAACACGCCCGGCTATGTCCGCAAGATCGCGGATCAGACCTCCCTGACCAGCCAGGGCATGGGCTCCGGCGTCGAGGTGTCCCGCATCCGTCTGGCGACCGACCGCTTTCTCCAGGCCGCCAGCCTGAACGCCGGCGCGAACGCCGCGCGCGAAAGCGTGCGTTACGAACTGTATGACCGCATCCAGTCGCTTTTCGGCGATCCCGGCGGCGACAGCGGCTTCTTCTCCCAGGTCGATGGCGTGTTTTCGGCCTTCGCCGCCAGCGCCGAGGATCCGACCTCCTCGCCGCGCCGTCAGGACGCCCTGTTCAAGACCCAGGCCCTGTTCGACGAGGCCGGCCGCATCGGCAAACAGATCCAGGCGGTCCGCGAGGACGCCGACGGCCGTATCCAGAGCGCGATCGAAAAGACCAATGGCCTCCTCAAGCAGATCGAGAGCCTGAACCTCGAAATCGCCCGCGCCACCGCCGTCGATGGCGACGCCTCCGGGGCCGAAACGGCCCAGGCGGCCCTGATCGGCCAACTGGCGGAAATGGTGGACATCCGGGTCTCGGTCCGGCCCGTCGGCGGCGTGTCGATCCGGACCGGTTCGGGCACCCTGCTGGCCGGTCAAGGCGCGGCTACGCTGGACTACAACCGCGCGGGCACCGTCACGGGCGAGACGGCCTTCAACGAACTGTGGATCACCGAGCCGGGCGGTCAGAAGCGCTCTCTCCTGGACAGCGTCACCTCGGGCGAGATCAAGGGCCTGGTCGAACTGCGCGACATCGAGGCGCCAGCGGCGGCCGAGCGCCTGGCGGAACTGGTTTCCCATGTCGCGGACGAGTTGAACCGCGCGCACAATGCGAACTCCTCGGTGCCGGCCCCGATCAGCCTGAAAGGACGGAACGTCGGCCAGTCGTTCGAAACCGCCATCGCCGGCTTCGCCGGGCAGACCACCGTCGCGATCACCAATGCGGCGGGCGTCGTCCAGAGCCGGGCGGACATCGTCTTCTCCGGCGCGACCATGACCGTCAACGGCGCTCCGGCCACACCGGCGAACTTCCTGACCGTCCTGAACGCCCAGCTGGGCGGGGCCGCCACGGCCAGCTTCGCCGACGGCCGTCTCAGCATCACGGCGACGGCTCCGAATGGCGTCGCCGTCGCGGACGACGCGACCACGCCTTCGGCAAAGGCGGGCAGGGGCTTTTCGCACTATTTCGGTCTCAACGACCTGATCTCGGCCGACCGCCCCGCCTTTTACGACAACGGTCTGACGGCGGCGTCTCCGCACGGCTTCACCACCGGCGAAACCCTGACTTTCCGCTTCACCGGCGAAACGGGATCGCGGTTGCGCGATCTTGAGGTTGCTGTCCCGCCTGGCGGGACCGTGGGCGACCTCGTCAACCGCCTGAACGACCCCGCGCTCGGGATCGGGCGCTTCGGGGCCTTCTCTCTCGCCTCCGACGGTTCGCTGAGCTTTACGGGTTACGGCAATCCGGCCCCGATCCTCAGCGTCCTCGCGGACACGACGACCCAAGTCCCCTCGGGCGTGTCGGTCACTGAGTTGTTCGGCATCGCCGGCGGCGTCCGTTCGTCCCGGGCCGACAGCTTCGCCCTGCGCGCGGACATCCGGCAGACGCCCTCGAGACTGGCGCTGGCGCAGCTCAATCTGGCGGCGGCCGCCGGCACGACGGCTCTCAGCACGGGCGACGGCCGCGGCGCGCTTGTCCTGGCCGACGCCGGAGAGCAGTCGGCCAATTTCCAGCCGGCCGGCGGATCCACGGGCGGTTCGATCTCGGTGTCGCGCTACGCCTCCGAAATGTCGGGCGAAATCGGCGGCCGGGCGGCGGCGGCGAAGAACCGCCAGGAGACAGCGGCGGCGCTCTACTCGGAGGCCAGTTCCCGCCAGACGGCGCACGAAGGCGTCAATCTGGATGAGGAACTGGTGCTGATGACCACCTACCAACAGGCCTTCAACGCTTCCGCCCGCCTGATCCAGGCGTGCAAGGACATGTACGAAACGCTGATGGGGATTGTCTGATGACCCGCGTCGCCACCTACGGAAATTATCAGTCGGCCCTGCTGAACCTGATGAACACGCAAACGCGGTCGGCCGAGGCGCAGGAGCGGGTCTCGACCCAGAAGAACGCGACCGACCTGACCGGCTTCGGTCGGCAGTCCGAGACGCTCACGGCGTTGAAAGGGGCCCAGAGCCGCATACAGGGCTTCATCGACACGGCCGAGGCGGTGACGTCACGCCTGACCACCCAGGATCTGGCGATGAACCAGATCAACGACGGCATCAGCGGTCTGCGCGAGGCCATCGGCAGCGCGCTGTCTACGGATTCCGCCGGGTCCCTCATGCTGGAGATGGAAGGCCAGTTCCAGTCGATCCGCGGCGGCCTGAACATGCGGCACCAGGGGGGCTATCTGTTCGCCGGCGCCTCGACCACGACCGCGCCTCTGGATGTAACGAACCTGACCGAGCTCGCGGCCGCGCCCGGCGTCGCCTCGGTCTTCCGGAACGACGCCCTGAAGACGGTCAGCCGGGTGGCCGACGGCACGACGCTGGAGACCGGATTCCTGGCCGACGAACTGGGGACGGATGTGCTGGGCATTCTGCGCGACGTGCAGATTTTCCACGCGACGGCGGGGCAGGGGCCGCTGACCGGCAAGCTGACCGAGGCGCAGAAGACCTTCCTGACCACCCAGCTCAGCCGGCTGGAACAGGCCGGCTCGGCCGTTATCGACAAGGTGGCCAAGACCGGCTCGCTGGCCAAGCAGGTGGAGAGCATCTCGGCCGGCCACACCGCCCAGAAGAACGCGCTGGACGAACTGGTGTCGAGCCGGACGGACGCTGACATGGCCAAGGCTGTGACCGATCTGCAGTTGTCTCAGATCGCGATCCAGGCCTCGGCGCAGGTGATCAGCCAGCTGCGTCAGGTGTCCCTGCTCAACTATCTGAGCTGACGCGACAAATCGCCTTTATGGCCACGCTGGACCGCGGTGCGCGCATGGAACATACCATGAACGCATGACCCAGATCGACCTCCGCAGAAAATTGGCGATCCTCGCGGACGCGGCCAAGTATGACGCCAGTTGCGCGTCATCGGGAACGTCGAAACGCGACTCGACAGGCGGCAAGGGGATCGGCTCGACGGAGGGCATGGGCATCTGTCACGCCTACACCCCGGACGGCCGGTGCGTGTCGCTGCTCAAGATCCTGCTGACCAATTTCTGCGTCTACGACTGCGCCTACTGCATCAACCGGGCGTCCTCCAACGTTCCGCGCGCACGCTTCACGGTCGACGAGGTCGTCCAGCTGACGCTGAACTTCTACAGGCGGAACTATATCGAGGGCCTGTTCCTGTCGTCGGGCATCATCCGCTCCGGGGACTATACGATGGAGCAGCTGGTGCTTGTGGCGAAGACGCTGCGGGAGGAGCACGACTTCCGCGGTTACATCCATCTCAAGCTGATCCCTGAAGCCGATCCGGGACTGATTGAGGAGGCGGGTCGCTACGCCGACCGTCTGTCCGCCAACATCGAACTGCCGCGCGACGAGGCCTTGCGGCGGCTGGCTCCCCAGAAGGACGTCGGCGTCATCAAGAAGGCCATGGGCCAGGTGCGACTGAAGGTCGATGCGGCGCGGCCGGACAGGAGAGATCGGGCGCAGCCTCCGAAATTCGCGCCGGCGGGCCAGTCGACCCAGCTGATCGTCGGCGCCGACGGGGCGCCGGACACCGAGATCATCGACCGGGCGGCCTCGCTGTACGGCGGTTACGGCCTGCGCCGCGTCTACTACTCGGCCTTCAGCCCGATCCCGGATTCGTCCAGCGCGCTACCCCTGTCGAAGCCCCCGTTGATGCGCGAGCACCGCCTGTACCAGGCCGACTGGCTGATGCGGTTCTACGGCTTTTCACCGCCCGAGATCGGCGAGGCCGCCGTGGACGGGATGCTCGATCTGGCCATCGATCCCAAACTGGCCTGGGCGCTGAACTCCCGCGCTTCGTTCCCGGTCGATGTGAACACCGGACCGCGCGAGATGCTGCTGCGGGTGCCGGGCCTCGGCGTAAAGTCGGTCAACCGGATCGTTCAGGTCCGACGCTGGCGGACCTTGCGGCTGGAGGACATCGGCCGGCTGTGCCGCGGCATCGACAAGGTGCGGCCCTTCATCACTGCTCTGGACTGGACGCCGGGTGGGTTGACAGACGCGGCTGACCTTCGCGCCCGGATCGTCCCGGAACCCAAGCCGGTCCAGATGAGCCTTTTCTGATGCGCGTCGCCTCGCTGACGCATCAGACGGATTTCGACGGCTGGCGGAAGGCGGCGCGTGCGTTCCGGCAAGCCGGGGTGCCGCCCGGCGCGGCTGCCTTCAGGATGGGCGCGAATGAGGGCAGGCTGTTCGACGAGGCTGGACCGCCGAGCGGCGGCGGGCCCGCGTTCGCCGCGCCCAAGGCCTTCGTCGATCTGGCGAGGGCGGTGATCCTCCACCGGTCCGACGACCGTTTCGACCTCATGTACCGGCTGCTGTGGCGGCTGAAGGACGAGCCCGACCTGATGAAGGTGGTCACCGACGCCGACGTGGCCGACGCCCTGGAGCGGGCGAAAAACGTCAGTCGCGCCAGCCACAAGATGAAGGCCTTTGTCCGCTTCCGGCGGGTCGAGGACTCGACGGGCGAGGCGTGGGTCGCCTGGTTCGAGCCGGCGCATCGGGTGGTGGAGAGGACGGCGCCGTTCTTCGTCCGGCGCTTCACGACCATGCGCTGGTCGATCCTGACCCCGGACGGCAGCGCCATCTGGAACGGGGAGACGCTGACGTTCGGTCCACCGGCGACACGCGACATGGCGCCGGCGCAGGACGAGATCGAGGAATTCTGGAAGACTTACTATGCCTCCACCTTCAATCCGGCGCGGCTGAAGACCAAGACCATGCAGGGCGAAATGCCCAAACGGTACTGGAAAAACCTGCCCGAGGCGGCACTGATCCCGGAACTGGTGGCTCGGGCGGCGCTTCGCACCGAAGCCATGGTCGCCATGCCCGCACCCCAGCCCAATCCGCGTCTCGCGAAGACCCTGTCGCGCATGGGGCGCGATCACGCCTTCGATGAAGGGTTCGTGCCCTCGACGCTGGAAGAACTGGGTCAGGCGGTTCAGGCGTGCCGGCACTGTCCGCTGTGGCGGGACGCGACCCAGGGTGTTTGCGGCGAGGGGCCGAGGAAGGCGCGGCTGATGATCGTGGGCGAACAGCCAGGCGATCACGAAGACCTGACAGGCCGTCCTTTCGTCGGCCCCGCGGGCGGGGTCCTGGACGCCGCGCTCGAGGAAGCGGGGATCAACCGGGACGACCTCTTCGTCACCAACGCCGTGAAGCATTTCAAGCACGAGCCGCGGGGGAAGCGTCGTATTCACAGGACGCCGCTCGCCAGCGAGGTCAGCGCCTGCCGCTGGTGGCTGGAAGCGGAACGGCGGCTGGTGAAGCCGAAGGTCATTGTGACCCTGGGCGCGACAGCGGCGCTGGGGGTGCTGGGCCGCAGGGCGGCGGTGACGAAGGAACGGGGTCAAGTGATCGCCCAGCCCGATGGGTCCCGCGTCCTGATGACCGTGCACCCTTCGTACCTGCTGCGTCTGCCGGACGAGGTCAGCCAAACCGTCGAACGCGGCCGCTTCGTCGAAGATCTGACGCGCGTGCGGGCGCTGCTTGACCTTTAAACATCTGAAACCGTGGCTGAACGAATACGGCGGCGCCGCGTTGTGAGGTCTGCCCCAGCTTTGCCGTTCGGCCGGCGTAGGCAAATCGAACGGCGCAATCTAGGTAGGGGCATGGCCGTAGCGGATTTTGACATCGACGACGGCGAACCGGGTCTGACCCTGCGCTTGACCGGCGACTGGACCGCGACCGAGCTTGGCCGGATCTCGCGCCGGCTGAACGAGGAACTGCACGACCGGGAGATCGGGGCGGTCGACCTGACGGAACTGGGCCGGTTCGATACGGCCGGCGCCCTGGCCATCGTCCAGGCCGTCGGAGGCGTCCTGCCCAAGTCCACCTGGACCCAGCGTCCCGAGGCTGGCCGCACCTACGCCTTGGTGGCGAAGCTGGAGCGTGAAAGCGCGGTTCCGCCAAAGCGGTCGCCCGGATGGGTGCGCGGCTTCGCCAAGGTCGGCCGCGGCGTGGGCGATATCGCGGCCGAAGCCACACTATCGATGGCCTTCTTCGGTCGGCTGATCGTGGCGGTCGGAACGGCCCTGGGCCATCCCGGCCGGATTCGCTGGGCCGCCTGGTTCAGCCAGGGCGAACGGTCGGGGCTGGACGCCATCCCGATCATCGCCACGACGAATTTCTTCATCGGGGCGGTCATCGCCTTCCTGGGCGCGAATCTGCTGACCCAGTTCGGCGCCGGCGTCTTCACCGTGCAACTGGTCGCCGTGTCGGTGCTTCGCGAGTTCGCCGTGGTCATCACGTCGGTCCTGCTTGCAGGCCGGTCATCGTCGTCGTTCGCGGCCGAGATCGGCTCGATGCGGATGAACCAGGAGGTCGACGCCATGCGAGTGATGGGCGTCAATCCGTTCCAGGCGCTGGTGATCCCACGGCTTGCCGCGATGCTCGCCATGCTGCCGTTGCTGACCTTCGTTGGCATGATCGCCGGCCTGTTCGGCGGTTTGATCGTGACCTGGGCGGAACTGGGATACGGACCCGCCTTCTTCATCCAGCGGATGACCGAGGACGCCAAGATGAGCACTCACCTCGGCGTCGGCCTGCTCAAGGCGCCTGTGTTCGCGGTGGTCATCGCGGCCATCGGGTGCCGTCAGGGCATGGCCGTTGCGGGCGATGTGGAGAGCCTTGGCCGCAGGGTCACCGCCGCCGTGGTGCAGGCGATCTTCGCCATCATCTTCCTGGACGCCGTATTTGCGATGATCTTCCTGGAGCTGAACTGGTGACCGCCCCGGCTGCGACCCCGACCGCGCCCGAACACCTGATCGAGGTGCGCGGCCTGCTGAGCCAGTTCGGGGAGCGGGTGATCCACGAAAACCTCGACCTCGTCGTCGAGCGCGGCGAAGTCCTCGGCGTCGTCGGCGGCTCCGGTTCGGGCAAGACCGTCCTGCTCAACTCGATCATCGGCCTCAAGGAGCCCGAGGGCGGCTCCGTCAGCATCCTGGGCTACGACCGCGCGACCATGGGAGCGGACCAGGAAGCCGACGTCGAACGGCGAACAGGCATTCTGTTCCAGCAAGGCGCCCTGTTCTCCGCGCTGAGCGTCATAGAGAATGTCGCGTCGCCCCTGGTTGAACACACCCGGCTGCCGAAGGACGTGATCCGCGAGCTTGCCGAGATGAAGATCGCGATGGTCGGGCTGAAGCCGGACTCCCACCATCTGAAGCCGGCCGAATTGTCCGGCGGCATGCGCAAGCGCGTCGGCCTCGCCCGCGCGCTGGCGCTGGACCCGGAACTCCTGTTCCTCGACGAACCGACCGCCGGCCTCGACCCCATCGGGGCGGCGGCCTTTGACGACCTGATCCGAAGGCTTTCCGACGACCTCGGGCTGACCGTCTTCATGATCACCCACGACCTCGACAGCCTCTATGCCATCACGGACAAGGTGGCCGTGGTCGCCGACAAACGTATTGTGGCCAAGGCGACGGTTCAGGAGCTCGAGCGTTCTGATCATCCCTGGATCAAGGAATATTTTCTGGGGCCGCGCGGACGCGCCGCCGACAGAGCCGCCTGAGGAGAGCGGACCAGATGGAACGAGACGCCCATTATGCCGCCGTCGGCATCGCCACCATCGCCCTTCTGGCGGCGCTGGCGGTGTTCAGCATCTGGCTGGCCCGCCTGCAATTCAACGACGACTACGACGTCTATGACATCGTCTTCTACGGACCGGTGCGGGGGCTTTCGGAGGGCGGCGAGGTCCATTTCAACGGCATCCGCGTCGGCGAGGTGACCGACCTGAACCTCGACCCGAAGAAGGGCGACCAGGTTATCGCCCGCATCCGCGTGGACGGCACCACCCCGATACGGGTGACCTCGCGGGCCCAGCTGGAGCCCCAGGGCATCACCGGCCTGAACTATATCCAGGTCACCGCCGGCAATCCGCAGAGCGCGATCCTGAAGACCCAGTATCCGGACAATGTCGTGCCCGTGATCCAGAGCCAGCCGTCGCCGATCGCCGAGCTGCTCAGCGGCTCGGGGACGGTGCTGGCGCAGGCCGTGGATGCTCTGAACCGGATCAACCGGGTGCTTTCGGACGACAACATCCGATCGTTCTCGACCAGCGTGAAGAACGTCGAGGCCCTGTCGAGCGAACTCGAGGCCCGCAAGGGGATGTTCGCCGAACTCGAGCAGGCCCTGGCCAAGGCCAACGCCGCCATCGGCGAATACCAGGCGCTCGGCGTCAGCGCGCGTCAGCTGATCGAGGGCGACGGCCGTCAGGCGATCGCCAACATCAACCGGGCGGCCGAGCAGGCCGCGGAAGCCGCGACGTCGGCCAACCGCACCATCAGCGGACTGGAACGGCCGGTCAGCGATTTCGCCACCACCGGCCTGCCGCAGCTGCAGCAGTCGATCCAGAGCCTTGAGGACGCCACGCGGGCGCTTGAAGGCCTGGTGGAAGAGGTGCGGTCCAGCCCGCGCGACTTTATCGGCCGCGCGCCGACCAAGGAAATGGAGGTCCAGCCGTGATCCGTTCATCCCTCATCCGGCTGACCGCCATCGGCGCCGCCGCGTCCATGCTCGCGGGCTGCGCCCTGCTGAGCTCTCCCGATCCGGTGCAGACCTATCGCTTCGGCGGGTCGGCTCCGGCCGTGGCTGAAACCGTGGGCTCGAACGCGACCTCGATCGCGCTGCGACGGGTCGAGTTCCCCGAGGCGGTCGAGGGCGATCGGCTGCTGGGCGTGACCGGCACGGAGACGGCCTATATCGCGGGGGCCCGGTGGGTGTCTCCGGCCGAGGACCTGTACATGGAAAGCCTGGAGAACGCCTTCGCCGGCCAGGCCACACGGGTTCGCCTGATCGGGCCCCGGGAGCCGGTGCGCAGCGGTCGCAGCCTGGACATCGACATGCGGGCCTTCGAGGCGCGCTATGACGCGCCGGGCGCGATTCCGACCGTGGTGATCACGGCCCGGGCCCGGGTGACGACCTCGCCGGAACGGACCGTCTCGGCCGAGCGTATGTTCAGCGTCGAGCAGCCCGCGACCGAGAACCGGGTGGGAGCCATCGTCGAGGCGTTCGACATGGCCACGCGCGACCTGAACACCCAGATCGTGGCCTGGACCGAGGCCAACACCCGCTAGATCCCGAGGCTGGTTCCCAGGGCGGCCAGCCGGCGCTCGACATCGCCGCGGCGGGCGCCCAAGGTGGTCATTTCGCCGAGGGTTCGGTCGATCCGGGCCAGCGCCTGATCACGGCTGCGGGCCAGACGGTCCCTGTCAGGGCGAATGCGGCGGGGACGTTTTCCGGACAAGCCCAGCGCCTCGCGCCAGTCGTCGCGCCAGGCGGCGAGCCCGTCCGTGCAGGATTTGAGCGTTTCCGCGGTGCGGGCGTCGGCGTTCTGGGCGCCCCGGATCAACGACAGGGACTGAAGAGCGGCTGCGCGGCAGGCGTCCAGCATCGCCTTGCGGCCCTCCAGCGGATGAGCGGCGCCGTCGTCGGCGGGCGCCAGGCCGGACAGGCGTCGGGCGGCGGCGGCCAGGTGGGCGTCCAGATCGGCGACCGCGTCGCGGACCTCGGCCCAGACGCCGTCCAGCGCGGTCGCGCGGCGCGCGGCCGCTTCGACGGGGTCGGCGAGGGTGGCGCCGCTGTCGGTCAGACGGTCCGCCGCGTAGCGGAACTGTTCGCGGAAACGGTTCAGGCGCTTGCCGCGGCTGTCGAACAGGCCGGCGAGGCCGCGGCGGGGTTCGAGAGCCTCGGGCCGCAAGGCGTCGATGCGGGACCGGAGCTGGGCCAGGGCGGCGGCGGCGGCTTCGAGGCTTTCGGCGCGGGCGGCGGTCAGGGCGCGCTCGATGCGTTCGACGGCGGCGATGCGGGCCGGTTCGCCGAAGGCGTGGGCGGCGGCCTCGTCAAAGGCCGCGTCGATGCCGTCGACCCGCGCCGCGTCCGGCGCAGGGGCGGCGCCCTGCCAGCGGTAGGCTCCGTCCGCCATCTCGATGCTCCCACCAGACCGGCTCTGCGGCCGGTTCCGGGGGAGTATGCCTACGAGTTCAGGTCAGCCGCAACGGTGTAGCTTGCCTCGGTCTTGCTCGCGACTTCCTCGAGGGTGACGCCCTCGGCCAGTTCGATCAGTTCGAGSCCCGMGCCGTCCGGCTTGACGTCGAAGACGCACAGGTCGGTGATGATGCGGCTGACCACGCCCGTGCCGGTCAGG
>NZ_LMFL01000014.1:47582-54672 GCF_001426805.1 Brevundimonas sp. Root1423
TTTGCCGGCGTTGATCAGGTCGGCGTCGACCTCGTCCTCATAGGGGAAGGGGCCCATGCCCAGCATGCCGTTYTCGGACTGGAGGGTGACCTCCATGCCGTGCGGGATGTAGTTGGCCACMAGGGTCGGAATGCCGATGCCGAGGTTGACGTAGAAGCCGTCCTGCAGCTCTTTCGCGGCGCGGGCGGCCAGTTGTTCGCGGGTGCGGGCCATTATGCGGTCTCCCGGGTACGGACGGTGCGTTGCTCGATGCGCTTCTCGGGCACGGTCAGGACGATGCGGTCGACATAGACGCCGGGGGTGTGGATGCAGTCGGGGTCCAGGGAGCCGGTCGGGACGATGTGTTCGACCTCGACGACCGTGACCTTGCCGGCCGTGGCCATCATCGGGTTGAAGTTGCGGGCGGTCTTGCGGAACTGGAGATTGCCGCGGCCGTCGGCCTTCCAGGCCTTGATGATCGACAGGTCGGCCAGGAGCCCCGTCTCCATGATGTAGCGCTCGCCGTTGAAGGTGCGCTCTTCCTTGCCTTCGGCGACCAGGGTGCCGACGCCGGTCTTGACGAAGAAGGCCGGGATGCCGGCCCCGCCGGCGCGAATGCGTTCGGCCAGGGTGCCCTGGGGGTTGAACTCCAGCTGGAGCTCGCCGGCCAGGTACTGGCGCTCGAACTCCTTGTTCTCGCCGACGTAGGACGAGATCATCTTGGCGATCTGGCGGGTCTCCAGCAGCTGGCCGAGGCCGAAGCCGTCGACGCCGGCGTTGTTGGAGATGACGGTCAGGCCCTTGACGCCGCTGTCGCGCAGGGCGGCGATCAGGTGCTCGGGAATGCCGCACAGGCCGAAGCCGCCGGACATGACGGTCATGCCGTCGAAGGTCAGGCCCTCGAGGGCGGACGCCGCGTCGGGGAAGATCTTCCGCATCGCTTCCTCATATTTTCACCGCTTGATGAATATTCGCGGCGCTCGTCCGTCCGTAACGTGGCGAGGCGGGACGGGCAAGGCGGGCCGGAAAAAACACCGTCCAAACCGTCCAGACCGTCCAATGCCTCCGGCTCGCGTCAGGCCGAAGAGAAGAAAACACCGTCCAAAGCGTCCATAACGTCCACTTCGTCCGACGGCCGTCGACGCCCATCCGCACTATGGCGGCGCCCTACGTCAGAATCGGACGGACCCATGGGTCACCGGTTGGCCCGGCGGCGCGCCGCGGACCCGGTATCGGGCGCCCTTGAGCATCATCGTCAGCGCCTCCCAGTGGATGCCCCAGGTGACCTTCCAGGTCAGGAAGGGGTGGGTGACGAAGGCTCGCAGCAGCTGGCCGTCGGTCAGGGGGCGACGGAGGCCGGCGAAGCTGGCGGTCAGGATGGGCGTGTCGCCGCGACGGACGGCGACCACGACGGAGACGGCTTCTCCCGGCGGACGGACGGTGAAGTCGTAGGTCAGGTCCCGGTCCATGAAGGGAGAGACGAAGAACCGCTTTTCGACGGACTGGCGGATCAGTGCGGGAGCGCCCCCTCCACCATGCTCCGCATGGTCCGGTCGTCGAAGCGGCTCCGCCGCTTCTTCCTCCACCCCCCTGGGGGGAGGAGACGGAACCGCCACCAGATAGCTGTGGCGCTCGTGGAAGGTGTTGGTGACTTCGTACAGCAGGGCGGCGAGGGCGCCGTCGGGGGTGTGGCAGAAGAAGACGCTGATCGGGTTGAAGCCGTAGCCGAGAATGCGCGGCATGGTCAGCAGGCGGATCGGGCCGCCGGCGATGTCGATGCCCGCCGCGGCGAGATGAGCCTCGATCTGGAGGCGCAGCGGCCGACCGGAGCGGTCGCCATGGTCGGCGGTCCTGAGGGTGATCGGGCCGAACCGGCGGCGGAGCAGGCGCAGGCGGTCCTGCAGTCCGTCCAGCTCGTCGAGGTCGGCGAGCACCATCCAGAGACGGTAGCGCAGGCGATGGTCAAAGGTGCGGGTGCGCTGGTGCACGACCTCGCCGACGTAGAGGGCGGAGGACAGGCCGGCTCCCCCCTTTCCGTCATCCTCGGGCTTGACCCGAGGATCGGACGAAGGGCGGCCAAGACCGGCCGTGGTGATCCGCTGATCCCGACTTCGGCCCATGAAACCGAGGGTCGGATCGTCTGATCCTCGGGTCAAGCCCGAGGATGACGGGGCGTGGGGATGGGCGAGGGTCACGCCGCCTCGGTCAGCCGGTCCGGGGCGCCGGACGGATCGTGCACATGGATGCGGCCGCTCTCGTGAGCCACGGTCCATGGACGGCGGACGCCGCCCAGCTGTTCGGCCACCGCCAGACCGGCCTGCAGGCCGTCCTCGTGGAAGCCCGAACCGAACCAGGCGCCCGCGAACCAGACATTGCGGCGGCCCTGGAGGCTCCACAGTTTCGACTGGGCGGCGACGGCGGCGGCGTCGAAGACGGGGTGTTCGTAGTCCCATTCGCCGATCACGAGTTCGGGGTCGGGGGCCTTGGCGGGATTGAGGCTGACGAACAGGGGCGGGCCGGGCAGGCTCTGAAGTTCGTTCATCCAGTAGGTGACGCCGCCTTCGCCCGCGCGGTCGGAATAGCCGAGGTGGGTCCAGGCCGCCCAGGCCTTGCGCCGTTTGGGCATCAACGCCGTGTCCCGGTGCAGGATCACCCTGTTGGGCCGGTATTCGATGGCGCCCAGCAGGCGCCGGTCCTCGGCCGAGGAGGACTCCAGGAGCGCCAGGGCCTGATCGGAATGGGTGGCCAGGACGACGGCGTCGAAGCGCTCGATCCGGCCGTCGGCGAAGCGCAGGGCCGCGCCGTCGAGACCGCGCAGGACGCCGGTGATCCCGGCGTCCGTGACGACCCGGCCGCGGAAGGCCTCGACCAGACGGGAGACATAGGACCGGCTGCCGCCGTCCACGGTGCGCCAGGTCGGCTTCAGGTCCACCTTGAGCAGGTTGTGGTTCATGTAGAACCGCACGAAGGAGGCCGCCGGATAGCCGGCCATCTGCCCCATGGTGCACGACCAGATGGCGGCGGCCTGGGGCAGCAGATGGGCCTCACGGAACAGGGTGCCGTAGCCGCCGCGGGTCAGGTAGGCGTCGAGGGTTTCGCCCGACTTCTCGAGCGCGGGCAGGTCGCGCGGGGCCTGTTTCTGGAAGCGCAGCACGTCGCCGATCATGCGCCAGAATCTGGGGCTGGCGTAGTTGCGCTTCTGGGCGAACAGGGCGCCGATGCCCTGGCTGCAATATTCGAAGGCCCCGTCGTCGATCGAGACGGCGAAGGACATCATGGCCGGCTTGGTCGGCACCTTCAGATGTTCGAACAGGGCCGTCAGATTGGGATAGTTGGCCTCGTTGTAGACGATGAAGCCGGTATCGACGGCGACCGGTTCTCTGGGCGAGGGGGCGTCGACGGTATGGGAGTGACCGCCCAGCCGGCTGTCCGCCTCGAACAGGGTCACGTCGTGCGACTGCGACAGGAGCCAGGCGCAGGACAGGCCCGAGATGCCCGAACCGACGACGGCGATGCGCTGGCCGGGAGGCGTCGGGGATGTGGCGACGAGGTGGGGGGGCATGCAGGCTCCAGCGAAACTCGCGAACAGCTACGAGCCGGGGGCTGTGATGGATGCCGTACATCCGGATGCGACGCCGGCCCGTAGCTGGATGGGTCGTCAGCCTGTCAGGACCAAAGCATGAGCCTCGCCACCGCCGCCATTCGCCGGCTTCAGGATGCGCCGTTTCCCGATCTCGTCGCCCGGCCGGCGATCGACAGCCTGGTCTCGGAGGCGCGCAAGAGGCTGGATCGGGAAGGGCCGCACGACGAGGCGGCCTTCGCCCGCGACATGGCCAAGCGGGCGATCGCCGAGCACACGACGGCGGCCAATGAGCAGCACTACGAACTGCCGCCGGAATTCTTCCAGCTGTGTCTGGGGCAACGGCTGAAATACTCGTGCTGCCTGTACCCGACCGCGGAAACGACGCTGAACGAAGCCGAGGAGGCCGCGCTGGACGAGACCTGCGCCCACGCCGCCCTGACGGACGGGCAGCGCGTGCTGGAACTGGGCTGCGGCTGGGGCTCGCTGAGCCTGTGGATGGCCGAGCGGTACCCCCGGTCGAGAATCACCGCCGTGTCGAACAGTCATGGCCAGCGCCAGCATATCGAGGCCCAGGCCGCCGCCCGGGGCCTGACCAATCTGACGGTCATCACCGCCGACATGAACGACTTCCACGCTCCGACGCCCATGGGCGAGGGCTATGACCGGATCGTCTCGGTCGAGATGTTCGAGCATATGGCCAACTGGCGGGCGCTGCTGGGACGGGCGCACGGCTGGCTGAAGCCGGGCGGGCGGATGTTCATCCATGTCTTCACCCACCGCGACGCGCCGTACCGGTTCGACCACACCGACAGCGGCGACTTCATCGCCCAGCATTTCTTCACCGGCGGGGTCATGCCCAGCCGGGGGCTGATGCGGCAGTTCCCGGACCTGTTCGAGGTCGAGCGGGAATGGACCTGGAACGGGGTGAACTACAGGCGCACCGCGGACGACTGGCTGGCCAATATGGACGCCAACGGCGACCGGGTGATGGAGCTGATGCGGGAGACCTACGGCGCCGACGCGCTCCTGTGGCGGAGGCGCTGGCGGCGGTTCTATCTGGCGACGGCCGGGCTGTTCGGCAATGACGACGGAAACACCTGGGCGGTCAGCCATTACCTGCTGAAGCCGGTCTGACGGAGCAGAACCGATGATCAAATATGTCGCCGCCTATCTGGGCGCCGGGCTGACCTTCGCCGCGGTCGACGCGGTCTGGCTGACGACCATGACCGACCGGCTGTACAGGCCGGTGCTGGGTCCGATCCTGGCCGACAAGCCTGACATGAAGGCCGCCGTGGCCTTCTACCTGATCTCGATCGCGGGGACGGTGTTCCTGGCCGTGGAACCGGCATTGCGCGAAGGGGCGTGGCAGAGGGCGGCGATCAACGGGGCGGTGCTCGGGTTCGTGGCCTATGCGACCTATGACCTGACCAATCAGGCGACGCTGAATGTCTGGTCGACGCGACTGACGATCATCGACCTGTGCTGGGGCACGGCCCTGACGACCCTGTCGGCGCTGGGGGGCTATTTCGCCGCGCGCTGGGCTGAAGGACGGTTCGGCTGACGCCGACCCTGGGGGCCGAAGGCCGCTTCGGTTAACCTTTTTCTTCCCGTGAGACGGGCGCGAGGTGGCGGTCGGGCGGCGATAAGGTAAAAGGTCCGACGGAACGGGGTTCAGTCGGGGAAAAGTCTTGCGTGCTGGCGTCAACGCTCTGACGGCGACCTTCGCGGTCGGCGTGCTGGCCGGGCTGGTGCTGACGCCCGACGGCCGGGCATGGCTGCGCCATCCGACCATCATGCTGGGCGACAGGGCCGCGGCGTCCGCCCCGCCCGCGCCGGTGGCGCCGGTCGTTCCGGTCGCGGCGCCGGTCCTGCCGACGGTGACGCCGCTGGACGCGCGACTGGCCCGCGGGCCGCTGCGCATCGGCGTGTTCGGGGATTCCATGGCCGACGGCCTGTACGCAGGCCTGTACCGCGACCTGCAGCACACGCCGGATGTGACGGTGAGCAAATTCTCGCAGGTGTCGACGGGGCTGAGCCGCTACGACTACGTCGACATCCAGGCGAAGACCCGGGGCCAGCTGGACGCGCAGCCGGTGGATGTCGCGATCATGCTGTTCGGCACCAATGACGCCCAGGGCATCGAGATGGACGGGCAGATCCATCCGTTCGGCTCGGACGGCTGGAAGGCCGCCTACGCCAAGCGGGTCGACGACCTTGTGGGCCTGCTGCGCAGCCGCGACGTGGCCGTCTACTGGGTCGGCCTGCCACGGATGAAGCGGGCGTCGTTCGACGCCAGGATGACGCTGATCAACGGCGTCGTCGAGGCGCGGATGCGGGCGCTGGGCGTGCCGTACATCGAAACCACCGCCCTGACCTCGAACGATGAGGGCGGGTATGAAGCCTATCTCCCCGCCGACAGCGGGCGACGCGTGCTGATGCGGGCCAACGACGGAATCCACATGTCGATGGCCGGATATTCGCGGCTCAGCGCGCCGGTGACGGCGCGCCTGAAGCACGACGCGGGGCTGGATCGGCCGGCGGCTCCCCTCGCGGCGCCCGCCGCCTGAGGATGAGGCGCCTGGAGGCGGTCATCGCAGCCGGTCTGTGCGCCGCGGCGCCCGGGGCCGCCGCGCAGGAGATTCCCTATCTGTCGCTGTCGCGGTCGGCGCCGGGGGCCTCGATCTGCGCGGGCGGGCTGTGTCAGCCGGGGACGCTGACGGGGTTCTTTCAGGCCCTGGCCGACACCGAGGCCGGGCGGCGCGTCGCCCCGGTGAGGGTCGTCCAGTACGGCGACAGCCATACGGCCGGGGCGCGCGTCACGGGTCGGGTTCGGGCGCAGCTTCAGGGGCGCTTCGGCTATGCCGTCGATGGGGCCGCGCCGGGACTGATGATGAGCGAGGTCGGCGTGGTGGGGGCGACGCTGGAGACGTTCGCGGGCTGGCCGGACAGGCCGGAGCTGGCGGGGGCGGACCTCGTCATTCTGGCGCTGGGCGTCAACGACGGCTTCGAGGATGGTCTTGATCCGGGCGCCTGGGAGGCGCTGCTGCGGGCGCAGGTGCAGCGGCTGCGCGGCTGGGGCGCGTCGGTGCTGATCCTCGGCGCGCCCGACGCCCAGCGGACGGGCGCGGCGGGGGGCTGCAGCGCCGACGGCCGGCGCGCGCCGCCCCCCTCGCTGGCCGTGGTGCGGGACGTGCAACGCCGGGTCGCCGCCGACATGGGTGTGGCGTTCTGGGACTGGCACGGGCGGATGGGCGGCGAYTGTTCGGCGGACCGGCTGGCGATGCAGGCCGAGCCCTTCATGCGCGGCGACCGGGTGCATTTCACCTCGGCCGGGGCCGACTGGATCGGCGGCGTGCTGACCGACGACCTTCTGGCCGCCTATGACGCGTGGAAGGCGGGAGGGCCGCGCTAGATGCTGTTCCCGACCCTKGCCTTCGGCGTCTTCTTCCTGTTCGTCTATTTCACSGCCTGGTCGCTGGATCGCGAGAACGGGCGGCGSAAGCTGTTCCTGCTGCTGGCCAGCTGGTT
>NZ_LMFL01000015.1:0-46996 GCF_001426805.1 Brevundimonas sp. Root1423
GCGGTATAGGTCTCGACCGAGCCGATGCCGTAGATGCAGCTGACCGAGGCGACRACGATGACGTCGTCCCGCTCCAGGATCGCCCGCGTCGCCGAGTGRCGCATGCGGTCGATCTGCTCGTTTATGGASSWGTCCTTCTCGATGTAGGTGTCGGACTTCGGGACGTAGGCCTCGGGCTGGTAGTAGTCGTAGTAGCTGACGAAATACTCGACGGCGTTGTCGGGGAAGAAGCTCCTGAACTCGGAATAGAGCTGGGCGGCGAGGGTCTTGTTGGGGGCCAGGATCAGGGCCGGGCGCTGGGTCTGTTCGATGACCTTGGCCATGGTGAAGGTCTTGCCCGAACCGGTGACGCCGAGCAGGACCTGGTCGCGCTCGCCCGTGTTCGCCGTGGCGACAAGCTCGGCGATGGCGGCGGGCTGGTCGCCGGCGGGGGTGTATTTCGTCTCCAGCCGGAAGGGGATGTGCTTGCGGCCCGCCGGGCGGTCGGGGCGGTGCGGGGTCCAGTCGGAGGGCTTGCCGGGGGCCTCCTCCGGCGTCAGGCGCGGGCCGGACACGGGGGCGAACATCGGCATGCGATTGGTCGCCGTCGCCGGGTCGAAGATGAAGGGGGCGCGGGCCTCGGACAGGCCGGCGGACATCTCGGCCGACTGGCCCGGAACGTGGACGGGCTTGCCGGACTTGCCGTGGGACGCGGAGGGGGAACGGGCCATGAACGGAAGGTAGGGCGCGCGGCCGCCCGCGGCTAGGGGTCGGAGGGCGCGCCGCCCCGGGCGGAGGCACGGACGCCGCGCCCGCCCGGCCCGACTGTGGTGGGCGCAACACGCCTGTGTCGAAGCCGTGGCGGGTTTGTGTCTATTCGGTTGCAAAACCGGCGGGGCCCCCTCCTAACTGCAACGCTGACGTCTTGTTCTCATCATTCGGGGTCCTCCACATGCGCACCAGGCCGTTCCTGATGACTTCCTCCCTGCTGGCCGGCCTTTCGGCCGTGACGCTCGCGGCCGCCATCCCGGCGGCGGCCAGCGCCCAGACCGCCCCGGCCCAGGATCCCGAGGCCTCCGATCTGGGCGAGGTGGTCGTCACCGGCTCGCGCATCCGCCGCGACCCGACCAATTCGCCGACGCCGCTGATCCAGATCGGGCAGGAGGAGCTGCAGCAGTCGGGCGAGGTCAACGTCATCGACTTCCTCGCCGACATCCCGGCCCTGTCGACCTCGGTGGTGCCGGAAGACACCACGGGCGCGAACCTGAACGACGGCGGCCTGTCGCTGCTGAGCCTGCGCGCCCTGGGCGCGGTGCGGACGCTGACCCTGGTCGACGGACGCCGCCATGTGGGATCGAGCCCCGGCACGCTGTCGGTCGACGTCGACACCATTCCGCGCCTGCTGGTCAACAACGTCGAGGTGGTGACGGGCGGCAACGCGGCCGTCTACGGCGCCGACGCCGTGACCGGCGTGGTCAATTTCGTGCTCAAGAAGGATTTCGAGGGCCTGGAGATCGACGCCTCGGTCGCCGAGATCAACGACGACCATCAGCTGAGCCAGCGCCTGTCGGWGCTGTGGGGCCAGAACCTGCTGGACGACCGGCTGAACGTCTATGTCTCGGGCGAATACCAGCGCAATGACGAGGTGCTGGACACCGACATCGACTGGAAGCGGGAATCGTGGGGCCTGCTGGCCAACGACTCCGACCCGGCCTCCGCGCCCAGCGACGGCGTGCCGGACCTGATCCTGGTCCGCGATCTGCGCACCTATATCCGCGGCACCAATTTCGGCGGCGTGACCATCCTGTCGACCGGCGTGCGGCCGAGCCCCGCCGCCGACCCCGATGTGCCGTTCCAGAGCTGCTCCGCGACCACCTTCTCGGCCAACTGCTTCTCGCTGGCGCCGTCCAACCGCCTGGACAACGGCTTCCTTTACGACAACACCGGCGCGTCCCAGCCGGTCACCTTCGGCTCGATCCGGCAAGGCGCCGGCTTCACCCGCAACTCGAGCAACGGCGGGCAGGGCATGGTGCAGAACACCGAACAGGCCCAGGGCAGCCGCCTGCCGGAATCCACCAACTACCGCTTCCAGACCGGCTTCAACTTCGATGTGACGGACAGGATCGAGGTCTTCGGCGAGGCCAAATACGTCGAGGAAGAAACCTTCGACGCGGGCCAGCGGGTCTTCCACGACTTCAACATCCGCCAGTTCGCCCCCGGCACCGTCGGCGCCATCACCGCGACCTCGGCGTTCGAGATCGGCCTGGACAACGCCTATCTGCCGACCAATGTCCGCACCGCCATCCAGACCAACCGCCGCGACATCTATAATTCGGCGGGGGTGGTGACGAGCAACGTCGCGGACCCGCGCGCCCAGCACAAACTGTACGGGCCGCCGCGGACCCAGACCAACAACCGCGACCTGCAGCGCTACGTTCTCGGACTGCGCGGCGACGCGGGCGATCTGGGCTTCTATCGGAATGTGACCTGGGAAGCCGGCTACACCTACGGCGAGATGAACAACGCCAACACCGAGCTGGGCGTCGACGTCGTTCGCTACCAGGCGGCCGCCGACGCGGTGGTCGACACCGCGGGCATCGTCAACGGCCGGCCGGGCGAGATCGTCTGCCGCGTGAAGCTGTTGACGGCCCAGGGCGTGGCCGTGCCGAACGCCGTCGTGGGCGGCGTGACCTATTCCCGGCAGGGCGCGGTGATCAACGACTGTTCGCCGGTGCGCGTGTTCGGGCCGGACGGTTTCACCCAGCAAGGCCTGGACTATCTGCAGGCGGCGATCACCGTCACCGACCAGAACAAGCAACACGACTTCCTGGCCTTCACCACCGGCGACCTGTGGGACTTCTGGGGCGCCGGCCCGATCGGCGTCGCCCTGGGCTATGAGTACCGCGAGGAGATCACCAGCGGCGTGGGACGCGATTCCGACACCGCCGGCCGCCTGCTGTTCCTGAACACCGGACCGGACTTCGCCGAGGCCAGCTACGACACCAACGACTATTTCGCCGAGCTGAGGCTGCCGCTCTTCACCGACACCTTCCTGGGCTCTTCCGAGATCAGCGGCGCCTATCGCGTGTCCGACTATTCGCACGTCGGCAAGCAGGACACCTACAGCGCCCAGTTCCAGTGGCGGCCAACGGACCAGTTCCTGTTCCGGGCGACGACGGCGACGGCGATCCGCGTGCCCAACCTGTCGGAGACCAACGAGCCCTACGGCCAGACCTTCGCCAACGGCTTCTCCGACCCCTGCAGCGCGACGGTGATCAACAACCTGGCCGACCGGACGATCGCCAACAACCGCATCGCCAACTGCGCCGCCCTGGCCACGGCCGCAGGCCTGACCTTCACCTTCAGCGATCCGTCAGCGCCGAACGCCTATCTGCCCAACTACGGCAGCGGCTCGGTGCCGGGTCTGGCCGGAGGCAACCCCTTCCTGCAGCCGGAGACGTCGGAGAGCTTCACCATCGGCGGGGTCTGGACGCCCGACTATCTGCTCCCGAACCTGTCGATCGTGCTGGACTACTATGACATCGAGATCAGCGATGCGATCGCCTCGGTGTCCGCGCAGTCGGCCGCCAACCAGTGCGTCAGCGGCAACCAGGTGAACACCGGCGCCTGCGCCACCATCACCCGCAACCCGGGCACCTTCCTGGTCAGCAGCTTCATCCAGGGATCGCTGAACTACGCCGCCCTGACCGCCAAGGGCGTGGACTTCACCGCGCGCTATGGCTTCGACCTGCCGGAGTGGGCCGGTCACAACTGGGGCCGGTTCAGCCATTCGATCCGTGGCAACTGGCTGATCGAACAGCATGATTTCGTCAACATCGTCGATCCGACGGACTCCAGCGACTTCGAGGACACCGTCGGCATGCCGCGCGTGCGCTTCCTGTCCACGGTGACCTGGGAGCCGACGGACACCCTCGCCTTCACCTGGGACTGGGACTGGCAGGTCAGCCAGGAGATCGAGGACGTCGACAATATCGGCTACGGCAATTTCGACCGTTACGAGACGCTGGAATACCTGGAGACGGGCGACTTCTCCCAGCACGACTTCTCGGTGCGCTGGAACATGCGGGAGGACACCACCGTCCGGGCCGGGGTGGTCAACGCCTTCGACGCGGAGCCGGCCCGCTGGCTGGGCAACACCAGCGCGGACAATTTCGACCTGTTCGGACGGCGCTTCTTCCTGAGCCTGAACTACCGGCCCTTCTAGGGCCGGGGCCGGATGCCCGGGGGCGGCGGCGAGCCGCTCCCGGCGATCGGATCTCCCGCGCCTTCCGCCTCACGCGTTGCGCAGCAGAACCCCGGCGGTGAGGACGGCGAAGGCGATGGCCAGGGTGTTGAACACATGGTCGCTGACCACAGGGATGGCGACGC
The DNA here is from genome assembly GCF_001426805.1 of Brevundimonas sp. Root1423. Taxonomy (NCBI): domain Bacteria; kingdom Pseudomonadati; phylum Pseudomonadota; class Alphaproteobacteria; order Caulobacterales; family Caulobacteraceae; genus Brevundimonas; species Brevundimonas sp. Root1423. The sequence goes on from NZ_LMFL01000015.1 coordinate 4,369, forward strand.
CGCCGTACTGCACCAGCATGGCCAGGACGGCCAGCACCACGGCGATGGCGAACAGGGGCACGGACGGGGCCGTGAGGGGAAGGCCGGCGCGACGATTGACCATGGGGCGGTGTCCTGACGCCCGACGCGGCGGGAGGCCGGCCGGAGCTTCACCGTAACGCCGCGCCGGTGCGCCTGTTCCGGCCGCGGACCGGTGGTTGCCGCAGGGACAATCGTCGGCGAAGCTGGCTTCTCAACGGGGGCTACGGGATGCGAATGGCGACGAGGACGGCGGCGCTGGCGCTGGCGCTGCTGCAGGGGGCTGCGGCGGGCCGAGCGGGGGCGCAGGCTCCGACGCCGGAGGCGCAGTCGCAGCGGCCGCCGCAGGCGCAATGCGAGGCGGTGCGCGACGTCGACTTCCGCACGCTCGAGCGCGAGCGGGCCCGGCTGCCGACCGCCGCGGGGTCGCCGGTCGCTGACATGCTGGACGTGGTGAGAATCCCGGCCTGGGCGGCGCGGCGGCCGCCGGAGGACGCGTCGGTGGTGATCCGCGCGCGGATGCCCCCGGGCGGGGGCTACAGTTCGGACCACCGCTCGGTCGTGTGGCGCGAGGCGGACGGGTCCTGGTGGTTCTGGCGGCACAGCGTCAACGAGGGGCCGCCGGCCCCGCCTCCGCCACTGCCGCAGGGGCTGAGCCGCCAGGAGATCGACGCCTGGTACGCAAACTGGAACGACAGCCGCACGGCCGATGAGCGATACTGGCCGCCCCACGAGGGCCGGTTGTCGGCGCAGAAGACGGCGCAGATGGAGGCGGCATGGAGCGATCCCTGCCGCGCCTGGGATCCGGACTGGTGGCCGCACGACCTGCCGCTGAACCGGCGCATCGACGGCTCGCGCCGGCGGCTGTGCCCGCAGGACAGTTCGGCCATCATCGCCGACATGGCGGAGGCCGGGCGACCGCGCCGCAGCGTCGGAGGCGCGTGCATCAACGGCACGCCGACCTACCGGATGATCCAGAACGCCGCCTACGCCGCCGCCGACCCCGCCCCCCGGTGAGCGCGTCCGAAAACCGCCGGACAATCCCGCGGCATCGGCGTGAGGTCGGCGGCCCTGACGGAGACACGCCATGACCGCCTTTCACGACCTGCACCGTTCCGGCCTGCTGATCCTGCCCAACGCCTGGGACGGGGGTTCTGCGGCCCTGATGCGGGCCAAGGGGGCGAAGGCGATCGCCACGACCAGCGCGGGCGTGGCCTGGGCCCTGGGCTGGCCGGACGGGGACGCCCTGCCGGTCGATCGGGTGGTTCAGGTCTGCGCGGACGTCGTACGGGCGGCGCAGGGCCTGCCGGTGTCGATCGACTTCGAGGGCGGCTATTCCGACGATCCGGCCATGGTCGCGGCGGAGGCCCGGCGGCTGGTCGAGGCCGGAGCGGCGGGGATCAATATCGAGGACGGCGGCGGCGCGCCGGAGCTGCTGGCGGCCAAGATCGCCGCGATCCGGGCGGCGGTCGGGCGCGACCTGTTCATCAACGCCCGCTGCGACGTGTGGCTGAGGGGCGTGGGCGAGCCCGGGACGCGTGTGGCCGAGGCGGCGCGGCGCGGGGCGATCTATGCGGCGGCGGGCGCGGACGGCCTGTTCACGCCGGGGCTGACGGACGCGGCCGACATCGCGGCGATGGTCAGGGCGACGCCCCTGCCGCTGAACCTGCTGGCCTATCCGGGCCTGCCCGACGCCAGGACGCTGGAAGGTCTGGGGGTGCGGCGGTTGAGCGCCGGCTCGGGCATCGTCGGCGCGACCTGGGGCCGGGCGGCCGCCCTGACAGAGGCCTTCCTGGCCGACGGCCGGTCCGAGCCGCTGGGCGAAGGCGCCCTGGGCTGGGCCGAGGTCAACGCCCTGATGCCGGCGGTGGAATGAGCGCGCCGGATCGCCTGATCCTGTCGTGGATCGACAGCCCCATCGGGCCGCTGGCCCTCGCCTGCGACGGGGCGGGCGTCGTGCGCGGCGTGTCGTTCGGCGACGGGCTGATCAAGGCGATGCGGCGGGAATATCCGGCGGCGACCCTGTCGGAGGGCGAGGCGCCGTCGGCGGTGGCGCGGGAACTGGCGGCCTATTTCGACGGGGACCGCGAGGCCCTGAACCGCGTGCCCTGGTCGCTGGACGGCGCGGCGTCCGACGGCTTTCAGCCGCGCGTGTGGAAGGCCCTGGCCGAGGTCCCGGCGGGCGTGACCATCAGCTATGGCGAGATGGCCAGACGGGCCGGCGAGCCCGGGGCGGCCCAGGCCGCGGGGGTGGCGCTGAACCGCAATCCGATCCCGCTGATCCTCGCCTGCCATCGGGTGGTCGGCGCGGACGGCTCTCTGACCGGGTTCGGCGGGGGGCTGGAGCGCAAGGGGTGGCTGCTGCGGCACGAGGGGGCGCTGCTGATCTGAGCGACGCCCCCTTCCGCGGTTTAGCGGCGGGCCAGATCGACGCGGGTTTCCAGCTCGGTCCAGCGACGCATCAGGTCGCGCAGCTCCAGCCGCAGGCTGGCGGCCTCGGTCCGGCTGATCGAACCGTTGCGCTCGCCGGCGGCGATGCGAGCCTCGATCTGCGCGCCGCGCGGATCGGAGCCCCAGTTGTCGCCCGAGTTGTAACCGTCGTCATAGCCGTCGCCCACGCGGCGGTTCAGATCGGCCCAGCGGGCTTCCAGATCCTGACGCTCGCGGGCGTCGATGCCGTTGCGCTCATAGCTGGTCTCGAGCCGGACGAGGGCGTCGAAGTCGGTCGACAGGCGGGTGGCCTGCGCGCGGGTCAGGGTGCGGTTGCGAACGCCGGCGTTGACGCGGGCGTCGAACGCGGCGCGGCTCTCGGCCAGCGGGCGCCAGCCGTCATAGTCGTCGTCATAACCGCTCTGGCCGCCGGCCTGGTAGCGCGTGGCGAAGGCGCGATAGCGTTCGCTCAGGTCGGCGCGTTCCTGGCTCGTGACCCGGCCGTCGGCGGTGTAGCGGGCCTCCAGGGCGACCAGATCGCCGTATTCGGCGCTCAGGCTGCTGGCGGCCGAGGACGAAATGGCGCCCGAGCGCACGTCGGCGTCCAGCCGGCTTTCGAACTGGGCGCGCTGGGTGTTGAGCGGACGGCGTCCGCGCGACCATTCGCTGTCCAGGGTGGTCGAGACGCCGAGCCGGTCGCCGAACAGGGCGCCGAGGATGGCGCCGATCGGATCGGACTGGGTCTGCTGCCCGTACGGCGTCTGGCTGTAGGGGGTCTGGGCGGAGGCCGCGCCTGCCGCCAGGGTGAGGGCGGCGACGGAGGCCGCGAGAAGCTTGATGGAGGTCATGGGGGGTGTCTTTCCGGGTGGGTGCGTCCCTGTGCGGAAAGAACGGTGTGCGGCGGCGAAGGTTGCGCGGCGGCGCGGTCCCCTTCGTCGCGAGTCAGACTAGACAGGACCCATGACCGCCCTCCCCCTTGCCGAACTGCTTGTGCTGCTCGCCGCCCTGGTCGCGGCGGGACTGGCGGGCGGGATCGTGGCCGGGCTGTTCGGCGTGGGCGGAGGCACGGTGATCGTGCCGGCGGTGTTCTACGCCTTCGAGGTGCTGGGCGTGGGCGGCGAGGGCAATCTGCACACGGCGATCGGGACCTCGCTGCTGACCATCGTGGCGACCAGCTGGCGGTCGCTGAAGGCGCATCGGTCGCACGGGGCGGTGGACGAGGGAGTATTGAGGACCTGGACGCCCTGGGTCGCGGTCGGGGCGCTGATCGGGGCGGCGGTGGCGGGCGTGACCTCGATGGAGGGACTGGCCATCGTCTATGGCGTCTGCCTGGCCCTGATCGCGGCGCAGCTGGGGCTGATGCCCGAGCGGTTCACGCTGAGGTCGGACCTTCCGACCGGCTGGGGGCGGCGCGGGCTGGGAAGCCTGATCGGCGGACTGTCGGCGATGATGGGGATCGGCGGCGGCAGTTTCGGGGGGATGCTGATGACCCTGTGTGGACGGCCCATCCATCAGGCGGTCGCGACCGCATCGGGTTTCGGGGTGGCGATCGGAGCGGCGGCGACCCTGGGCTTCGTGGTGGCTGGCTGGCAGGCCGAGGGCCGGCCGCCCTGGTCGATGGGCTATGTCAACGTGCCCGGGGCGATCGTGATGGCGGTGCTGACCACGGCGGTGGCGCCGTGGGGGGCGCGGCTGGCGCATTCGCTGAACAAACGGGTCCTGCGCAAGGCGTTCGCGGTCTATCTGCTGGCCACGGCGCTGTCGGTGGTGGCGAAGGCGTTCTAGGGCCGCAGGGTCAGGCTGGCGGGCGTGGCGGTGAAGGCCGAGAGGCGGCCCAGATAGCTCATGCCCAGCAGGGAATGCGGCAGACCGCGCTCGACCACCAGGGCCTGGACGCGTTCGATGCGGGCGCCGGCGACGGCGACGGCCTGAAGCTCCACCGGCGCGGCGCGGACCGGGCCCGAGGCGGTGATCAGTGTTCCGGAGAAGTCCTCCGGGGTGAGCTTCAGGCCCAGACGGGCGGCGTCGTTGCGGGTCAGGGCGACCACGCTGGCGCCGGTGTCGACCATGACGCGGACAGCGTGGCCCTCGATCAGGGCGTCAGCCCAGTAGTGGCCGTCGAGACCCTTCAGCACACGCGCCGGCGTCCCCTCGGCGGGCGCGAAGGCGCGGACGGCGGGGACGGTCGCGGCCTGGGCCTGACCCCGCAGACCGGCGTGATCCATCCACCAGACGGTGGTGAGCGCCGAACCAACGGCGGCGGCCATGATGCCGAGAGAGGAAAGGTCGAAACGCATGCGTTACTCGTCCTGAGGCGCCGCTTCTGCGACGGCCCGGTATCGCACGCGCCCGTTTGGATGCGGTGAAGGGGGATGGTTTGCACGGCCTTAACGCGGTCGGCTCAGGCGGGGCCCAGCAGGGCCGGATCGATCCGGGTCCGCCGCGCCGGCAAGCCCGCCATGACCGCGGCGCGCTGATCCTCGGTCAAACCGCTCCAGCCGCCGATCTCCGACAGGGTGCGGAAACAGCCGAGGCAGAGGCCGGACGCGCCGTCGACGACGCACAGCTTGATGCACGGCGTGACGACGGCGCGCGGCGGGGTCTGTGGATTTTCGGCGACAGTCGATGACATGAATACGAAATATGGTCCGGTGTCGGAGTAAAAACTATTGCATTTTTCGCCGGTCGGAATTAGCTTGACCATGACGCGAAACGACTATGACGGTGAGATTCCCGAAAAGCACGACGTGTCTCTTTTCATCGTTCCATCGAAAGGAGACGCCAGGATGAACGACAGAGACCGCAATCTCCAGCACGCCATGATGTCCTTCGCCCTCTGGGGCGGGATGCTGGTCAATACGAAGAACAACAACGGGGCAGGCGACCGCGTGGTCAGCCATCCGTCGAACTTCGTGCCGATCAAGATCGAGAAGCGCCGCTAGGGCGAGTTCGATCGACTGAAAAAGCCCCGGTCCGAAAGGCCCGGGGCTTTTTCAATTCTTCTGTCGCGCGAGTGATACGCGCGCCGGAATGAAATCCGTGCCAGTCTTCTGTCGGAGGGGCGCGCATATGCTGAAGCTTGAGGCGACGCTGGTCGCGACCACGGCCGTCCGGCCGTCGCGAGACGGCTGGTCGCCGGATCGCGGGGTCGACTTCGTCGTCTGGACGCCGATGCAGCAGACGATCGCCGCCACGTCCGCCGCGCCGGCGCCGATCGTGACGCCGGAGCGGGCGAGTTTCCTCGAAGCCGACGACATTCTGCCCCCTGGAATGGCGGTCGTCCGGCGCTATGTCAGCCTCGCCGCCCAGGCGGCCGAAGCCGAAGCCGCGGCCAGGGAGAACGCCGACCTTCCCCTGACCCGGGCCTGGTCGTCGGTGGCGCGCAAGGTCCCCCGCTGCTGACGTTGCGGCGGGGCCGCGGTTGCGGCACAGCGGAGCCATGACCCTGATCCGTCGAGAACGCCGCGCGCACATCGAAATCTGGACGCTGGACCGGCCCGACCGGCTGAACGCCCTGCCCGACCTCGAGGACGGCGAAGCCTTCGCCGCCGCCTGCGAGGCGGTGAACGCGGACCCGGCGGTGCGCTGCGTGGTGCTGACCGGGGCCGGGCGCGCGTTTTCGGCGGGGGGCGACCTGAAGGCGATGAAGGACCGGCGAGACCTGTTCGCCGGCTCAGGCGCGGATATCCGCGAACGCTACCGCCGCGTGGTGCACCGGATCGTGCGGTCGCTGTACGGGCTTGAGGTTCCGCTGGTCGCGGCGATCAACGGTCCGGCCATGGGGCTGGGCTGCGACATCGCGGGGCTGGCCGACATCCGCATCGCCTCGGAGACGGCGACCTTCGGCGTGCCCTTCCTGAAGCTGGGCATATTGCCGGGCGACGGCGGGGCCTGGCTGATGCCGCGCAACATCGGCTATGCGCGCGCCGCCGAGATGCTGTTCACCGCCCGGGTGCTGGACGCGCGGACGGCGATGGAATGGGGGCTGGTCAGCCGGGTGGTCGCGCCGTACCGGCTGATGGACGAGGCCATGGCGACCGCCGGGGAGATCGCCGCCCGCGCCCCCCAGGCCCTGCGCATGACCAAGGCCCTGCTGCGCCAGGGCCGCGACGCGACTTTCGACCAGATCCTGGAGATGACGGCGTCGATGCAGGCGCTGGCGCACCTCGGCGACGATCACCTGGAAGGGGTCACGGCGGCGCTGGAGAAGCGGCCGGCGGATTTCACCGGCCGCTAGCTCAAGGGATCAGCCCGCCGCCGCGGGGGCGCGCATGGCGCGGGCGGCGGGGACGCCGGCGGCGACGGCGCGCGGGGCGCCGGCGGTCTGCCCGGGCTTCATGAATTTGACCAGCACGCGCTGGCCGATCAGCAGGGGCGCGTCTCCGGCGGTGACCACCACCTCGACCACCCGCTCGTCCGAGCGTTGCGAGGGGTCGTCCGAGGCCAGCTTGCGGGCGCCGAAGACGGCGGCGCGGCGCAGGACGGCGCCGACATAGACCTTGGACGGATCGCCCTCGGGGGTGATCTCGACAGCCTGGCCGGGGGTGATGTTGGGGATGTCGCTCTCGACGATCTCGGCGCGGGCGATGCGGGGCGCATCAGGCTCAAGGTCGAACATGTTGGATACGTTCAGGGTCGAGGCGCCGGCGCCGGGGTTGGCGTAGCGGCGCACGATGCGGCCCGACTGGGGCGCACGGATCACCGTCAGCTCGACATTGTAGGCGGCCTGGTCGCGGCGGGCGCGGGCGGTCTGGACCGCCGCCTGCTGCGAGCCGAGCCGGGCCTGGGCCTGGGCGATGGCGTCGCGCGCCGCATCCATGCGCGAGGCGGCGACGAAGTTGGAGTCGACCAGCCGGGCGAGGCGGTCGTGCTCGCGCTGGGCGGTGCGGATGTCGACCTGGATCAGACGCAGCTGGCTCTCGGCCTGGGCCACGTCGGCGTTGGCGCTCTGCAGGGCCAGGCGCGGCTCTTCGTCTTCCTGACGGGCGAGGATCTGGCCGGCGACGACGCGGTCGCCTTCCTGCACCAGCACTTCACGGACGACGCCGCCGCGGCGGGCCGCGATCTGGATGATGCCGCCCTCGACATCGACCTTGCCGTTGGCGATGGCCGCATAGGGGCTTTCGACCTTCTTCTGGGCGTTGGCCTTCTCTTCCTCGGCCTTCTTCGCCCTGCTCGCGCCCTGCATGACGTTGAAGCCGACAACGAGCACGACGATCAGCACCAGACCGATCCAGAGCCATTTGTTCTTGAGGAAGGCGGGCATGTCGATGGTCCTTGGGGTCGTCAGTGCGAGGCCAGGGTGGCGTCGGGATTGGGGATGCGGCGTTGGTCGTCGATGATGACGCCGTCTTCGATCTTGATGACGCGGTCGGCCCATTCCTCGAGGCGCGGGTCGTGGGTCACGCAGATCACGGCGGCGCCGTGTTCGGTGGCGGCGCGGCGCAGCAGGCGGATGACCACCTGGCCGTTCTCGCCGTCCAGCGCCGATGTCGGTTCATCGGCGAACAGGATCTGGGGGTTCTTGGCCAGGCAGCGGGCGATGGCGACGCGCTGCTTCTCGCCGCCGGACAGGGCCGAAGGCCTCTGGTGCAGGCGCGGGCCAAGGCCGACCTCCTCCAGCGTCGCGGTCGCCTGGCGTTTGGCGTCGCCCTTGGACAGGCCCTGGAATTTCAGCACCACCTCGACCTGCTGCAGGGCCGTCAGGGCGGGGAACAGGTTGAAGCCCTGGAAGATGAAGCCGCAGTTGTCGAGGCGGAAGCGGTCGATCCGCCCGGCGGAGAGTTTCCACAGGTCGTCGATGTCGAGCGTGTCGACGCGACCGGCCTCGGGCCGAAGCAGGCCGGACAGGGCGGCGATCAGGGTCGACTTGCCCGAGCCCGACGGGCCCATGACCATGGTCAGGTCCCCGTGGCGGGCGTCGAAATCCACGCCCTTCAGCACCTCGACGAAGCCCTTGCCGGACTTGAAGCGCTTGACCAGGCCCCGGGCCTCGATGGCGAAGTCGCCGTGCTTGCCGTGCGTTCGGGTCTTGCTCATCGCAGCAGGTCCGCCGGCTGGCTGTTCTTGAGGATGCCGAGGGACAGCAGGCCCGACAGCATGGCGATGACGACGAGCCCGCCGCCGACGACGACCAGCAGGATGGGCGGCAGGGCGATGATGACGGCATTGGCCGCCGCCAGCATCTGCACCAGCAGGGTCAGGCCGATGGCGGCGCCGACGCCGACGAGGCCGACCCAGAAGCTGAGCTCCATGACGATCCGGTTCAGCGATCCCATGCCGACGCCCAGGGCCCGCAGCGAGGCGAACTCCTTGATGTTGGCCATGATGGCGCCGCGCAGGGTCTGCCAGGTGATGGCCACGCCGATGATGGTGCCCAGCACCACGCAGCCGCCGATGATGATCACGAGGATGCCTTCCTCGAACATGGCCGAGGCGTTGGCGTCGGCCAGTTCCTGACGGGTCCAGGCCTTCCACTGACCGTCGCCCTGTTCGTTCAGCTCGACCGCCACGCGCTCGGCCTGGGCCGGATCGCGCAGCTTGATCATCAGGGGGCCGACGCGGGGTCCGGTGTCGGCCTGGCCCAGCATGCGCAGGGTGTCGCGCGACATGACGATGGTGGCCTGCATCATGTTGGGATAGCCGCGGGTGATGCCGACCACGGTCACGGTCTGGCCGTTGTACAGGGCCTTGTCGCCCAGCTTGACGCCCAGCTTGGCCACGGCCGTCTCGTCGATGGCGACGGTGTAGGGCTGGCGCAGGGCGTCGACCAGTTCCTGCGAATAGTCGGTGGGAATGGTGACCGCGCCGGGCGTGGTGTCGATGATGCTGGCCTGGACGAATTCCTGCCGCGGGGCGCCCATCTTGGCGCGCTCGGCCTGGGACATGGTCGGGTCGACGTTCTTGACCGACTGGAACGAGCCCCCCGCGCCGTCCAGCGGCTGGACCTCGATCACCGCCGGGTTGCGATAGGCGAGGGGAATGAAGCGGCGCGGCACGCCCGAGGGTCCGCCCATCAGGCTCTTGGCCCCGGGCTGCATGATGATGATGTCGGCGCTGGAACGCTCGATGGTCGCGGTGAAGCCCTTGCCGATGCCGATGAAGACGCCGGTCATGGCCAGCACCAGCAGGCCCGACAGGGCCAGCGCCATCACGGCGGCCATATAGCGCCGCCACTCATACAGCAGCGTGGAAAGTGCGAGCGACATTGGTAAGGACAGACCCCCGAGGCGTTACCGCTATGTGACGACGGTGTTCGCTGGAACCAAGTTAAATCGGGGTAAGGCCACCGGCGTTACGCTTTCGTGAGGCGGATCGAGAGGCGATGGACGGGATCGGTTCATCGGGTTTAGGTAGCGGCAACAGTCGGCGATCAACGCCGCACTTGGGAGATTTCGCAGAATGCAGCTTCGTTCGCTTCGCGCCGCCGTCTCGGCGACCGCCTCGATCGCCGCGGTCGCCGGCTTCATGGCCGTCATGGCCGCACCCTCGTCGGCCCGCGCCGATGAAGGCATGTGGACGTTCGACAATTTCCCGATCCAGACGGTGAACGACAAATACGGCACGCGGATCGACCAGGCGTGGCTGGACCGTGTTCGCAACGCCGCCGTCCGCATCCAGGGCTGTTCGGCCTCGTTCGTCTCGGACGAGGGGCTGATCCTGACCAACTGGCACTGCGTCGTCGGCTGCGCGCAGGAGCTGTCGTCGCCCGAGCAGGACTATGTGAAGAACGGCTTCCTGACCGCCAACCGCGAAGAGGAAAAGCGCTGCCCCGGCCAGACCGCCGAGGTTCTGGTCGACATCGTCGACGTGACCGACCGGGTGCTGGGCGCCGGGGCCGGACTGGAGGGCGCGGCCTTCAACGCCGCCCGTACGGCCGAGACCAACGCGATCCAGACCGAGGCCTGCGCCGGCGATCCGAAATTCAGCTGCCAGGTGATCAGCTTCTACCGCGGCGGCCGCTACGCCATGTACAAGTTCCGCAAATACGACGACGTGCGGCTGGTGTTCGCGCCGGAGAACCAGGCGGCCTTCTTCGGTGGGGACCCCGACAATTTCAACTTCCCGCGCTACGCCCTCGATGCCGGATTCCTGCGCGCCTATGAGGACGGCCAGCCGGTCGCGACGCCCAACTTCCTGAAATGGAATCCCAACGCGCCCAAGGAAGGCGACGTGACCTTCGTGGCCGGCAACCCCGGCTCGACCTCGCGCCTGCTGACCATGAGCCAGCTGGAGCGGCTGCGGGACCAGCAGCTGCCGCTGACCCTGATCCAGAACTCGGAACTGCGCGGCCGCCTGCTGGAATATTCGCTGACCGGCGACGAGGCCAAGCGTCTGTCGTTCGACCCGATCTTCGGCCTGGAGAACAGCTTCAAGGCCCAGTACGGCCAGCATCAGTCGCTGCTCGATCCGGCCTTCCTCGGCGCCCGGCGTGACGCCGAGACGGACCTGCGCGCCCGGGTGGCCGCCGACCCCGCACTGGTGCAGCGGATCGGCGATCCGTGGGGCGACCTGGAGCGGGTGCAGGCGACGGCCCGCGAGCTGTACCTGCCCTATCGCCAGCTGGAACAGGCCGCCGGCGGCGGCTCGACCCTGTACGCCATGGCCCGCACCCTGGTGCGCGCCTCGAAGAACACGGCGATGACCGACGCCCAGCGCGCGCGCCTGGTCGCGGCGGTCGGCGCCGAGACGCCGATCGCGACCGACATGGAAGAGATCCGCCTGCGTTACTGGCTGTCCAAGACGCGGGAGTATCTGACCGTCGACAATCCGCAGGTTAAGGGTCTGCTGGGCCGCGAAAGCCCCGAAGGCCTGGCCGACCGGCTGATCGCCAACACCCGGATGGGCGACGCCGCCTTCCGCGCCCAGGCCGCGGCCATGACCACGGCGCAGCTGGCCGAGGCTGATCCCCTGCTCGCCTTCGTCGTGGCCAATGACGACGCCGCCAAGGCGATCAGCGACCGCTGGGCCGCCGAGGTCAACGCCCCGACCGCCGTCGCCGCGGAGAAGGTCGCACAGGCCCGGTTCGCGGCCTACGGCACCAATCAGTATCCCGACGCCACCTTCTCGCTGCGCCTGTCCTATGGCCAGGTTGCGGGCTGGACCTATCGCGGCGTGACCGTGCCGGCCTTCACCTACATGGGCGGCCTGTATGAGCGGGCCACGGGGGCCGAGCCGTTCAACGCGGCCCAGGCCTTCATCGACAACGAAAGCCGGGTGAACAAGGAGACGGTGTTCGACTTCACCTCGACCAACGACATCATCGGCGGCAACTCGGGCTCGCCCGTGATCAACGCCGAGGGCGAGGTGATCGGCGCGGCCTTTGACGGCAACATCCACTCGCTGGGCGGCGCCTATGGCTATGACGGCGAACTGAACCGGACGGTGAGCGTGTCGACCGCGGCCATCACCGAGGCGCTGCGCAACATCTATCCGCAGCCGCGCCTGCTGGAAGAGCTGGGCGTGGAGTAACGGTCCTTCTCCCCTTGCAGGAGAAGGTGTCAGGCGAAGCCTGACGGATGAGGGGTCGCTCCGGTCTTGCCGGGCGACCCCTTCGTCATTCATGGTCCGGCCGTCCAATCGGGTCCCCTCAGCGCGACCCCTCATCCGACCCGCTGCGCGGGCCACCCGTCGTCGGCTCGCCGTGCGAGCCTCCTCCACCCGCAAGGGGAGAGGACAGGAGTTTTCGATGCGTCACCTCACCCCCGCCCTCGCCGCCGCCCTTCTGACCCTCGCCGCCGGCGCCGCCCGCGCCGAGGAAGGCATGTGGACCTTCGACAACTTCCCGATCGCCCGGGCCAACGCGACGCTGGGCACCAACATCGACCAGGCCTTTCTCGACCGGGTGCGGCTGAGTTCGGTCAAGTTCGGCGGCTGTTCGGCCGGGATCGTCTCGGGCGAGGGCCTGGTGATGACCAACAACCACTGCGTCGCCACCTGCGTGGCCAATCTGTCGACCCAGGCGGTCAACTACGCCGAGACGGGCTTCACCCCGCGCAGCCGCGAGGAAGAGCTGAAATGCCCCGGCGGCACGGCGGAAATCCTGACCGACATCAGCGACGTCACCGAGCGGATGCACGCGGCCGGCGCCGGTCTGGAGGGCCAGGCCTTCACCCGGGCGCGCGACGCAGAAGCGGGACGGATCGAGCAGGAAGCCTGCGGCGCCGCGACCGACAAGCGCTGTCAGGTCGTGAGCCTGTACCGGGGCGGGCAGTTCAAGCTCTACACCTACAAGAAATACTCCGACGTCCGGCTGGCCTGGGCGCCGGAGGACCGGGCGGCGACGTTCGGCGGCGATCTGGACAATTTCAGCTTCCCCCGCTTCGCCATCGATGCGGCCTTCATCCGGCTGTACGAGAACGGCGCCCCGGCCGCGACGCCGACCCATTTCAGGTGGAACGCCGACAAGCCGGTCGAGGGCACGCCGGTGTTCGTCTCGGGCAGTCCCGGCGCGACGCAGCGGCTGCTGACCCAGGAGCAGCTGTTCACCATCCGCGACGTGGTCCTGCCGATGGACCAGCTATTGGCCTCGGAACTGCGCGGGCGGTTGATCCGGTTCTCGGAAGAGAGCGAGGAGAACGCCTTCATCGCCATGGATCCGATCGTGGGGCTGGAGAACACCTACAAGCGCGGGCTGGGCCGGATGCGGGCCCTGGTCGATCCCGGCTTCATGGCGACGCGGGCGGCCAATGAGGCGGACTTCCGCGCACGCTACGCCGCCCGGTCGGACACGACGGGCGCCGATCCGTGGGCTGAACTGGCGGCCGTCCAGCCGATCATGCGCGAGACCTATGCGGCCATGGCCCTGCTGGAAGGCGGGACCGGCGCGGGCACGACGCCCGTGGCCGGCGGGTCGCAGCTGTTCAACTGGGCCCGGACCATCGTGCGCGGCGCCCAGGAGCGGGAGAAGGCCTCGGCCGAGCGCCTGCCCGAGTTCGCCGACAGCCGGCTGGCCGCGGTCCAGTCGGGGCTGTTCGCCGAGCGCCCCGTCTACCCGTCGCTGGAACAGGTCCGCATGGAATGGTGGCTGTCCAAGACCCGCGAGTGGCTGACCGTGGACAATCCGGCGGTCCGCGGCCTGCTGGGCAGGGAGTCGCCGGAAGCCCTGTCGGCGCGGCTGGTCAGCGGCACGACCCTGGCCGATCCGGCCGTGCGGCGGGCGCTGTGGGAGGGCGGCCTGGCCGCCGTCGAGGCCTCGGACGATCCCATGATCCAGTATCTGCTGTCGATCCAGGACGAGACCCGCGCCGCGCGTTCGGACTGGGAGGCCCGGGTCCAGGCCCCGACCGACCGGGCCTCGGAACGGCTGGCCGCCGCCCGCTTCGCCGCCTATGGCGACGCCGTCTATCCGGATGCGACCGGCACGCTGCGTCTAACCTACGGCCGGATCGAGGGCACGGACGTTCCCGGCCAGAGGTTCGGCCCCTTCACCACCTTCAACGGCCTGTGGGACCGGGCGACGGGCGCGGCGCCGTTCGACGTGGCGCCCAAGCTGCTGGCCGCGCGCGAGCGGATCGACGGCGACACGGTGCTGAACATGGCGGTGTCGTCCGACACCATCGGCGGCTCGTCGGGCTCGCCGGTGGTCAATGCGGCCGGCGAGATCGTCGGGGCCAATTTCGACTCCACCGTCCTGACCCAGCGCAACGCCTATGGCTATGACCGCAACGTCAACCGGTCAGTGATCGTGACCACCGGCGCCGTGACGGCGGCGCTGCGGGATGTCTACGGGATGGAACGGCTGGTGGCGGAGCTGGGGGTCGAATAGGTTTCAGGGGCCAGGGGCCAGGGGCTAGATCAGACAACCTAACCCCTGGCCCCCGGAACCTACCTACAGCTGGCTCATCTTCTGCTGGGCCTTGGCGAAATACTGCCAGCCGGTCCACAGGGTGACGATGGCGGCGAGCCAGATCAGGACGTAGGCGAAGGTCTGGAAATTCGGCTGCCATTCCAGCGGCAGGCCGAAGCCGTCCCACAGCAGCACCAGCTGGAGCGCGCCCAGGGCGACCATCTGCAGGGTGGTCTTCCACTTGGCCAGCAGGGTGACCGGCAGCTTGACCTTGCCGGCGACGGTTTCGCGCAGGGCCGAGACGGCGAACTCGCGGAACAGGATCAGGCCGCAGGGGATGGCGATCTGCGGCAGGGCTCCCCAGGCGAGGACGCCGAGGATGGCGCCGGTGACCAGGATCTTGTCGGCGATCGGATCGAGGATGGCGCCCCAGCGCGTGGTGGCGTGCCAGCGTCGGGCCAGATAGCCGTCGACCCAGTCGGTCGAGGCCGCGACCACGAAGATGACGAAGGCGGTGCGGCCGAAGCGGAACTGGTCGTCCGGGCTCAGATACTCCGACAGGAAGGGAATGCCCTGGGGCGCCGCCCCCGCCAGGATCAGGAACATGATGACCCCCGCGATGAGGCGCAGGCCGGTCAGGATGTTCGGAATGGGATTGGCGTGGGGATTGGGTGTCATGGGGCGCTCCGATACCTCAACGCGATCTGCCACGCTTCGCTGCATGAAGCGAGGCGGTTGGCCCGTCGGCCCTAGGCCAGGGACACGAACTCGCCGCTGCGCAGGGAGCGCAGGACGCCGTCGGCGATGCCGAAATGGACGCCGCTGAGCGCCAGGGTCCCCGCCGCCTCGCGTTCGGCGATCCAGGGGAAGGTGCGCAGATTGTCCAGCGAGAGACGGACCACCGCCTCCTCGGCCTTCTGCATGAGGTCCTCGGGCGGGCATTCCTCGCAGACGCGGCGGACAGCGGCCGTCCCTTGCGCCACCCAGGGGGCGACGAAGTCCTGACAATCGCCGGGCGCGCCGTGGATCATGGCGTTCACCCCGCCGCAGAGCGCATGGCCCATGACCATGATGCGCGAGACGTTCAGCACCTTGACCCCGAACTCCAGCGCGGCGGAGACGCCGTGCAGATGGCCGTCGGGCTCATAGGGCGGGACCAGGTTGGCGACGTTGCGGACGACGAACAGCTGGCCCGGCGCGGCGTCGAAGATCAGGGCCGGGTCGGCGCGGCTGTCGGAACAGGCGACCACGAGGGTGTGGGGCCTCTGCCCCTTTTCGGCGAGGGCCTCGTATTCCGCCTTCGCCTCGGCCCAGTGGCCTTCACGGAATCGGCGGTAACCGGAGAGCAGGGCGTCGCGGGATTCGTCGGTCATGGGACCGGTATAGGCAATCCGTTCGGCTTGGGGGAGAGGGCGCGCGAATCCTCGGGGCGCCCGTCTAGGGCTTCATCACTACGACCTTGAGGAAGGTCGCCGGTATCTCGGTGGTGTCCGGGCCGCCGCGATTATGCGTCTCGAATATTGCACTCAGTTCCGTCTCCAGTTCATCAGCCCTGCCATCGTTCGACGCCGCCTCGAACGCGTTCATCGTCGGGCCGTAGTAGTGTTTGAAGGTCTGAAGCAGGGCGCGCGGCGGCGCGGGAGAGAGGAAGACGTAGGTCGCACGCTCGCAGACGATGTTCTCTGTCGGGACGCCTGCCGCTTCGAAGCGTTCCCGGACATTCGCCTCGACGCCCCATGTCACCGGGCTGACGAAGCCTTCGGGCGGCGGCGGAGCATAGGCCGCGCTTGTCTTCAGAATCTGGGCCACCAGGGTTGGATCGCCGGGAATCCAGTTCCCCATCACAATGCGGCCCCCGCTCCGCGTCACCCGCGTCATCTCCCGGGCCACGTCGAACGGACGCGGCGCGAACATCGCGCCGAAGATGCTCACCACCAGATCGAAGCTCTCGTCGGCGACGTCTCGCAGATCCGATGCATCCCCTTGCTGGAAGCGAAGATTGTGCAATCCCGCCTCGGCCGCGCGCCGGTTGCCGGCGGCCACCAGGTTTTCGGCGATGTCGATCCCGAGCACCTCCGCGCCGCGCCGCGCCGCCGGAACGGCCGTGGTGCCATCGCCGCAGCCGAGATCAAGAACGTCCAGACCCGGCGTCAAGCCGAGGCCGTCGACCAGCGCCTCTCCGCTCTCCCGCATCGCCGCGGCGATGCGGGTGAAGTCGCCCTTTTCCCAAAGCGCCTTGTTCGGGTTCATGTGCTCGCCTCGCTTTCGGTAACATCGTTATCACCTTGAGCGAGACTCAGCCACGGAGGGCGGAACTAGCGCCGTGTGGCCGCCGGATGGAAAAACGCGTGGATGCGTTCGGCCATGGGCTGGTTGATGCCCTCGACCTTGACCAGGTCGGCCACCGAGGCGCGGCCGACGCCCTTGGCGGAGCCGAAGGCGTGCAGCAGGGCCTTTTTGCGGCCGGGACCGACGCCCTCGATCTCGTCCAGCGGGTTCTTCTTGATGTCCATCGAGCGGCGGGTGCGGTGGGCGCCGTTGGCGAAGCGGTGGGCCTCGTCGCGCAGGCGCTGGATGTAGTAGAGCGCCGGCGACTTCAGCGGCAGCATGAAGGGCGGCCGGCCCGGCATGAAGAACCGCTCCATGCCGGCGTCGCGGTCGGGACCCTTGGCCACGCCGACGGCGGTGATGTCGTCCAGRCCCAGATCGGCCAGCACGGCCAGCACCTCGGCCAGCTGGCCGGCGCCGCCGTCGATCAGCAGCAGGTCGGGWCGGACCACCTCCTCCCCCGCGTCCTCGTCCTTCACGAGGCGGGAGAAGCGGCGGCGCATGACCTCGCGCATCATGCCGTAGTCGTCGCCGGGGGTCAGGTCCTCGCCGCGGATGTTGAACTTGCGGTACTGGGACTTCTGGAARCCCTCGGGYCCGGCSACGACCATGCCGCCGACGGCGTTGGTCCCCTGGATGTGGGCGTTGTCGTAGATCTCGATCCGCTCGGGSCGGSTGTCGAGACCGAAGGCCTCGCAGACCTCGTCGAGGATTTTGCCCTGGGCCGAGCCCTCGGCCATCTTGCGGCCCAGCGCCTCGCGGGCGTTGGTCAGGGCGTGATCGACGAGGGCCAGTTTCTCGCCACGCCGGGGGTTGGCGATCTCGACCTTGCGTTCGGCCTTCATSGAGAAGGCCTCTTCCAGCAGCTCCAGCTCGTGSGGGCGGACGTTGGACAGGATCAGRCGCGGGATCGGCTTGTCCTCGTAGAACTGGCCGAGGAAGGCGGCGAGGATTTCCGGGTCCGTGTCGGTCCGGTCGACGCGCGGGAAATAGGCGCGGCCGCCCCAGTTCTGGCCGCCGCGGTAGAAAAAGACCTGGACGCAGGCCTGACCGCCCTCGGAGAACAGGGCGAAGACATCGGCCTCGGCCACGCCGTCGGCGCTGACGGAATTCTCCATCGAGATGGCCGACAGGGCGCGGATGCGGTCGCGGACGCGGGCGGCCTGTTCGTAGTCCATCGCCTCGGCGGCGGCGCTCATCTCTTCGGACAGGCGGCCGATCACGGCCCGCGACTTGCCCTTGAGGAAGGCCGAGGCCTCGTCGACCAGACCGGCGTAGTCCTCGAGCGAGATCAGGCCGGTGCAGGGCGCTGAACAGCGCTTGATCTGGTGCAGCATGCAGGGCCGGGTGCGGGTTTCGTAGACGCTGTCGGAGCAGGAGCGCAGCAGGAAGGCCTTCTGCAGGGTGTTGAGCGTCCGGTTGACGGCCCAGGTCGAGGCGAAGGGGCCGAAATAGTCGCCGGGCGTGGTGTGGGCTCCGCGATGCTTGCGCACCTGGGGGGCGCGGTGGTCCTTGCGGATCATCAGCTCGGCGAACGACTTGTCGTCGCGCAGCACGACGTTGAAGCGCGGCTTCAGCTGTTTGATGAAGCTGGATTCGAGCAGCAGGGCCTCGGTCTCGGAGGCGGTGATGACCAGCTCCATCGAGCGGGTCAGGGACACCATCAGGCCGATGCGCTGGGTGTGGAACCGGCCCTGGGCGTACTGGAGGATGCGCTTCTTGATGGAGCGCGCCTTGCCGACATAGAGGCAGGTCCCGTCCTCGCCGTACATGCGGTAGACGCCCGGCTTGTCCGGGGCCCGCCGCGCCTCGTCGCGGATCAGGTCGGCCGCGATCAGGGCGGTCGGCGGCGAATCGGCGGGCACAGGCTCCTCGGTCATCGGGACCGATATAGGCCTAGAAGCGGCGGACCATAAGCACGCCGGCCAGAACCAGGGCGACGCCCGCGGCGCGGCCGAGGCTGATCGGATGCTGCGGCGCGCCGAAGGCGCCGAAATGATCGAGGATCAGGCCGACCAGCAGCTGTCCGGCGACCATCAGGGTGATGGTCAGGGCGACGCCGAGACGCGGCACGCCCCAAGCGGCGGCGACGACGAAGACCGCGCCGTACAGGCCGCCGATCCAGACGTACCACGGCAGGGCGCGGGTGGCCGCGACATCCGGTCGGGCCTGCAGGATCACGGCGACGATTCCCAGCGCCGCCGTGCCGATGGCGAAGGAGACGAAGGCGGCGTTCACCGGCGAGCCGACGGCCCCCATCAGCCGGGCGTTGGTCGGGGCCTGAAGCGCGGTGGCGCCGCCCGCGAGGACGACGGCGATCATGGAGAAGAGGGCGGGGTTCATGGGAGCGCCTGTACCATCCCGGCGCCGCCGCCGCACAGCCGAAGATTTCGCCGGGGCGCGACGATCCGCTTCCCGCCGTCCTTGAACAGTGGGGCGCGGCGCTTTATTGGCACCCCAACAACGGAGCTTTCCATGCTGGCCCTCTACATCATCCTCGGCTTCGTCGCCGTCCTGGCCGCCATCAACTTCATCGAGTTCGGCCGGGTTGACTGACCATCCCGTCCGTTCCGGCGCCGCCCTCGTCACCGGCGGCGGCAAGCGGATCGGGCGTGCGATCTGTCTCGAGCTGGCGTCGGCCGGATTCGACGTCGCCATCCACCATCGGAACTCGGACGATGAGGCCGCCGAAGTCGCCCGGGCGGTCGAGGCGCTCGGCCGCCGCGCCGTGACCCTGTCCGCGGACCTGGCCGACGCGGTCGCGACCCACGACCTGGTCGGGCGCGCAGCGGAGGCGCTGGGGCCGCTGTCGGTGCTGGTCAACAACGCCTCGGTCTTCGCCGACGACCGGCTGGACACGATCACCGGCGAAACCTGGTCCGCCCATCTGGACGTCAACCTTCGCGCCCCGGTGCTGCTGGCGCAGGTCTTCGCCCGCGAGGCGCCGGACGGCTCGGCCATCGTCAATATTCTCGATCAGCGGGTGTTGAAGCCCGATCCCCGATTCTTCTCCTATGGTCTGTCCAAGTCGGCCCTGTGGTTCGCCACGCGGACCATGGCCCAGGCGCTCGCGCCACGCATCCGGGTCAACGGCGTCGGGCCGGGACCGACCCTGCCCTCGGTGCACCAGACCCCGGACGATTTCGCCGCCGAGGCCGGGGCGACCCTGCTGGAACGACCGGGGAGTCCGGAAGCGGTGGCCCGGACCGTGCGCTGGCTGGTGGACGCGGAGCTGGTGACGGGTCAGATGATCGCCGTCGACGGAGGCCAGCATCTGGCCTGGCGCACCCCGGATATCGTGGAGTAGGCCGTGAGCGTAACCCCCCTGCCCCTTACCGGCGCCGGCGCACCCCGACTCGAAGGGCTGACGGTGTTCGTGCGCGGACTGACGCTCGAGGCCGGGATCGGCGTCCATGATCATGAACTGGGGCGGCTGCAGCGGCTGGTCATCGACGTGACGCTGGAACTGACGCCCGCGCCGGTCGAACGGCTGGGCGACACGGTCAACTATGAGACGGTCGCCGCGGCCGCCCGGGCCATCGTCGCCGAGGGCCATGTAGGACTGGTCGAGACCTTCGCCCAGCGGCTGGCCGCGGCCTGCCTGGACGACCCGCGGGTGCGGCGCTGCGCCGTGCGGATCGAGAAGCCCGGCGCGCTCGAAGGCGCGGCGGCGGCGGGCTGCGAGGTCGCGCTCTCGCGCTGACGCCCTGACGGTTGCGCGGCGAGCGAGGGGCCGTCATACCTTGGGCCAGAAGACAAGGACCCGTTGATGGCCGAACCGGGCGATCCCTCCAATGCCGACGATCACGACGACCTGATCGGCTTCGCCTCGCCGGCGTCGCTGCAAGGCCGCATGCGCGAGCCGGAGGCGGACGCCGGGGAGACGCCGGAAGCGGCGATCGCGATCGAGCCCGAGCTTCGCCCCGCGCCGGAGCCCAAGCCTCAGCCGGAGCCGGAGCCGGAGCTCGCGCCCGAGCCCGAGGTTCAGCCGGAGTCCGGGCTGGACCTGTTCGCGACGCGCACGGTCTGGACCTCCGCCGCCGCGCCCGCCGGACAGGAACCCGTCCCCACCCCTCCGGAGCCGACCCCCGTCGCGGCCGCGCCGTCCGAAGGAACGCGGAAGCCGGTCGAGGCGGAGTCCGTGTTCGAGCGATCCCCGGAGCCGCCCATGCGCCGCCGCCGCCGCGATCCGGTGACCGACCTGCCGAACGGAGGGATGGGGCTCTACGCCGTCTACGCCCTGATCCTGTTCGCGGTGCCGACCATGGGCGTGTCGGCGATCATCGGCCTGCTGGCCGTGACCGGCCGCGCCGGGCCCGAGGACGCGCTGTCGTCCTCGCACTTCATCTATCAGCAGCGGACCCTGTGGACGGCCGCGGTCGCCGCCGTCGCGGGGCTGATCCTGCTGGCCGCGCCGTTCGCCCTGGGGGTGCCGATCCTGTTCCTTCTGGCGCTGTGGCTGGTGCTTCGCGGCGCCTCGGGCGTTTGGACCCTGAAGTCCGGCCGCCCGATCGCTGATCCGCGCGGCTGGGGGATCTGACGGAGAGACGATCGATGGCCGATGCGACGCGCCCCGCCGGCAAGGCGATAGAACCCCGCGCGGGCCATGAGTCCGAGGGCAAGCCGGCGGCCCTGATCGCCTGGGGCCTGTACATCCTGTCCCTGCCCAGCGCCAACCTGCTGGTGATCGTCGGCCTGATCGTCGCCTATGCGGGACGGAGCGGCGCGACCGGCCTGGCCCGGGCCCATATCGACGCCCAGATCGGCCTGTTCTGGTCGGTGTTCTGGTGGACGATCCTGTTGTGGGTCGTGATCGGGATTTGCGTCGTCAGCGTCCTGGCGGCTCCGGTCACGGGCATCATGCTGGTCCCGGCGGCGCTCCTCGTCGGACTGGGGCTGTTGCTGCTGACGGTGTGGTTCACGATCAAGAGCATCATCGGCCTGATGAACCTGCTCGGCGACAAGGCTCCCTGAGGCCCGGATTTCTCCGGTCGGTCGGGAACAGCGTACGGGGCGACCGGGTTGGCCTTGTGTCCCTGCTGCCATGAGAGGCTTCCCCATGACCGAGTTCCGCGATGTTCGAGACGAACACAGATTCGAACAGGGCTTCACGGACGCCGAGGGTCGACTGCGGACCGTCTTCGCCGACTATGCCGTACAGGGATCGACGCGGGCCATCCTGCATGTCGAGGCCGATCCGGCCCTGCGCGGCTCGGGCGCGGCGGGACAGTTCATGCAGGCTCTGGCCGAGCATGCGCGGGCGGAGAAACTCAAACTGCAGCCGCGCTGCAGCTACGCCGTCGCCTGGCTGAAACGCCATCGCGAGTTCGATGACGTCGTCGCCTGACAGTCTGATTGACCGCGGGTCGGCCCCGGAGGGCGAGGCCCCGCCCACGCCCTGGCCGCCGACCTGGACGGCCTGTCTGTCCGGATCGACGGAAAAGCCGATGGAGCGGGCGGGCGTTCCCGCGCATTGTCATGTTCGACGATATGGAGCCGACCCATGCCCGACCTCGACCTGTCTTCCGTCAGCGCCGTCGCCGGGCCGTTGCAGACCTGGGTCCTGCCCGCGCTGCTGGGGCTCGGCCTCGCGTCGGCGACGGGATTGCGAACCTTCCTGCCGCTGCTGATGCTGGCGCTGGCGGCGCGGTTCGAGATGTTCGGGGTTCGTCTGATCGACCAGATGGACTGGCTGGTCTCCTGGCCCGCCATCGCCGCCCTGGCCACCGCCACTGTCGCCGAGTTCGCGGGCGACAAGGTGCCGGCCATCGATCACGCGCTGAACGCGGTCGGCTACGTCACCCGGCCCGTGGCGGGCGCTGTGGCGGCGGGCAGCGTCTTCTGGGGCGTGGACCCGGCGGCGGCCGCCATCGCGGGGATCATCGTCGGGGCGCCAGCGGCCCTGGCCTTCAACGCGGCGCAGACCGGCGTGCGCGTCGGATCCACCGCCACGACCGCGGGCCTGGGCAATCCGGTGGTGTCGCTGGTGGAGGATTTCCTCGCCTTCATGACGGTGCTGATCGCCTTCGTGGCGCCGATCCTCATCCCGATCGTGATGGTCGTCTTCGCGGTGCTGGTGTTCCGGCTGGCGCGGCGCATCCGCGACCGGAACGATCCCCGTCCGGCCTAGCCGATCGTGCGGCCGACGATGGCTTTCAGCGTTTGCGCCTTTGCCGGCAGGTCAGACGCCAGTCGGCCCGCCAGTTCGCGGGCGCCGACGGGATAGGCCTCGCCGCCCTGGGCGATTTCCTCGGCCATGGCCGAGGCCTGCATCAGGACCTTCTCCAGCGCCTCGACCTGTTCGACGGCCAACGCCCGGGCTTCCATCTGCAGGCGTTTGACGCGGTCCGAGGTCGTCTGCGGCCCGCGCATCAGGTCGTAGATTTCAGCCTCGGCAGCGACCAGGCGAAGGTCGGGTTTGGCGTTCGGGGTCTTGCTCATGGATACCGTCTCCTGACCCATCCAAATGCAAAGCGGCGCCGTGGCGTTCCGTCGTTAACCCCGCCCCGGGTCATATCCGCGCGGGATGTGACTCCGATGCATCAGGCGGCCTCGCCACGACGCTCCAGGCGGGATTCGGCGTCCCGCACGGCGTCCACAGCCTTGTCCACAACCTCGAGCCCGGCCCCCGGGCCAATGGCCTCGACGGTCAGGATGCGACGGAAGGCGCGGGCTCCCGCCCGGCCGTGCATCAGGCCCAGCATGTGCCGGGTCATCGCCGCCAGATGCACGCCCTCCGCCAGGCGGGCCGCCATATAGGGGCGATAGCGGTCGATGGCGGCGAAGGCGTCGACGTCGGGCGTGGCCGCGCCGTAGAGGCGGCGGTCGGCCTGACCGAGGATGGCGGGCTCATGATAGGCGGCCCGGCCCAGCATGACGCCGTCCAGCCGCACGCCATCGCCAAGGTCGTCGAGGTGCGCCTCGGCCTCGTCCAGCGAGGCGATCCCGCCGTTGATCGAGATCGACAGCTGCGGCCGCTCGCGCTTCAGCCGGCGCACCAGCGCATAGTCCAGCGGCGGCACGTCGCGGTTCTCTTTCGGCGACAACCCCTTCAGCCAGGCCATGCGGGCGTGGACGATGAAGACGCCGATCCCGACGGCCGCGCAGGCGTCGACGGTTTCGAACAGCGAAATTCGCGGCTCCTGGTCGTCGACGCCGATGCGGCATTTGACCGTGGCCGGCACCGCGACCGCTTCCCTGATGGCCGCCATGCAGTCGGCGACCAGTTGCGGCTCGCGCATCAGGCAGGCGCCGAAGCGGCCCGACTGGACCCGGTCGGACGGGCAGCCGACGTTCAGATTGATCTCGTCATAGCCGAAGGCCTCGCCGATCCGGGCGGCCTCGGCCAGCTGATCGGGATCGGAGCCGCCCAGTTGCAGCGCCACCGGATGTTCGACCGCGTCGAAACCCAGCAGCCGCTGATGATCGCCGTGCAGGATGGCCGGCGCCGTGACCATCTCGGTATACAGCAGGGCGCGGGTCGTGAGGGCGCGATGGAACGCCCGGCAGTGCCGGTCGGTCCAGTCCATCATGGGCGCGATCGAGAGGCGGCGGTTCATGGCGGGCGCCTCCTACACCAAAGCGGGCCCGGTGGCGAACCGGGAACCCCGGGGCTCCCGGCCGGTTTTCCCCGGATCAGAGGAGGAAACCATGATCAGACCTATTCTCGCGGGCGCAGCCTGCCTGGCCCTGCTGGCCGCCTGCAACGCCGAACAGAGCCCCGAGGCCGTGGACAAGGCCCAGGACATGGCGTCCGTCCCGGTCGGCCAGACCTCGGCGGCGACCGTGGGCTCCAACCTGCAGTCCGCCTACATCCCCAACGCGGCGATGGGCGACATGTACGAAATCCAGGCCGCCGACATCGCCTTGCAGCGGTCGCAGAACGCCCGGGTCAAGGAACTGGCGCAGATGATCCGGACCGATCATGCGGCCGCCTCCAACGCCATGAAGGCCATGCTTCCGCAGGCCGCGCCGGGGACGACGCCCCCGACCGCCCTGGACGAACGCCGGCAGGGCTTGATCGACAATCTGCGCTCGGCCTCGGCGGCCAATTTCGACGCGACCTTCATCGACCAGCAGATCGCCGCCCACAACGAGGCCCTGACCCTGCATCGCGGCTTCTCGAACGCGGACTCGCCGCTGGCGGCTCATGCCAGCAGCGTCGTGCCGAAGATCGAGGGCCACCTGCGCATGGCCGAACAGATCAAGGCCGCCCTGTAGGCCTTCCGGCTTCCGGGTTGGAACGAGAGAAAGCCGGCGCCGTCAGGTGTCGGCTTTTTCTTGCGGCCCGTCCTCCTCGAGGGCGTCGGCGGCCTCCTCGTTCAGCGCCTGACCCTCGCGGCGCGGCTTGACGTAGGGTTCCGGCCGGGTCGTGGCGATGTTGCCGCGCATCAGGGCGCGGCCGGCCTGGATTCCCTCGGCGAGCTGCAGGGTGAACCGCTTCTCGTCACGTCGGCGGACGTCGGCGATGGTCTCGCGCGCCTCCTCGTCCGAAAAGCCCAGGTCGATCAGCACCTGATGGCCGAACACCAGGGCGCTCTCGAAGGTCTCGCGGATCTGGTACTCGACCCCCGCATTGACCAGCCGGATCGAATGGCCGCGGTCGAAGGCGCGCACGAACAGCTTGGTCAGGGGGAATTCGGCCTTGACCAGTTCGACGATCCGGTCCGCCACCTCGGGCTTGTCGACGCACACCAGAACGGTTTCGGCGCTTTCCGCGCCAGACGCGCGCAGCACATCGAGGCGCGAGCCGTCGCCGTAATAGACCTTGAAGCCGAAATTGCCGGCGGCCTGGATCATCTCGACGTCCATGTCGATGATCGAGACGTCGACGTCGCGGGCCAGCAGGGGCTGGGACACGACCTGGGCGAACCGGCCGAAGCCGATGATCAGGACGCGTTCGCGCAGGTTGCGGGCGTGGTCGACGCCGTCGGCGTCATCCGCCGACAGGGCCTCGTCCGGACGCAGCCGGTCCGCCAGCATGACCCTGAGCGGCGTCAGGGCCATGGAGAGGATCACCACCGCCGACAGGATGGCGGCGGTGCGGGCGTCGAACAGACCCATGGCGAAGGCGGTGGAATAGAGGACGAAGGCGAACTCCCCGCCCTCGCCCATCAGGGCCGCGCGCAGCAGGCCCTCGCCGTGCTTCTGCCGCAGCCGGGCGACGGCGTAGACGGCGACCATCTTGGCGGTCATGAAGGCGGCCAGCCCGCCCAGCACCCAGACCCAGTCGGCGGCCACGACGCGCAGGTCCAGCGACATGCCGACGCTCAGGAAGAACAGGCCCAGCAGCAGGCCGCGGAACGGCTCGACGTCGGCTTCCAGCTGGTGACGGAAGGTCGATTCCGACAGCAGGACCCCGGCCAGAAAGGCCCCCATGGCCATCGACAGCCCGCCCAGGTTCATCGCGTAGGCCGCGCCCAGAACCACGAACAGGGCGCCCATGGTCATGACCTCGCGGCCGCCGTAGCGGGCCAGCAGACGGAAGAAGGGGTTCACCACCCAGCGCCCGGCGACATAGACCAGGGCGACGGCGCCGATGGCCAGGCCGACCGTCGTCCAGATGGGATGGCCGGTCTCGACCGCCGAGCCATACGTCCCCGCCAGGATGGCGACCAGGGCCAGCAGCGGCACGATGGCCAGGTCCTCAAACAGCAGGACGGAGACCACGCGCTGGCCCGCCGGTTCGGCGTTCTCGTTGCGCTCTTCCAGCAGCTGCATGACGATGGCGGTGGACGACAGGGCGAAGCCGAAGCCCGCGATGAGCGCGGCGTGCCAGGCCAGTCCGGCCAGCATGGCGAGACCGGTCAGCAGAATGGCGCAGGCCAGGACCTGGACCGCGCCGAGGCCGAAGATCTCCTTGCGCAGGCTCCACAGGCGGGCGGGCCGCATCTCCAGGCCGATGATGAACAGGAACATGACGACGCCGAACTCGGCGACGTGCAGCACCGACTCGGGGTCGTCGACCACGCCCAGCACCGACGGGCCGATCAGCAGGCCGGCGGCGAGATAGCCCAGCACGGCGCCGAGGCCGAAGCGGCGGAACAGGGTGGCGGCCACGACCATGGCGGCCAGCAGGGCCACCGCGTGGCCCAGACCCATGCTGGTCGTCTCGTGCATGCGGGTCCCCTGTGACGCGAGGCTGGATAGTGGGGGGTGATGCGCGGTTGCGCCACCCCGCGATTGTCGAACGCGGTCCGGTGAAACCGCCACAGTTTCGCCCGAGACGGGTCCGCCTCATGCGCGTCTGACAACCCAAGGGAGATGCGCCGATGACCGTCCTTCCGTTGAAACAGGCCATGGCCGGCGCGATGAGCCTGGCGCTGGCGTCTCCCGTCGCCCCGGGCGCCCTGACCCAGGCCGGCGGCCGGCCGATCGATCCCGACAAGCCGTCGGATGGCGTGGTTTCGGCGGCGGCCTGCGCGCCCTTCGGTTTCATCCTGCCCGACCGGACCTTGCCGGATCACGTGGTCGTCACCGGCAGCCGGGTCACCGCCGGCGCGCCCGCGGGCGGACCGCCTCCGCCCCCCCCCCCCCCCTCCCCCGCCGCCCGCGCCGGCCTATGTCCCGGCGAACGAAGTGCTCGCGATAGCGCCGGCCCGGCGCCAGGACCGGCCCGCCTATGTCCCGCCTCCCGTCATCGGCCGGATCCCGCAGGCCGACACCGAACGCTATCCCGACGCCACGCCCAATCCGGTCCGGCGGGTGGCCGACGAGCCGGTCTCAACCTTCTCGATCGATGTCGACACGGCCAGCTATTCCAACGTCCGCCGCTTCATCGACGAGGGCCGCGCCCCGCCCGCCGACGCGGTGCGGGTCGAGGAGATGATCAATTATTTCGACTATGGCTATGACCGCCCGACCACGGCGACCCAGCCGTTCGCGATCAGCACCGCCGTCGCCGCCTCGCCGTGGTCGCCCGGCCGTCAGATCGTGCACGTGGGCCTGCAGGGCTACGAACTGCCCGAGGGCGAGCGGCGGCCGCTGAACCTGACCTTCATGGTCGATGTGTCGGGCTCGATGCAGACGGCCGACAAGCTGGCGCTGGCGAAGAAGTCGATGAACCTGATCATCGACCGGCTGAGGCCGCAGGACCGGGTCGCGGTGACCTTCTACGCCTCCGACGTCGGCACGGCCGTGGGGCCGACGCCGGGCGACCAGAAGCTGAAGCTGCGCTGCGCCGTCGAGACGCTGAACGCCGGCGGCTCGACCGCCGGGGCGCAGGGGATGGTCAACGCCTACAGCCAGGCCGAGGCCGCCTTCGGCCGCGACAAGGTCAACCGCATCCTGATGTTCACCGACGGCGACTTCAACGTCGGCGTCACCGACGACCAGCGGCTCGAGGACTATGTCGCCGCCAAACGCGGGACCGGCATCTATCTGTCGGTCTACGGCTTCGGGCGCGGCAACTACCAGGACGCGCGGATGCAGACGATCGCCCAGGCGGGCAACGGCGTGGCGGCCTATGTCGATGATCTGAACGAGGCCCGCCGCCTGTTCGGTCCGGCCTTCGACCGGGGCGCCTTCCCCATCGCCGACGACGTCAAGATCCAGGTCGAGTTCAATCCGGGGCGGGTCAGCGAGTATCGGCTGATCGGATACGAGACCCGGCTGCTGAACGAGGAGGACTTCAATAACGACCGCATCGACGCGGGCGAGGTCGGGTCCGGCGCCTCGGTGACGGCCCTTTACGAGATCACGCCGGTGGGCGGCCCGAGCCAGATTCCCGGGCGCCGCTATGATCAGAACCGGGTCGGCGTCGGCGGCGGCGATCCGGACGGCGAGGTCGGCTTCGTCCAGGTGCGCTACAAGCTTCCGGGCGAGCGGGACTCGCGGCTGATGCAGCGGGTCGTGTCCAACGCCGGCGGCGACCGGGTCAGCGCCCAGCCGCCGGAAAGCACCCGCTGGGCCATGGCGGTGGCGGCGTTCGGCCAGAAGCTGCGCGGCGATCCATGGATGGCCGAGGGCTATGGCTGGAACGACATTCTCGAACAGGCGCAGGGCGCGCGGGGTCAGGATCCCTACGGCGAGCGGGCGGAATTCGTGCAGCTGGTCCGCGCGGCGCAGGGGCTGCCGGCGCGGGCGAGACCGTAGGGACGACGTTTCGGACTTGATGATAGGTCCCTCTCCCAATGGGAGAGGGAGCGGGGCATGGTGACCCCGTGACGGAAACCCTCTCCCTCAAGACCGCCCGCCGCATCGCCCTGGCCGCCCAGGGGTTCGGCCGCGCCCGCCCCGCCGCGCCGGGCCGGAGCCATGTCCGCGACGTCGCGCGCCGTCTGGGCGTGATCCAGGTCGACAGCGTCAATGTGGTGACGCGGACCCACTATCTGCCGGCCTTCTCGCGGCTGGGCGACTATCCGCGCGAGGCGCTGGAGGCCGAGGCCTGGGGGCCGCGGCGCAGCCTGTTCGAATACTGGGGTCACGAGGCGTCGCTGCTGCCGCTGGAGACCCAGCCCCTGTTGCGGTGGCGTATGGAGCGGGCGCGCGGCGGGGCGATGTGGACCGGGCTGTCGCGGTTCGGCCGCGAGAAGCGGGACTATATCGACGGGGTTCTGGCCGAGATCGAACGGCGGGGGCCGGTCACCGGCGCGGACTTCGCCGAAGGACCGCGTGGCGCGCCCGGCTGGTGGTCATGGTCGGACGGCAAGCGGGCGCTGGAATGGCTGTTCTGGGCCGGGCTGATCACCACGAGGACGCGCAACGGCTTCGAGCGGGTCTATGACCTGACCGAACGCGCCCTGCCCGCCCGCATCATCAACCTGCCGACGCCCCACGAGGCGGACGCCCAGCGCGACCTGGTCCGCATCGCGGCGCGGGCGACCGGCGTGGCGACGGCCGCGGACCTGCGGGACTATTTCCGGCTGCCGCTGGCCGATGCGCGCGAGCGCGTGGCGGAGCTGGTGGAGGCGGGCGAGCTGACGCCGGTCACGGTCAAGGGCTGGCGGCAGCCAGCGTATCTGGCCGCAGGCGCGCGTACGCCGCGCAAGGTGGCCGGCGCGGCCCTGCTGTCGCCCTTCGACAATCTGATCTGGACCCGCGACCGGACCGAGCGGCTGTTCGGGACGCGTGTGCGGCTGGAGATCTACACCCCGGCCCACAAGCGGACCCACGGCTATTATGTGCTGCCCTTCCTGGAGGACGAGGCGATCACGGCGCGGGTCGACCTGAAGTCGGACCGCAAGGGCGGGACGCTGCTGGTCCAGGCGGCGTGGCGGGAGCCGGACGCGACGGCCGACACGGCCGCCAGGCTGGCGGGCGAGCTGAGCCGGATGACGGGATGGCTGGGGCTGGAGCGCGTGGAAATCGTCGGAAAAGGCGACCTCGCCGCGGCCCTGGAGGCGGCGGTGAGAGGCTGAGGAATTCGACGACGGAATCGTGGGGATTTCGACGACGGCCGACAACGACGTCGAAGACTGTGAAGATCACGGGGATTTCGGCGACGCCGCCGCTCTCCCTCCCCTTCATGGGGAGGGACGATGGCGAAGCCATCCGGGTGGGGTCCGAAAGGGCCGGAGCGCGGACTGGCGTACCCCACCCTGTCGTCGCTGCGCGCCGACATCCCTCCCCACAAGGGGGAGGGAGAAACCGCCTCACACCTCGAACTTCACGCCCTGCGCCAGCGGCAGTTCGCGGCTGAAATTCACCGTCTGGGTCTGGCGGCGCATATAGGCCTTCCAGGCGTCGGAGCCGGATTCGCGGCCGCCGCCGGTGTCCTTCTCGCCGCCGAAGGCCCCGCCGATCTCGGCGCCCGAGGGGCCGATGTTGACGTTGGCGATGCCGCAGTCCGAGCCCCAGGCGGACAGGAAAGCCTCTGCCTCGCGCACGCTGTCGGTGAAGACGCAGGAGCTCAAACCCTGCGGCACGGCGTTCTGCATCGCCACGGCCTCGTCGAAGTCGGACCAGGTCAGGACGTAGAGGATGGGAGCGAAGGTCTCGTGCTGGACCACCGCGCTCTGGGCCGGCATGCGGACAATCGCCGGGCGGACGTAGACGCCGTCCCGGTCAACGCGGTCGCCGCCGACGACGATCCGGCCGCCCTGTTCGACGGCGTGGGCCAGGGCCGTGTCGAAGCCGTGCGCCGCGGCCTCATCGATCAGGGGACCGATAAGGACGCCGGCCTCGCGCGGATCGCCGACGGGCAGGGTTTCATAGGCCGCCTTGAGGCGCGCGATCAGGCCGTCGGCGACGCTTTCATGCACCAGCAGGCGGCGCAGGGTAGTGCAGCGCTGGCCGCAGGTGCCCACGGCCGAGAAGGCGATGGCGCGCACGGCCATGTCGAGGTCGGCGCTTGGCGTCACGATCATGGCGTTGTTGCCGCCGAGCTCGAGCAGGGAGCGGCCGAGACGGGCGGCGACCGTTTGCGCCACCGCGCGGCCCATGCGGGTCGAGCCGGTGGCGGAGACCAGCGCGATGCGCGGATCGGCGGCGAGGGCTTCGCCGGCTTCGCGGCCGCCGATGACGAGCTGGCACAGGCCTTCGGGCGCGTCGCCGAAGCGGGCGATGGCGCGGTCGAAGACGGCCTGGGTGGCGAGGGCGGTCAGCGGCGTCTTCTCCGACGGCTTCCAGATCACCGGATCGCCGCAGATGAGGGCCAGACAGGCGTTCCAGGCCCAGACGGCGACCGGGAAGTTGAAGGCCGAGATCACCAGCACCGGCCCCAGCGGCTGCCACGTCTCGCGCATGTGGTGGCCGGGCCGCTCGCTGGCGAGCGTCAGGCCGTAGAGCTGGCGCGACAGGCCGACGGCGAAGTCGCAGATGTCGATCATCTCCTGAACCTCGCCGAGGCCTTCGGAGACGATCTTGCCGGCTTCCAGGGTGACGAGACGGGCCAGGTCGTCCTTCGAGGCCCGCAGCTCCTCGCCCAGCAGTCGGACCAGTTCGCCGCGGCGGGGCGCGGGAAGCCGTTTCCACTGATGAAAGGCCGCGACCGACCGGGCGGAGACGGCGTCGAGGTCCGGCGTTTCGGCGACCCGGCCGGCGACCGAGCCGTCGATCGGCGAGCGGGCCTCGAAGCCGTCGGAACTCCAGACGGCTGCGGCGACGCCCAGGCGGGCCAGAATCTCGCGGCTTTCGGCGGCGGCGGCGGTGGTGGCGACGGTCATGGACGGGCTCCGGATGGCCCGCGCGGCTTAGCCGGGCCGCGACCAAAGCGAAAGGGCCGCCCCGTCGCCGGGGCGGCCCTCGGTTCGCGCCGACCGCCTACCAGCGGTCGCGGCGATCCATCCGGAGCATGGCTTGGATACGGTCCAGACGGTAGCTCAGCTCCGCGTATTCCCGCTGGCTCAGTCGGCCGTCGCGGGCGTAGCGCCATTCCAGGCTGCGGTATTGCTGCATCTCCCAGCTCAGGCGCTGGGCCTCGCCCCGGCTGACGCGGCCGTTGTAGGCGACGCGGTTGATCTGCTGTGCCAGGCGCTGGGCGCGGTACTGCAGGTCGTTGCCGTAGCCGCGGTTGTAACCGTAGCCCTGGTCGTAGCCGTAGCCCCGGTCGTAGCCGTAGCCCCGGTCATACCCGGGCGAGCCCACGCCCACGGAGAAGGTGACGTTCTGGGCCAGCACCGGCGTGGCCGTCATGACCGCCGACGCCGCCAGCGTGGAAAGCAGGGCCTTCCGAATCATGGCGGTTTTCATAGTCGTATTCCTCAATCGTTCCGATCCGTTGCGGACCGTAGAGGCAGAAAACCATGCGGGGGCTGACGCGACCCTGAGGCGCTCGTTGTCTGACAGTCATGTAGCTGACCGGAACCGGCGACGGGCGCGGGGGTTCTGACGGCAGCCTCATCTCAAGGAGAGACCCCGATGAAAGTTCGCGACGTAATGAGCAAGGACGTTCAGGTCGCCCGTCCCGGCGACACGGTCCAGGAGGTCGCCTCGCGCATGGCGGCCGGTGATTTCGGCTTCATGCCCGTGGCCGACGGCGACACGCTGATCGGCACGATCACCGACCGGGACCTGACCATTCGCGCCCTCGCCCAGGGCGCGGCGGCCAGCGCGCCGGTGGTGGAATACATCACCCGTGATCCGCATACGGCCAATGCCGACGATGAGCTGAAGACCGTGCTCGACGCCATGGGCACGAAGCAGATCCGCCGCCTGCCCGTGCTGGACAAGGACAGCCGCCTGGTCGGCGTCGTCTCGCTGGGCGACCTGTCGACCCGGGTGAAGGAAAAGTACGCCGGCGAGGCGCTGGAAGACATTTCGCGGGCCTGAGCCAGGCCGGGGTGAAGCCGGCGTTTACGTCTGCTTCACCCTTTCGCGGAACCGGCTGTTCACCCGCGGCGGCGCATTCTCGCCGTTCAGATCGGGAGTCACGATGGCGCGCGCGCAGTTCCAGAAGGGCCAGAAGGTCTGGGTCGAATGCGTCGGCGCATGGGCCCAGATCGAAAAGGTTCAGCCCGTCTGGGCCAAGGGCTTCGAGGAACCCGTCCGCGTCACCTATGACGTCGGTCTGGGTCGCGAATTCCTGGGCCACGAACTGCTGCTGCCGACCGAGGATCCCGCCGCCAACACCGGCGAGTCGTGGCGGCTGATGCGGGCGCGCAACAAGTGGCAGACCGCCGACGACTGTCCCCATCACCCCTTCCCGGGCACCTATCCCGTGGTCGTGACCGACAAGGCCGACTGGGGCGGCTGGCGCGTGCCCGGCGCGGAATATGACCGCGACCCCGACCAGATCGAATTCCAGGCGCGTCTGATCGCGGCCTCGCCGAAGCTGCTGGCCCTCGCCGAACGTCTGGTGGCTTCGGTGGACGAGGCGCCGGATGACGCCCCCCCGGAAATGCAGGAACTGGCCCGTGCGGCCCGTGCGGTCCTGAAGACGGTCACGGACGTGCTGGTTTCGCCGACCGAGGCCGGAGGCGGCGCAAGCCACCGGGAAACGCAGGCGGCCTGAAACCGTTGATGGTTCCGAACCAAGGCTCGACAGGAATCCGCGACGCAGCCTAGATTCTTCTGATCGACGTCGATTTCTCGGGGAGAGCGCCTTGCGGGGCAACGAGCGCCGCATAACCAGCGAGGGACGGCGTTGGGCGGACCGGCGCAAGGGGCCGCCGGCGTGGCTTCGCATCGCCCTGCTGACCGTCACCCTGGCCGTCGCGGCCTATGTCCTGCTGTTCGCCCGTGAAATGGCCCGGCCGGGACTGGAGGCGGACGCCCTGCGCCTGAGCGCAGTGGACCGCGAGGCCCGCCTTCTGGCCCTCGACCTCGAAACCCGCATCGCTCCCGTGCAGGCCGCCGTCCGCGCCGCCGCCATCGGCGCCGATTCCTCCGCCGAGATCCTGCAGCGCGCCCGGGCCGTCGCGCCCGGTGCGGCCTTCGCCGTCCTGGACGGGATCGACCGCCCCGTCGCTGTCGCGGGCGGGGACGCCCGGATGTTCGCCGCCGCCCCGGGCCGGTCGCGCCTGAGCGCAGACGGTCGCGCCATACTGATCTCCAACCCTCTGGTCGGCGGAGGCCGACTGGTCGGCCGCGCAACCCTGCCGCCGCTCGCGCCGCAAGACGGCGTCGAGCGCTCGATCCTGTCCGCGCCGGACACCATCCTGACCAGTTCCCGAATGAACGCCGCCGCCCTGGGCCTGGCGACCGCGCCGGTGGCCCCCAACGGCCGGGGCGTCACCCTGCGCAGCGACGGGCGCGCCATCCGCCGGACGGGCTCCGCTGTCGGCGACACCGGCCTGATCGCCGTCGCCTCCACCCCCGTCACCGTCGGCGCCGACGCCCTGCTGGACGATGTCTGGGTGCTGACGGCGCCGGTCGGCATCGGCGCATTCGTCGTCCTGCTGGCTCTGCTGCTGCAACGCCGCCAGCAAGGCATCAGCCAGGAATGGGCGGCGTCCGAACAGCGGTTCCGCGGCGCGGTCGAGGCGGCCCGGTGTGGGGTCTGGGAATGGGACACCGAAAGCGAGACGGTCACCATCTCGGACTATATGGCCCAGCTGATGGGACTGGAGCAGCGCGGCGCGGTCACGGCCGACGAGATGCTGGCCCGGATTCACCCACGCTATCACGAGGCTGTCCTGCACGCCTTGCGGCAGGCCCAGACCTTCGGCGCCTTCGACGTCAGCTTCCCGGTGTCCGACAGCCAGGGCAAGGCGCGCTGGATCGACGCGCGCGGCCAGGCGCGCGGCGACCGCGGCGAGGACGGCTTCACCAGCGTGTTGGGCGTGGCCCTGGACACGACCGAGGCCCGCCGCGCCAAGGCCCAGGCCCAGGCCGCCGAAAGCCGGCTGCGCGACGGGATCGAGAGCGTGTCCGACGCCTTCGTCCTGTTCGACAAACAGGGCCGGCTGATCCTGTCCAACCAGGCCTTCCAGGACGCCTTCGGCTTCGAGGCGGGGGTCGTCCGCCGTGGAGCCTTCAAACAGGACCTCAACCGGATCGCCGCCCTGGCCATCACCTCGGACCAGCCGGCGACAGGCGGGCGGGCCGGCGCGCGCGAGATCGAGCTGAACGACGGGCGCTGGCTGCAGCTGGTCGAGCGCTTCACCTCGGACGGCGGTTCGGTCGTGACGGCCGCGGACATCACCGCCATCAAGCGCAAGGAGGCCGAACGCCAGCGGGCCACCGAGCGGCTGCACGTGACCATCACCGAGCTGGAGGACCGCGAGGAGAAGCTGTCGCTGCTGGCCCGCAAATACGAGGTGGCGATGACCCGGGCCGAGGCGGCCAACCAGGCCAAGTCGGAATTCCTGGCCAATATGAGCCATGAGCTGCGCACCCCGCTGAACGCCATCAACGGCTTCTCGGAAATCATGGCCGGCGAGATGTTCGGACCCCTGGGCGACGCCCGGTACAAGGGCTACGCCGCCGACATCCTGAAGTCGGGCCAGCATCTGCTGAGCCTGATCAACGACATCCTCGACATGGCCAAGATCGAGGCCGGCAAGCTGACGCTCCACTATGAGAAGGTGTCGCTGAAGGAGGTGGTCGAGGACGCGACACGGTTGATGCGCGGCAAGATCCAGGAGGCGGGGCTGAACCTGCTGGTCGACGCCCCCGAGATGCCCGAGATCGACGCCGACTACCGCGGCCTGAAGCAGGTGGTCCTGAACCTGATCTCCAATGCCGTGAAATTCACGCCCGAGGGCGGCGACATCGTCGTCGCCCTGTCGCGCGAGGACGACGACCGGGTGCGGGTGGCCGTCACCGACACCGGCATCGGCATCGCGGAGAAGGATCTGGACCGGCTGGCGCGGCCGTTCGAACAGGTCGAGGGCCAGCACTCCAAGACCACCCAAGGAACGGGCCTGGGCCTGGCCCTGACCAAATCGCTGATCGAGCTGCACGGCGGGGTCCTGACCATCGCCAGCGAGCCCGGGCGGGGCACCACCGTGGGCTTCGTCCTGCCGATCCAACGGCCTGACGGCGTCCGCGCCGAACAGGCCCGCGCGGCCTGAGGTCAGTTGGCGGGGGCCGGCGCCTTTTCCGGGGGCGCGCCCTGCCTGTCCTGACGGACCACGACGCGGCCCCGGCGGGTCAGGATTTCCGACAAGGCCTTGCGGTCGGCAGGCTCCAGCGTATCCAGAACCTCGACGGCGTTCGCCTCCAGCCGGGCGCGGCCGCGCAACTCCGCCTGTCGCGACTCCGTCAGCAGGGCCGTGACCCGGGCGCTGTCGAAGCTGTCGGACGAGGCGATCCGGACGGCTTCGCGCCGCTTCTGGCGGGCTTCCTCGAAGTCGGGTCGGGCGGCGAGGGCCGAGGCGCGCAGGGTGTCCCGCACCCGGTCGCGAACGGCCGGATCCAGCTGGCCGATCAGCACCATGGGGGACCGCGTGCGGGGCGCGCGATGCTGCGCCTCCAGACGCTTTTCGACCTCGGCGCGGGTGACGAGCAGGCTGGCGCCCGCCGCCAGCGCGAAGAGATTGAGGGCCACCGAGGCGGCCAGGGCGATCTTCAGCGTCCGGGAGGTCATCCCAACACCTCGGTGTCATCCACGCCCATCAGCGACGCCTGATACAGGACCGCGTCGGCCTGGACGTCGGCGGTCAGGTGGGTGGTCATCATGACGCCGGCGGCCACGCCCGCGCAGGCGGCGGCGGCCCAGCCGGCGCCGAAGGCCAGGGTCAGGCGGTCCAGCCAGCGGCGGCCCTCGCGCCGCGCCTTCAGCCCGGCCCCGGCGGCCGAGGCGATGACGCGGTCGCGCAGCGCGATCGAGGGCGGGGCGGTGCGCGACAGGTGCAGCAGGGCGTCGACCGCGTCCGCCTCGGCGAGAGCCGCCCGCGCGATCTCCGGACGGGCCGCGGCGAATGCCTCGGCCGCCGCGCGCTCGTCTTCAGGCCAGCGCCGCGCGTCCGCGCCCCAGGCGGCGATCAGGGCCAGAAACCGTTCGGACGTCATCACACTCAAACTCCTTCAGCGCCCGGCCGGATATCGGCCAGGGCCTGTCTCAACGCCCGCCGTCCACGCGACAGCAGGCTCTCCAGCGCATCCACGCTGACCGACATCAGGGCCGCGGCCTCGATATTGGTCAGTTCCTGATAATGGCACAGCACGACCGCCTCGCGCTGACGATCCGGCAGGCGCGTCAGCGCCGCGTTCACGCGCGCGCCCACGTCCGCCGCCATCAGTCCCCGATCCGGGGAAGGCCCGTCGTCGGGCCGGTCCGGCGGGGCGTCGGTCGGAACCTCGCGCCGCCGGCGCAGCCGGTCGTAGCAGAGGTTCAGGGCGACCCGGTGCAGCCAGGTGTCGAACTTGGCCTGCCCCGGCGTCCAGCGCGGAGCCTGTTTCCAGGCCCGCAGCATGGCGTCCTGGGCCACGTCCTCGGCCTCGGCCGCATCGCCCAGCATGCGCTGCGCGAGCGCCAGCATCCGCGGCAGCTTGCGCGCCACCATGGTCTGGATGGCCGCGGGGTCGCCCTGACCCACGCGGCGCACCAGGTCCTCGTCGGGGTCGGCGATCAACGCCAATCCGGCCCTCTCCCATCGTTCGCGAAAGGGTCAGTCGGTCCATGACCGTCGCCCCGGACATCAACCCTACTCCGATGCGGGCGCCGGAGGCGACGCCTGCCTTTGGGCGTGACGTGCGGCGCGGCGTTCGGTCATGCGCTCGCGGCGCACGCCCTGCATTCCGGCCCGACGTTCGGCGGCGGTGATGAAGCCGTCCCGGTCGGCGTCCAGGCGGGTGAAGGCCTGTTCGGCCTTGGCCTGGGCCCCGGCGATCGAAATCGGGCCGTGCATGTTCGCTCCCTGGCCGTGGCGCGCCATCCGGCCCGCGCCCCGATGCATGCGGGCGGCGCGGTGCGGACGGGCCTCGGCCCGAGCGGCGCGGCGCATGTCGAATTCGGCGCGGCTGATGGAGCCGTCGCTGTTCGCGTCCAGACGCTGGAAGCGGGCGTCGGCGCGTTGGGCCATGCGCGCCTGGGCGACGGCGCGCATTTCCTCGGGCGTGACCGAGCCGTCGCGGTCAGCGTCGGCGGCGGTCAGGCGTTGCAGGCGCCGGCCGACGAACTCGGCCTGGCTGATGCGGCTGTCGCCATCGGCGTCGGCGCGCATCGCGCGGGGCGCTGCGGCCTGGGGCGCGGCCTGGGCGATGGCGACGCCCCCCGCGGCGGCGAGAGCCAAGGCGGCGAGAGCGCCGGCCAGAAGGGTCTTTTTCATCACATGATCTCCATGGCCGCTCGACGCGGCCGCTGTGTCCCTGTCCGGAGAGTGAAACGGCGACCGGGTCAGTCTCCGTCGCGGACCGCCGGCAGGGCGGTTTCGAAGGCGGCCCGCGCGGCCGCGCGCGTCTCGACGAGATGCGTCTTCAGGGTTTGGAAATCGGCCATGCCCGCCGCTTCA
The DNA here is from genome assembly GCF_001426805.1 of Brevundimonas sp. Root1423. Classification (NCBI taxonomy): domain Bacteria; kingdom Pseudomonadati; phylum Pseudomonadota; class Alphaproteobacteria; order Caulobacterales; family Caulobacteraceae; genus Brevundimonas; species Brevundimonas sp. Root1423. The sequence continues at coordinate 42,709 of NZ_LMFL01000015.1, forward strand.
GCCAGCCGGCGCCGGAGCCCCTCTGGCTCGTGGTCGGGATCGGGCCTTTCGTCGAAGGCGGCGCCCAGAATCTGGTTCAGCGCCTGCTGCAGCCGCCAGGCCGAGGCGAGGGCCGGCTCATCCGCCAGGGCCTTGAGCGTCGACACTGTCAACGGCCCGCCGGCCGACGCCGCCGCCAGCTGGCCCGCCTGGGCGACGAATTCAGCGTCGACCTGGCCGCCGGGCGACAATTTCAGGTCCCAGAGCCCCTGACCCGGCCGCTCGCGGGCCATCAGATCGCGCATGCGCCGGGCGTCGGCGGCCACGTCCACGCCCGGACGCGGCCGGCGCAGGACGGCCTCGATCGCCGCCTCCACCCGGGCCCCGAACGCAGGGTCGTCGGTCCACACCACCCGCGCCCGCGTCAGGGCCATGAACTCCCAGGTGTCGGCCTCGGCGGCGTAATAGTCCTGGACCGCCTCCAGCCGCAGCGACACCGGCCCCTTGGCCGCGCCGGGGCGCAGCCGCATGTCGACCTCATACAGCCCGCCCTCCGCTGTATGCGCCGACAGGGCCGCGATCAGCCGCTGGGTGAAGCGGGAATAGAAGACGCCGGGGGCCCAGCCCTTTCCCTCGGACACGGCGTCGTCGGGCGCCGCATAGACCGTCATCAGGTCGAGGTCCGAGCTTGCCGTCATCTCCCGCGACCCGGCCTTGCCCAGGGCGATGACGGCGACCGCGCCACCCGGCAGGAGCCCGCCCTGGCGCACGGCCTCGGCCATGGCGGCAGGGGCCAGGGCGGCGATGACCGCGTCGGCCACGGCGGTGTAGGCGCGGCCCGCGGCCTCGGGATCGGCGCGCCCGGTCAGGGTCTGGACGCCGATGCGGAACATCTGCTCGCGATGCATCCGCCGCGCCACGTCGAGGGCGGACTCAAAGTCCGGCGCCGCGGCTGTGTCCGCCAGAAGTTGGGCGACGACGCCGGAATCCTCGTCGATGACCCGGGCGAAGCGGGCGTCGAGCATGCTGTCGAGCGCCGCCGGATACCGGCCCAGTGTGCGCGCCAGACGGGGGGCGAAGGCCATCACGCCGACGACCTGTTCGAACAGCTTCGGCTGGGCCAGGAACAGGGCCTGGACCTGCACCCCGGCGCTGAGTCCGGAGAAGAAGACCGCGAAACGGCGGAAGGCGGCGTCGGCCGCGCCGGTGTCGGCCAGCGCGGTCAGCAGGCGCGGGGCCAGACGCGTGAACAGCTCGCGCCCGCGCGCCGACCGGGTGGCGGGGATGCGGCCGTGGTGCCAGCTGCGGATCGTGTCGGCCACGCCGGCGGGTTCGGCGAAGCCCATGCGGGCCAAGGTCGAGAGGGTCTCCGGGTCGTTCTCGACTCCGGTGAAGACCAGCGAACCATAGGGGGACGACAGCGCCTCCTCGCCCTCGAACAGCTCGCCGTAGCGGCGGTTGACGCCGACCAGCAGGGCTTCGACCCGGGCGTCGAAGGCGGCCAGGTCGCCCTCCCCGGCCAGGGCGGCGACCGCGGCGCGCCGCGCCGGATCGACCGGAAGGGTGTGGCTCTGCTCGTCGTCGAGCATCTGCACCCGGTGCTCCAGCCGGCGCAGGCTCGCATAGGCCGCGGTCAGTTCGGCGCAGGCTTCGGGGCTCACATGGCCGGCGTCGCGCAGCAGGGCGAGGGCGTCGACGGTGCGCGGATTGCGCAGGGCGGGATCCCGGCCGCCGAGGATCAGCTGCTGGGTCTGGGCGAAGAATTCGATCTCGCGGATGCCGCCCCGGCCCAGCTTCAGATTGGCGCCCGCGGCGTCCAGCCCCTCGCCGGTCTTGTGAACGTGGATCTGCCGCTTGATCGACTGGATGTCGAGGATGGCCGGGTAGTCGAGGCTGCGTCGCCAGATGAAGGGCGTCAGGGCTGTCAGGAAGTCGCGTCCGGCGCCGATATCGCCGAGCATGGGCCGCGCCTTGATGAAGGCCGCCCGCTCCCAGTTCTGGCCGACGCCTTCGTAGTAGGACAGGGCGAACGGCACGGCGACGACCGGCGGGGTCGAGGAAGGGTCGGGCCGCAGCCTGAGGTCGACGCGGAAGACATAGCCGTCGCCGGTCCGCTCCTGCATCAGGGACGACAGGGCCTGGGCGGCGCGGTTCAGGAATTTCTGCGGCTCCACGCCCTCGGCCAGGGCGCTTTCCAGCGCCTCCGGCTCCCAGAACAGGCTGATGTCGATGTCCGAGGAATAGTTGAGCTCGAAGGCGCCGTGCTTGCCCATGGCCAGACCGAACAGGCCGGGGATCGGGCCGCGGGGATCCTCCGGCGCCGAAACCAGCTTGCCCCTTTCGCGCTGGTCGCTGGCGATGGCCCGCAGGGCGGCCCGGGTCGAGACGTCGGCGAAGCGGCTGAGCGCTGACGTGACCCCGTCGAGATCCCAGACCCCGCCGAGGTCGCACAGGGCGGTCAGCAGATGCAGTTCGCCCTTCAGCCGGCGCAGGGGCGCGCGAACGTCTTCGGCGCCCCCGGTCAGGGCTTCGGTCGCCGCGAGGATGGCGTCCAGCCGCTCGTCCGGTCTGTCTTCCAGCACGGCGCGCAACCGGTCGGGCCGGCGGCGGGCCAGGCCGAACAGATAGGGCGATGCGGCGAACACGGGGGCGAGGGCCGGCCAGGCCGTCTCCAGTTCCGCGGCCCAGCCGCCGTCGACGGCGGCTTCGGTCAGGCGCTCCCGGGCCCGCGCCGAGGCGTCCGGGTCGACGACGGGGCCGCAGGCGCCCAGGCGCCGGGCCAGGGCCCGGGTCATTCCGCCGCCGGCAGGATCAGCGCCACCCGCAGGCCCGGTCCGAAGCCGCCGTAGGCGCCCGGCCCCTCATCGAGGATGATTCGCCCGCCGTGCGCCTCCATCACCGCCCCCACCAGGGACAGGCCCAGACCCGAACCGGCCTCGGTGCGGCTGTTGTCCAGCCGCACGAACCGTTCGATGACGCGCTCGCGATCCTCTTCCGGCACGCCCGGACCGGTGTCGGTGACGGAGTATTCGATCTCGCCCGACGACCGCCGCCGGGCCCGCAGCATCACCGCGCCGCCGGTCGGGGTGTATTTGATGGCGTTGTCGATGATGTTGGCCAGGGCCTGGGCCAGGAAGGGCTGATTGCCCTCGATCATCAGGCCGCGTTCGATCTCGGCCGAGAACTCCAGCCCCTTGTCCTCCGAGGCCGGCTCGTACAACTCGGCCATGTCGGCGGCGAGATCGGCGGCGTCGAACACCCTGGGATCCGGGGTGCGGCCCGCCGCGGCCTGCAGCCGGGCGATGGCCAGGACGGTGTTGAAGGTCTTGAGCAGGCTGTCGGCCTCGTCCAGCGCCAGCTGCACCGCATCGACGCCGTCGATCTTGCCCGCCTCGGCGTCCATCAGCGCCACCTCCAGCCTGGCCCGCATCCGCGTCAGGGGCGAGCGCAGGTCATGGGCGATGGCGTCGCCGGCGTGGCGGATCGAGGCCATCGACCCTTCCAGCCGATCCAGCATGGTGTTCAGCCCCGCGCCCAGTTCGTCCAGCTCGTCGCCGGAGTTCCTGACCACCGCCCGCGCCTTGAGGTCGCCCTCCTGAACCGCGGTGACGACCTTGCCGAGCCGGCCCATGGCCCGTTCGAGATTGCGGCTGACCAGAATGCCGCCGGCCAGACCCAGCAGCAGAACGATGCCCATGGCCGCCCACAGGGCCTGGGTCAGGCGCGCCAGATAGGCCTCGGTCTCGCTGAGCGAAGCGCCGACGAGCAGCATTTCGCCGCCCGAGAGGCGTTGCTGCACCCCCCGCACCTGGGGCCGGGTCACACGGCCCTCGGCGTCTGTGTCCGTGAAGGGGAAGGTGATCCACTGCCGGTCGCCCTCCATCTTCTCGATCGGCGAGATGCTGAGGCTGCCGGTCACCCGGCTGCCGTCCGGGTTCATCAGAAGATAGACCAGTGAACTGCGGGTCAGCGACCGGTCGATCAACGCCCGGTTCAGGGCGTCGAAGCCGCGTTCATTGTAGATTCCCGTCAGGACCTGCATCTCGCCGCGCACGTCGCGCTCGGCCTTGGTCCGCGCCTCGGAGGCCGAGGCGAAATAGACCCAGGCCAGGATGGCGCTGGCCGCCGCGGCGAACAGGGCGAGGAACAGCAGCGTCAGCCGGAAGGGCGTGCGGCGAAGGAGGGASGGRAGTTTCACGGGCGGSCGYCAGGGCTCCAGCCGGTAGCCCGCCCCGCGCACGGTCTGCAGCATGGCGTGATCGAACCCCTTGTCGATCTTGGCGCGCAGGCGGCTGATGTGGACGTCGAT
>NZ_LMFL01000016.1:0-46295 GCF_001426805.1 Brevundimonas sp. Root1423
CGGATGTTCTGGCCTTCGTATTCCCAGTCGACCGAGATGGAGTCGCGGGTGATGCCGGCCTCGGGGCCGGTCAGCATGCGGTCCTCGCCGATCAGGCGGTTGATCAGGGTCGACTTGCCGGCGTTGGGGCGGCCGATGATGGCGATGCGGATCGGCTTGTCGGGCTCGTCGACCTCCTCGATGAAGATGTCGGCGCTGGCGGCGACGATGGCGGCGTAGAGATCGGCCATGCCTTCGCCGTGCTCGGCCGAGATGGCGACCGGCTCGCCAAAGCCGAGCGAATAGGCCTCGCCGATGCCGCCGCCGCTCTCGCGGCTCTCGGACTTGTTGGCCAGCAGGATGACGGGCTTGTGCTGCTTGCGCAGGCGGTCGGCGAAGATCTGGTCCAGCGAGGTCACGCCCTCGCGGGCGTCCATCATGAACAGGATCAGGTCGCCGTCTTCCAGCGCCGCCTCGGTCTGTTCGCGCATCCGCGATTCGAGGCTGTCGTCGGTGACGTCCTCATAGCCGGCGGTGTCGATCAGCGTCAGATCCATGTCGCCGATGTTGCCGTCCGCATAGCGGATGCCCGCGCCCTTTCGCCCGAGGCCGAACAGCGGCTGGCCGAACTGGCCCAGCGGCTGAAGAGCGAGAACCGCAACGTCTATCTCTCCGTACCGCCCCGCAGCGATGCGATCAGCGACAAGGAAGNGTCTGCTCGCGCATCCGCGATTCGAGGCTGTCGTCGGTGACGTCCTCATAGCCGGCGGTGTCGATCAGCGTCAGATCCATGTCGCCGATGTTGCCGTCGGCGTAGCGACGGTCGCGGGTCACGCCCGGGCGGTCATCGACGAGCGCGAGGCGCTTGCCGACGAGACGATTGAACAATGTCGACTTGCCCACATTGGGGCGGCCGACGATGGCGACTTTGAGAGCCATGTCGGCCTTCTAACGCAGATTGAGGGTCCGGTGTCAGCGAATGCTGACGAGGTCGCCCTTGTCGGTGAGAACGTAGAGCGCGCCATTGTAGGCGGCGGGCGCGAGATAGACCGGTCCGGCGCCGAGCCGGAGCGAAGCCGTCTGGGCTCCGGTCTTGGGATCGAAGGCGACCAGTTCGCCGTCCGAATTGGTCAGGACCAGCCGGTTCGAAGCCAGCAGCGGACCCGACCATTCCGGCCGCACCGTGCGGTCGAAGAAGCCGAAATAGCCGCCCTCCTGACGCACGCGGCCCTCGTTGAGGTCGCGGCTCCAGTAGATCTGGCCGGTGTCGCGGTTGATGACGGTCAGTTCGCCGTCCTTGGACACGACATAGACGACGTCGCCGGCCGGCAGGGGCGCATTGACGCCGGCGATGGGCAGGGGCGCCCATTTGGGCTGACCGGTGCGGAGGTCGAGGGCCGACAGCAGGCCCGAATGACTGACGGCGTAGACCGTGCCGCGGCTGATGACCGGACGGCCGGCGATGTCGCGGATCTCCGACAGGGCGCTGGTGCGGCTGGTGCGCGAAAGCACCTGCTGCCAGACGGCCTGGCCGGTCGAGGCGCGCAGGGCGACGACCTCGCCCGACGAGAAGGGCGCGATCACGGTGTCGCCGGTGACCGCCGGGCTGGAGGCGCGCATGATGCGGGCCGGCTCCGGGATGCCGCGGTAGGACCAGTCCTGACGGCCGGTCGTGGTGTCGAAGGCCTGGATCTGGTTTTCGACGTCGACCACGAACACCCGGCTGCCCGACACGGTCGGGGCGCCGTGGATCGGCACATCCACCGGCGTGGTCCAGAGGACCGCGCCCGTGGCCTGGTCGAGGGCGGTGACGACGCGATAGCCGGACGCGACGAAGACCTTGCCGCCGCCCACGGCGACGCCGCCGCCGAAGCCGCCGCCGGTCGTTCCGCCCGTGCCGCCGAAGCCGAGGAAGCCGCGGCTGCCGCCTTCGCGTTCATCGGGCTTGATATTGACCTTCCAGGCCTGGGCGCCCGTGCCGGAGTCGAGCGCCGACACGGTGGACTCGCCGTCCAGCACGAAGACGCGGCCGTTGTCGGCCACGACCGGCGCCATCACCTGACGCGTGCGCGAAGAGCCGGCGCCGACGCCCCGCCGCCAGGCCACCGCGAACTCCGGAGCCGCGATCACGTGCTCGACCGAATTCTCGGCGTTGCCGCCGGGCTGGGTCCAGGCCGTGGCGGCCTGGGGACCCGGGAGGAAGAAGTCACGCCCCGACAGGGCGGCCGACGGCGCCAGCTGCTGTTCGAACTCCAGGACCGAAATCCGCTGGCCCTCGGACGCGGTGGCCTGGGGGTCCTTGGAGCCGCCGAGGCCGAACGGCAGGGCGTTGCGCACCGTGCCGCAGGAGGCGAGGGAGACGGCCAGACCGCCCAGCAGAGCGACTTTGAGCACGCGATTCATGGCGGACGTCCTGGAAACGGGGATCACGGGCGGGCCGGTGCGGCTGCGGGCGCGGCGGGAGCAGGCGCGCCCGGCTGGGCGGCGGGGGCCGCGCTCACGGGCGGGGCCACGGGAAGAGCCGCCTGGGCGCGAACGATGGCCGGCAGGTTGGCCGCGGCGCCGGAATCGATGGCCGCGATGGTCAGGTCGGCGCGCTGGCTGACGATCTCGGGCGTATCCAGACCGTTCTTGAGCAGCACCAGCGCCTCGCGGGCCGGGGCGACCTGCCCGTTCTGGAGGCGCGCCATGGCGAGGGCCTCGAGGGCGAAGGGGCTGAACGGACGGCCGTCCTTCGCGATCGGCGCGAGACGGGCCTCGATCTGGGCCAGAGTCTCGCTGTCCATGGCCAGCCAGGCGGCCTTGAGCGCGGCGGCGTCGGCCAGCAGCGGGTCCCCGGAGGCTTTCGCCGCCTCGTCGAAGCGGGCGATGGCGTCGGGGATGCGGTTGGCGTCGACGGCGATGGCGGCGCGCTGCATCAGGGCGAGGGCCTTGTAGGCGCCGTTGCCGTCTTTCGCCGCCTGGGTGAAGGCGGCGTCGGCCCCGACCGGATTGTTGGCCTGGAGCGACTGCATGCCGCGATCGAAGGCGACCGAGGCCTTGTCGGCCTTCGACGTCTGCAGGCTGTCCCAGCCCCAGAAGGCCAGGGCGGCGATCAGGGCGATCAGTAGCACGCCGCCGACAACGGGCAGCCAGGTGCGGGCGAGCCGCTTGTAGCGGTCGGAGCGGAGCTCCTCCTCGACCTGCTCGAAGACATCAACCACGGATACGTCGCCCCCAGAAAACGGCGCCGAGGCCGCTGAAATTCAATCCGGCCGGACCCTAGAGGGTCAGCCTGCCCGCCGCAACGCAGCCCTTASGGCGTARCGGGCTTTTTCGAGAAGTAGGTCTCGACTTCGGCAGGAAAACGGCGGGCYTTCACGTCRGCGGCGTAGGCGGCGACGGCCCGGTCGATCTCGCCGCGCATATCGGCGTAGCGGCGGACGAATTTCGGCGTCCAGTCGAACATGCCCAGCATGTCGGGCGTCACCAGAATCTGGCCGTCGCAGGCGGACGAGGCGCCGATGCCGATGGTCGGCTTGTCGACGGCGGCGGTGATGTCGCGCGCCAGACCCTCGGCCACGCCCTCGATGACGATGGNGCGGCACACCCAGCCGCTCGACCGTCTGGCGCAGGGTGCGCACGAATTTCGGCGTCCAGTCGAACAGGCCCAGCATGTCGGGCGTCACCAGAATCTGGCCGTCGCAGGCGGACGAGGCGCCGATGCCGATGGTSGGCTTGTCGACGGCGGCGGTGATGTCGCGCGCCAGRCCCTCSGCCACGCCCTCGATGACGATGGAAAAGGCYCCKGCGTCAGCSGTGGCCTCGGCYTCCGACATGACCCGMAGMCGYTCCTCGTCGGTCCGGCCCTTGGCCTTGAAGGCGCCGTCCGTCAGCACGGCCTGGGGCCGCAGGCCGACGTGGCCCATGACCGGGATGCCGCGCTGGACCAGATAGGCGATGGTTTCCGCGACGGTCGGGCCGCTTTCCAGCTTCACGCCCTGGGCGCCCGTCTCCTTCATGACGCGAGCGCAGTTTTCGTAGGCCAGCTCCTTGCCGCCCTCGTAGCTGCCGAACGGCATGTCGATGACCACCATGGCCTTCCTCGAGCCGCGCATGACGGCCTGGCCGTGGAGAATCATCATCTCGAGGGTGACTCCGACGGTGTTGGGCAGGCCGTGCACGACCATGCCGACGCTGTCGCCGACCAGCAGCAGGTCGCAATGATCGTCCAGCAGGGCCGCCGTGGGGGCGTCATACGCCGTCAGGCAGACGATGGGCTCTCCGCCCTTGCGGTTGCGGATGTCCGGCGCGGCGAGGCGGCGGACGGTTTCCTGCTTCTGGCTGGACATGGCGGTCCTCCTGTTCGGAGACCTAGATAGCGATGGGGCTTGTCCCCGTCATCCCTGAGGACGACGGGGACAGACTCACATATCCTGCGACAGCTTCATCACGCCGGCCGCGGCCAGGGCGATCAGGGCTCCGGCGGCGATCCAGAACAGTTGCATTCCGCCCATGGAGCCGAGTTCCAGGCCGCCCAGACCGAACTGGTCGAGCGCCCCCTGAACCGAACTCTGGACGCTGAGCGAGGCGGAGCGAATGCCCTCGCCGAGGGCGTCGCCGGCGACCACGCCGTCGCCGACGCCGAGGTTCACGCTCATGGTCTCGCGGACCGCCACGACGCCGCCGACGACGCCGGCCAGCCCCAGGGCGAAGACGCGAACCTGGGAGCTCTTCTGCAGGCGCTGTTCGACCCGGGCGTTGAACAGGGCCGCGTCGGGCAGATGCGGGGTGCGCGCGAACAGGCGCTCGATTTCGGGATCGAACTCGTCAGCCGACATGCTGCGCTCCCCCCAGGGCTGTCGCGGATCGCGGCTGTAGCCGCGCGCGGAGTTTATCCAGACCACGTTTGACATGAGACTTCACCGTGCCGAGTGGCAAATTCAGGGCGGCGGCGATCTCGGGATGCGCCATGCCGGCCCCGTGACAAAGGGAGACACACAGTCGTTCAGGCTCGCTGAGGCCTTTCAGGGCTTCGTCGAGATCCATCAGGCCCGCCTGATCGGCGGCGGGCGCGACTTCTTCCTGTTCAACTTCAGCAATGTAGCGGGCTTCTTTCGTAACACGCTTGATGTAGAGACGCGCCGCGATCCGCTTGACCCAGGCGGCGAAGGTGCCCTCGCCGCGAAACTCCGCGCACCGCTCGAACGCCTGGATAAAGGCGTCCTGGGCGATGTCGTCGGCGAGCGAGGGCTGGGCCCCCATCCGCCGCAGCAGGCCGCGCACCGCCGAACCGTGGCGGCGCACCAGCTCGCCGAACTCCCGCCGTCCGCCCGCCGCCGCAAGGGCGGCGAGCTCGACGTCGTGCCGGTCGATCAGAGGTTGGGTCATCATCAATCCCCCTGTCCGCTCGGGCTTACTCCTTGTTCGGGTTGAAGAAGCTCAGGATGATGAACGCCAGACCGATGGTGGCGGGAATGGCCGCGATGCCCATCAGGCCGCCTGCTACGCCTTCGACATCGTGGTCGTGCCAGCCGAACTGGGTCATGTACCCGAAGGCGGTGAGGCCGACGCCGACCGCCAGCCAGATGACGCCGCGACGCAGGTCGCGGGTCCGCGAGGGAAGCTTGCTGGCCACGTCGCGCGTCATGGCGTCGATCAGGTCGGCGGGCAGTTGCTGGCCCTTGTCGATCGCGTGACGAACCGTCGTCTGGATATCGCGCTTCTCGCGGGATTTCAGATAGCTCGGACCGAAGATGACGGCGGTAATGGCGGTGAAGATGATCAGTACGATCAGTATGGGCGTCAGGTTCATGGGATGTCCCCTTTTCTCGAAACCGGAGCGTGATGCCTCGGCCTTCTGACGACAAGAGGCTGTGAAGACGCTCCATGGATGCGGACGACGAGGTGAAACTTTTGTAAGGCGAAGGCGGGCCCCGCAACCGGAGACACGCCGATGATCGACCGCCGCCTCCTTCTGGCCGGACTGGCCGCGGCCCCCCTGACCGCCTGCGCGACCGGGACGGGCGCGGTGACGGAGGTGCGAGGGGCGGCGCTGACCCTGGTCACCTTCAACATCTGGCACAACCAGGGCGACTGGGCCGCGCGACTGCCGCTGCTGATCGCCGCGATCCGGGCGGAGAGCCCGGACGTCATCGCCCTGCAGGAGGTGCTGGAAGACGCCGCCGTCGGGCTGCCCAATCAGGCGCGGACGATCGCGGACGCCCTGGGCGGCTATGAGATGCATTTCGTCTCGACCGACGCCGAAGGCGCGCCCCGCCGGTACGGCAATGCGATCCTGAGCCGCCTGCCCGTGCTGGCGCACGACTGGAAGACGCTGGAACCGCTGGACGACTATCGCACGGCGCTGCGCGTCCGGGTCGACGCGGGCGGCCGGGCCGTGGATGTCGTCAACACCCATCTGGCGTGGCAGGCCGACGCCCAGGCCGTGCGGGCGCGCCAGCTGGCCGATCTGATGAGCTGGCTGCCGAAGGACGGGACGCCGCTGATCGTCACGGGCGACTTCAACGCGGTGCAGGAGGACGCCGGGCTGGCGGTGCTGACCGGCGAGCGGTTCTTCAGCGCCCTGCCCCGCGGGACGGCGCCGACGACGCTGAACCCGGCGAAGAACCATCCGCCCCGGGTCATCGATCACGTCTTCGCCGAGACGGCCCGGTTCGCGCCGGTGCGGGCGGCCGTGATCGGGGCCGAGCCGACGGACGGGGAGTACCCGTCGGATCATTTCGGCGTGGCGGCTACCGTCAGGCTGCGCTGAACCGGCGCGCGAGGGCCAGGGCGGCCGCGGCGCTGACCGCCACGCCCGCCAGCATGGCGGCGGCGGGGATCAGGGCGCCGATGTCCTCGGTCAGCGGACCGACCACCGGAATCAGGGCCCACAGGATGGCGACGGCGGCGACGACCCAGGGCACGAGGGCCGCGACGGTCATCCACGCCCGGCGCAGGGCGAGCCGCTGCGCGATCCGCGCCTGGAAGGCGTAGTCGCGCGCCGGGAGCGCTTCGGCGGCGAACAGGGCCTGCAGTTTCTGTTCAGGCGTCATCGGTTCCTCCGAGCGCTTTGAGCAGCCGCGCCCGACCGCGCGCAACATGCGACTTCACCGTGCCGAGCGGCAAGCCCAGGGAGATGGCCGCCTCGCCGTGCGACCAGCCGTCGGCGAGACACAGGGCGACACAGGCGCGAACGTCCGGGGCCAGTTCGGCCATGGCGGCGGCCAGGGCCAGCCGGTCCTCGTGCGACACGCCCGCGGGGAGGTCGACCGTCTCCAGCCACACGCCGTCGCGCGCCGCGCCGCGCCGCGCGCTGCGGATCCGGTCCTGGGCCTTGCGCCAGGCGATGCCGCACAGCCAGGCGCGGACCCCGCCCGGGTCCCTGAGCGACCGGAGCGACCGCCAGGCGGCGAGGAAGGCGTCCTGGGCCACATCGTCGGCCTCGGCCCAGCCCCCGCCCAGGGCGCGGCGCAGAAAGCCGCGGACGGCCGCCTGATGCCGCTCGACCAGCCGCGAAAAGGCCGCGTCCGAGCCGGCGAGCGCATGACTCACCAGCTCGGCGTCGCTGTGAAATCCCCCCATGGCGCGCGTTCCCGGGCCGCATCAGGCCCGCGGACCGCGTCCGCCGCTGCGCAGGGCCGAGACCAGCGAGGCCAGGCAGAGCGCCCCCAGCACGAAGCTGACGATCAGGAAGGCTTCGCCGGCTCCGTAGATGTCTGACCAGCTGGCGTAGGCGAAGCCGACCGCCATCACGCCGAACAGCACCACCGAGAACCAGGCGCCGTCGCCGGACCGGCCGCCGCTGTTGTCGCTCGAGGAGTCCCACATTCCGGAGCCGTCGATCGGCTTTTCGATCAGGGCGAGCAGGGCGGCGGGCGGCTCCTGGCCCTTTTCCGCATAGGTCTGGATCAGCTTCAACGCATCCCGTTGCCGGCGGTAGTTCAGGAAGCTGGAGAAGCCGCCGAACACGAACCAGGCCAGCGGGAACAGCAGCCACCAGTAAGAACGGAACAGGTCTTCCATGATCGTCACCCCTCATGCGCCGGACGCCGTGTCCACGCTTTCATAGGGTAGTCGTCGCCGATCCCGCCAGCGGATGCGACGGCCGGGACTTTTTGCGCCCCCCTCGCCGTCGGGACGCGCAACCCATCTTGCGGCCTCGCGTTCGCTGGCGGACACTCAGTCCCCACGGGAGCCCGGCCATGGTCCAGATCACCTATCGCATCGTCGAACACGACGGGGGCTGGGCCTATCAGTCGGGCGGGACCTATTCCGAGACCTATCCGACCCATGACTCGGCGCGGGCCGCCGCTGTCGCCGTGGCGCGCGAGCAGAAGGTGCCGGACGAGGACGCCCTGATCGAATACGCCGACTCCTCTGGCCGCTGGATCACCGAGCGCGCCGACGGCCAAGACCGGCCCGAGATCGACGTCGAGGGCTGACCCGCAACCGCTTGTGATCGGACCGGGCTAGGCGCGGCCCACCCCGGCCGTTAGGTCTGGCCGCCCCAGTCAGCGGAACCGGTTACATGCTCCACGCCCCCCTCGCCGCCCCGACCCGCCGCATGCTCCTGGCCGGAGGCGCGATGGCGGCGGGGATGGTCATGGCGCCGCGGATCGCGGCGGCGCGGGCGGCGGCGGATCTGGACCGGGTCAACGCCCTGATCGCGCGCATGACGATCGAGGAGAAGGCCGGCCAGCTGAACCTGCTGAACGATCCCTTCCGCTGGCGGCCCGAGGGCGTGAACCCGGGCGACTTCAACGCGGACCAGGCCGCCGTCGCCGCCGACATCCGCGCGGGGCGGATCGGAGCCCTGTTCAACGGCGTGGGGGCGGAGAACACCCGGATGGTGCAGGAGATGGCCGTCCGGGACAGCCGGCTGGGCATCCCCCTGCTGTTCGCCGCCGACATCGTCCACGGCCTGCGCACCACCTTCCCCGTGCCGCTGGGCGAGACCGCCAGCTGGGATACGGACCTGGCCATGCGCACGGCGCGCGCCGCCGCCGTCGAGGGCGGGGCCGCCGGCGTGCACCAGACCTACGCCCCCATGGTCGACGTCGGACGCGACCAACGCTGGGGCCGGGTGGTCGAGGGGGCGGGCGAGGACGTCCTGCTGGGCAATCTGTTCGCCGCGGCGCGGACGCGGGGCTTCCAGGGCGATGACCTGAAGGCCTGGTCGTCCCTGCTGGCCTGTCCCAAGCATTTCGCCGCGTACGGCGCCGCCGAGGCGGGCATGGACTACAATTCCACCGACATGAGCGAGCTGGAGTTGCGGTCGGTCTATCTGCCGCCGTTCAAGGCCGCCTTCGACGCCGGCGCCCTGTCGACCATGAGCGCGTTCAACGACCTGAACGGCGTCCCGGCCAGCGGCAGCAAATGGCTGCTGACCGACATATTGCGGGGCGAGTGGGGCTTCGCCGGCTTCGTCGTGTCGGACTACACCTCGGAGCAGGAGCTGATCGCCCACGGCTACGCCGCGGACGGGCGCGACGCGGCGCGGCTGGCCCTGATGGCCGGCGTCGACATGTCGATGAAGAGCGGGCTCTATCTCAAGCACATCCCCGAACTGGTCCAGTCGGGCGACGTGCCCATCGCCCGCGTCGACGAGGCGGTGCGGCGGGTCCTGATGACCAAGGCGGCGCTGGGCCTGTTCGAGACCCCGTATCGCGGTTCGGACGTCCGCATGGAGAGGCGGGTGCACGGCAGCCGCGAGCATCTGGCGCTCGCCCGAGAGGCGGGCCGCAAGTCGATCGTGATGCTGAAGAACGAAGGCGGCCTGTTGCCCCTGCCGAAGTCGGGCAAACGCTATGCCCTGATCGGGCCGTTCGGGGCGGATGCGACGGACCTGTTCGGGCCGTGGTCGATCTTCAAGGATCCCAAGCTGGCGGTGTCGCTGGAACAGGGGCTGCGGGCGGCGCTGGGCCCAGGCTCCAGCCTGACGGTGGTGAAGGGTTCAAACGTCGAGACGCCGCTGGCCGGCGGGATCGAGGCGGCGGTGATGGCGGCGGCCCAGGCGGACGTCGTCCTGCTGGCCGTCGGCGAGTCGCAGGAGATGTCGGCCGAGTCCAAGTCCCGCGTCGATATTGGCATTCCCACGCCGCAACTGGCGCTGGCCGAGGCCGTGGCGGCGACCGGCAAGCCCGTGGTGGTCCTGCTGCGCAACGGCCGCGGCATGGAGCTGGCGGGCGCGGTGAAGGACGCCCCGGCCCTTCTGGCGACGTGGTTCCTGGGCTCCGAAACCGGCAACTCCGTCGCCGACATCCTGTTCGGCGACCATGCGCCGACGGGCCGGCTGCCGGTCAGCTTCCCGTACCGCTCCGGTCAGTCGCCCTTCTACTATGCGCACAAGACCACCGGCCGGCCGTCGCAGCCGACCGACACCGAGTTCACCTCCAAATTCCGCGAGGCGCCGCATCTGGCGCTGTATCCGTTTGGACACGGCCTGACCTATGGGACGGTGCAATATTCGCCCGTCCGGCTATCGGCGCCGACCATGGCCTGGAACGGCGAGATCAGCGCGACCGTGACCCTGACGAACACGGGCGCGCTTCCGGTGTCCGAGGTCGTGCAGCTCTACATCCGCGACAAGGCGGCCTCGATCACCCAGCCGGTTCGGTTGCTGAAGAATTTCCGTCGCGTGACGGTGCCGGCGGGCGGCGCGCTGGAGGTGACGATGTCGCTGAGGTTCCCGGAGCTGAGCTTCCTCGGGCCCGACCTGCGGCCGACGGTCGAGCCGGGGCTGTTCGACGTGTGGCTGAGCGCCGACGCTCAGTCGGGAACGGCGGCGACGTTCAACCTGGTGCGTTGACCGGGTTGCTCCGGATCCCGGTCAGGCGGCGAGGCCGAGGTCCTTACCGGCCGAGACCCGCATGAACTCCCGGGCCAGATGCTCGGCGACGTCGTGGCCGGGCGTCACCTCGATATAGGCGACACCGGCACGCCGCAGCGCCTCCTTCTTGACCGCGTCCCGGGCGGCGGCGGTGCCCAGATAATGCCCGCTGCCCTGGTATTCGATGGCGGCGACGGGATGGCCCGAACCGGAAATCACCAGAATGTCCACGCGCTTGCTGTTAACCGTCGCATAGGCCGCCGGATCACCCGAGGACAACACCTCGCCGAGGCTGACCTGGGCCATGACCCGCCATTTCAGATTCAGGCGTTGAACCACGGCCTCCGCGACCTTGAAGACCCGCGCCTCGTCGGCGGACATCAGGCGGCGGGGTTTGAACGTCGCAGACATCACTGTGCGAAGCTGCTCGGTCGCATCGGGAGCCCGGCCCTCAGAACGCGAGACCGCCGGCCGGGTCGGCCCGGTCGCACTCCGCCAGCCCCGGCGTTCACGGCGGGCCATCAAACGGGAGGCCTTCATCCCCGCGAGGAAGGCCGCCATGACAATCAGGACGACGAGAATGGTCTGCTGATCCGACATCGATCACACCTCTTGCGCGAGCTTCGTCGCCTCAAGCGTGCGCGTGGCGGATTGCAGAGGGCTTAAACGATAAGGCTAACGGGGCGAAGGCGAACTGCTCAGCGACCAAGAGCGGCCACGTAATGATCGGGCTTGAATCCCACCAGGGTCCGGCCGCCCAGATCCAGCACCGGCCGTTTGATCATCGACGGCTGGGCCAGCATCAGGTCCACGGCCTTCGCAGCGTTCAGGTCTGCCTTGTCAGCGTCCGGCAGCGCCTTGAACGTCGTGCCGGCGCGGTTCAGCACCACTTCCCAGCCGTGTTCCGCCACCCAGCCCTCGATCCGGGCGCGGTCAATCCCGGCCTTCTTGTAGTCGTGAAACTCATGCGCCACGCCGTGTTCGGCCAGCCAGACGCGGGCCTTCCTGACGGTGTCGCAGTTGGGGATGCCGTAGAGAGTCGGAGTCATGGCCGCCTGTGTGGCGACCTCGCCCCGGAACCGCAAGCCGGGCCATTTGCATTTAACCAGATAGTTTAATATAAGACGTCGATCAGCAAAGGAGACGTGCCATGACCGCCCTCCCGCCCCGCCAGAAGGTCATCCCCTGCCTCTGGTTCGACAAACAGGCCGAGGAAGCCGTGAGCTTCTATGTTTCGCTGCTTCCGGATTCCCGCATCGACGCCGTCATCCGCTCCCCCGGCGACTATCCCTCCGGCAAGGCCGGCGACGTCCTGCTGGTCGAATTCACCCTCGCCGGCAATCGCTACACGGCATTGAACGGCGGGCCTCATTTCACCTTCACCGAGGCGATTTCGCTGCAGATCGACTGCGAGGACCAGGCCGAGGTCGACCGCCTGACGGAGGCCCTGTCCGCCGTGCCCGAGGCCGAGCAGTGCGGCTGGGTCAAGGATCGCTACGGCCTGTCGTGGCAGATCGTGCCCTATGCCATGAACCGCTTTCTGGCCGATCCGGACCCGGCCGTGCGCCAACGCGTCTTCGCGGCCATGATGGACATGAAGCGGCTGAACATCGCCGCGCTGGAACGCGCCGCGCGGGGCTAGTCCTCGTCCGCCTGCACGGCGCCGGCCACGACCGGGCCGGGCGCGCCTGAGAGCGCCAGGTCCAGGGCCTCGCGGTCCAGACCCTTCTCCCACTTCGCCACCACGATGGTGGCCACGGCGTTGCCGATGAAGTTGGTCAGGGCCCGGCATTCGCTCATGAAGCGGTCGACGCCGAGGATCAGGGCCATGCCAGCCACCGGCACCGACGGCACCACGGCCAGGGTCGCGGCCAGGGTGATGAAGCCCGCCCCCGTGACCCCCGCCGCCCCCTTGGAGCTCAGCATGGCCACGGCCAGCAGCAGCAGTTGGTCGCCCAGCGACAGGTCGACCCCGCAGGCCTGGGCGATAAACAGGGCCGCCAGGGTCATGTAGATGTTGGTGCCGTCCAGATTGAAGGAATAGCCGGTCGGCACGACCAGCCCGACCACCGACTTGTCGCAGCCGGCCCGGCCCATCTTCTCGATCAGGCTGGGCAGGGCGGCTTCGGAGGACGAGGTGCCGAGCACCAGCAGCAGCTCCTCCTTGAGATAGCGGATCAGCTTGAAGATCGAGAAGCCGTTGAAGGCCGCGACGGCCCCCAGCACCACGACCACGAACAGGGCCGAGGTCAGGTAGAAGGTGCCGACCAGGGCGGCGAGGTTGATCACCGACTCGATGCCGTATTTGCCGATGGTGAAGGCGAAGGCCCCGAAGGCCCCGATCGGGGCCGCCTTCATCAGGATGGCGACCAGTTTGAAGAAGGCCTCGGACACGCTCTCCAGCACGGCCATGACCGGCTGGGCCCGATCGCCGATCACGGCCAGGGAGATGCCGAACAGGATGGCGAAGAACAGCACCTGCAGGATCTCGCCGCCGGCGAAGGCGCCGACCACCGTCTCGGGAATGATGTTCATCAGGAAGCCGACGATCGAGGTCTCGTGGGCCTTGGTGGCGTACTGGGCCACTGCGGCCGGGTCGAGGGTGGCCGGATCGACGTTCATCCCGGCCCCGGGCCGCACCACATTGGCGACGACCAGGCCGATGATCAGGGCCAGGGTCGAGAAGGTCAGGAAATAGGCGAAGGCCTTGCCCACCACCTTGCCCAGCCGGCCGAGGTCCCTGAGGTGGGCGATGCCGGTGGCCACGGTCAGGAAGATGACCGGGGCGATGATCATCTTCACCAGGCGGATGAAGGCGTCGCCGAGCGGCTTCAGGCTCTCCCCGAACGTCGGCCAGAAATGGCCGATCAAGGCGCCCAGCCCGATGGCGACCAGCACCTGGACATAGAGGTGGGTCCAGATCGGCGTCTTCTTCGGCGGCGTCGGCGCGGTCGCATCCACGGCGACGCCGGGCGCGACCTTGACCGCGGCGGGCGCAGGCGTGCGCGGCGTGGGCGCCTTGTCGGCGGGTTTCCGGGCCATGGCGTTTTCCCTCGTCGCGGACCAGGAGCCGCGATTCCCCGACCCAGCCTAGAGGGCTCGCCGCCGTATTCCCATCCGCCTGTGACCTGACGGCCCGGAAGCGGAGCCTTTCAGGCGTCGTCGGCTTCCGGCCGGTTCGTCCCGGCATCGCCACAGGGCGCCGGGCCGTCAGGATCGGCGTCGTCATCGATCAGGATGCGGGCCGCATCCCCCTCGATGTCGTCGTACTGGCCGGAGCGCAGGGTCCAGACGAAGGCCCCCACGGCCAGCAGCCCCAGCAGAACCGAGAACGGCGCCAGCAGGAAGATGATGTTCATCGCCCGCCCCTGACCCGAAGCGCATTAAGGGTGACCACCAGCGACGACCCCGACATCGCCAGGGCGGCGACGAACGGATTGACGAAGCCGAGCATGGCGGCGGGCGCGGCGACCAGGTTGTAGAGGGCCGCGAAGCCGAAATTCTCCAGCGCCCGGCGGCGGGCCGAACGGGCCACGTCGATCGCCTCGACCACCGCCATCAGGGCGTCCCGGGTCAGGACCAGGTCGGCGGCGTTCTGGCTCGCCTCGAGCGCCGACCCGGGCGCGATGGCGGCGTGGGCCCGCGCCAGGGCGGCGGTGTCGTTCAGCCCGTCCCCGACCATCAGCACCTTGCGGCCCGCGGCGGCGAGGCGGTCGATCGCCTCGGCCTTCTCCTGCGGCACCATCCCCGCCTTCCATGCCGTCACGCCGAGCGTGTCGGCCACCGCGCCGACCGCCCCGACCTGATCGCCGGAGAGAATCTCCACCGTGATCCCGCGGGCGCCGAGCGCCTTGATCGTCGCGGCGGCGTCCGGCCTGACGACGTCAGAGAACTGCAGCCGGACCTTGGTCTCGCCTTCGAAGCCGAACCACAGTTCCGTTTCGCCCGATCTCAGGGTCGAGGCGCCGACGAAGGCCGCCCGGCCGAGGCGGGCGCGGCGCCCGTCGATCAGCCCCTCGACGCCCAGGCCGGCGTGTTCGACGACGTCCGTCGCCACGGGCCCCTCGCCCGCCGCGCGGGTGACGGCGCGGGCCATGGGGTGGCTGGAGGCGCGAGCCAGCGGAGCCGCCATGGCGATCACCGCCTGCGGCGCGCCCACCAGCGCCGGACGCCCCTCGGTCAGCACGCCGGTCTTGTCGAAAACGACGTGATCGATCTCGGCCAGCCGCTCCAGCGCGGCCCCCGACTTGACCAGCACGCCGCGGCGGAAGAGCCGCGCCGAGGCCACCACCTGCACCGCCGGCACGGCGAGGCCGAGGGCGCAGGGGCAGGTGACGATCAGGACAGCGACCGCGCGGATCAGCGCTTCCCGGGGATCGAGACCGAGGGCCCAGCCGCCGGCGAAGGTCGCCAGCGCCGCCGCATGAACCACCGGCACATAGAGGGCGGCGGCGCGATCCGCGAGTCGGACATAACGCGAGCGCGACTGGGCGCCGGCCTCGACCAGCCGGGCGATGGCCGCGAGGGTGGAGTCCTCCGACCGGGCGCTGGCGCGCACCGTCAGCAGGCCGGCGGTGTTGACGGCGCCGGCGCGGCACAGCTGCCCCGGCCGCACGCGCTCCGGAGCGCTCTCGCCGGTCAGCAGGCTGTTGTCGAGAAGCGCCTCACCCGACTCGAGGACGGCGTCCACGGGGATGCGGTCGCCGGGCCGGACGCGCAGGATGTCGCCTAGCTGGATGTCGCCGAGCGGAACCGACCGTTCGCGGCCGGGCGCATCCACGACGCAGGCGGCGGGGGCCTGCAGGGCCAGCAGGTCGCCGGCCGCGCTGCGCGCCTTCGCCCGCAGCACATGGTCGAGCCAGCGTCCGATCAGCAGCAGGAACAGCAGGGAGACGGCGGCGTCGAAATAGGCGTCGCGGCCGTTGAGGATCGTCTCGGAGAAGCTGATCGCCAGGGTCAGGATCACCCCGACCGAGATCGGGACATCCATATTGGCGCGGCCCGCGCGGAGCGACCGCCAGGCCGACTGGAAGAAGGGCATGCCGGCGAAGATGGCGCACGGCGCGCCGACGATCGCCGACATCCACATCATCATGGAGCGGGTGGCCGGACCCAGCTCCTGGTCGAACAGCCCGGCCCAGATCGGCACCGAGAACATCATGGCGTTCATCGCGCCGAAGCCCGCCACGGCCAGGGCGAGGATCAGACGGCGTCCCTCGCGGTCGCGCTGGACCATGGCCGCGCCGGGGTCGAACGGCGTCGCCGGATAGCCGAGCCGGTCGAGGGCCGAGATGATCCGGGCGGGATCGACGGCGCTGTTGGCGAGGCCGACAGCGAGCCGTCCGGTCGACAGGTTGAGCCGGGCGGACTCGACGCCGGGGAGGCCCGACACCGCCCGTTCGATCTTCGAGATGCAGCCGGCGCAGCGCGCGCCCGTCACCAGAAGATCCACGCTCGCGCGCCCGTCGTCCGTCCGCCGCAGGAAGGCCGACATGTCCGGCGAGCTGGCGGCGTCGAAGGTCAGGGCCATGTCAGCCTCCGCTCGGCGATGAACCGCGCGCCCGAGCCGCCGGCGGCCACGATGCGGGCGTCCCAGGTCCCCTTCAGGGTGCGATCGACGGCGTATACGCCCGGCGCCCTCTCCTGCAGGATCAGTTCGGTGCGTCCCTGCTCGGTCGCCGGGCGCTCAAGGGTAGCCGAAACCCGCAGTCCGGTCAGCGGCTGACCGTCCCGGCTCTGCATCAACACCTCCAGCCCCCGTGTCCGCGCCTCGGCCCCCGCGCGCCAGCCCAGCACCTCCTGTGCTCGCAGCCGCGCCAGTTCCGCATTGTAGATCAGGCCGGCTTCATAGGGCCGCGGCGCCACCTGCCCGGGGTGCGACCGGTAGGCGAGCACCAGAAAGCCGGTGTCCACCCCGATCACCAGAGCGAAGAAGGCCACGACGGCGGCGCCGACATGCCAGCCCTTGATCGTGAAGGGTGGTTTCGAGCCTGATTTCGGGACGTTCATCGCATCTGGCTCCCGTAATCGAAGGCGGTCCGGACGGTCTGAGTCTCGCCGCCCGAGCGGACTTCAAAAGCCGCGTCCCGGCTGCCTTCGGCGACCTGATTGGCCGGGGCGGTGACGAAGATCCGCAACGGGGTGACGCGATTGGGCTCGACCTGGACGCGCAGCGGATCGGCGCCCGGCTGACCGGGAATTCTCAGCGCCGCTCCGGGAACGCCGGCGTAACGGATTTCCACCGTGGCGGTCTCGAAGCCATGATTGGCGATCTTCAGGGTGTAGCCGTTGCGGACCGCGCCGTCGTGCAGCCGGACCCAGGCCGGGTTGCGGTCCCGCAGGGCATGGACGCCGATCTGCTCGCGCGTGCTGAAGCCCCAGATCATGAGGCCCCCGACCAGGATCAGCGCCAGGCCGTAATAGAGGGTGCGCGGCCGGACCAGGCGGTGCTTCGGCTTCAGGCCGACATTCCGGGCCGTGACGGCCGCGTCGGTGTCATAGGCGATCAGGCCGCGCGGCCGCCCGACCTTGTCCATGATCTCGTTGCAGGCGTCGATGCACAGGCCGCAGTTGATGCACTCCAGCTGCGCGCCGTTGCGGATGTCTATGCCCATCGGGCAGACCACGACGCACTGGTTGCAGTCGATGCAGTCGCCGCGGCCCTCCCAGGACTCGGTCTTCTTGTGCGGGCCGCGGGGCTCGCCGCGGTCGTAGCGGTAGGTGACCTGGAACGACTGGTCGTCGAGCATGGCCCCCTGGATGCGCGGCCACGGGCACATATAGGTGCAGACCTGCTCGCGCATGTGGCCGGCGAAGACATAGGTGGTGAAGGTCAGGATGGCGCACGAGACATAGGCCGTCATCGGCGCGGTCCCGACCCAGAAGGTGCGGATCAGCGTTGGCGCGTCATGGAAGTAGAATATCCACGCTCCGCCCGTGCCGAAGGCGACGCCGATCCACACCGCGTGCTTGCCGGCCTTTCGCCACAGCTTGTTGAAGGACATCGGGGCCGCGTCGAGGCGCATGCGGGCGTTGCGGTCGCCCTCGAACATCCGTTCGATATGGATGTAGAGATCCGTCCACACCGTCTGCGGGCAGGCGTAGCCGCACCACAGCCGCCCGAACAGGGCCGTCACGAGGAACAGCGCCAGGGCCGCGATCACCAGCAGGCCGGTGATGAAATACACCTCCTGCGGCCACAGCTGGATCATGAACAGGTAGAAGCGGCCGCCGTCGAAGTCGACCAGAACCGCCTGGTCCGGCAGGCCCCCCGGGCGCTCCCAGCGGATCCACGGCGTGATGTAGTAGATCGCCAGCATCACGATCAGCAGGGCCCATTTGATCCACCGCCACCGGCCGTGGACCAGCTTGGGGTAGATCGGGATCCGCGGCTGATAGAGTCCCCTCGGTCGCGCCTTCTCGCGCTGGCGTTCGGCGACCGAGACCGGACCCGCCGTCGCCGGCCGCTCGCGGGTCCGGTCGATGATGATGGTCATGGCGCGGCGGCTTCACTCGCGCCGGAGGCTTCGCCGCCACCGGCGTTGACGTGGACATAGACGGCCAGCGCCTTGATCACGGCGGGCGAGAAACGGCCCTCCCAGGTCGGCATGACCCCGTTTCGGCCGTTGTGAATCTGGGCCCGGATGGAGTCCCGGTCAGAGCCGAACAGCCATTCCCGGTCGGTCAGGTTCGGCGCTCCCAGCATGCGGTCGCCCACGCCCGTCGGCGTATGACAGGCGGCGCAGTTGTCTGCGTACAGCTGTTGCGCCCGGCCCACCGCCGCGGCGTCGGCCTCGCGGCCGGACAGCGCCATGACATACTCCGTCAGATCGGAGACCTGGGCGGCGTTGAGCATGCCGTCGCGTCCGAACGCCGGCATCTGCGACGTCCGCGTCTCGGGGTGGGCCGACCGGACGCCGACGCGAATGGTGTGTTCGATCTCGGCCAGGGTGCCCCCCCACAGCCAGACGTCGTCGCGCAGGTTCGGATAGCCCTTGGCCCCGCCGCCGCCCACGCCGTGGCAGCTGGCGCAGTTGTCGCCGAAGACCGACTGGCCGACCGCCAGGGCATGGGCCTGCAGGTCGGGATCCGCCTCGATCTGCTCCAGCGACGCCGACATCAGCAGGGCCTCGCCCCGGCCCCGCTGGGTCTGCAGGGCGGCCAGCTGCTCGACCAGGTCGACGCGGTCGGACTGTTTCATGAGCCCGGGGGTGTAGCCCCTGAGGCCGGGCCATGCGGGCATCAGCACCCAGTAGGCGATGGCCACGACGATGGAGCCGTAGAAGACCCACAGCCACCAGCGCGGCAGCGGATTGTCCAGTTCCTTGATCCCGTCCCACTCGTGGCCGGTCGTCTCGACGCCGGAATGTTCGTCGCGCTCGCGTTCAGACATGGTCATCCTCGTCCTTTTCGAGCGGCAGGTGGGACAGGCGGCGGAAGTCTTCGCCGTGCTTCGGCCACAGGGCGTAGATCAACCCGGCCACGAAGACGGCGCCGAAATAGAGGGTGCCGCCCTGCTGGGCGAACCGCGCCACGGTTTCGTAGTCGAGCCCGCTCATCGCATGTTGTCCGGGTCTTCGGCCTGGTAGGTCCGGAAATCGACCTGGGTGCCGAGTTGCTGAAGATAGGCGATCAGGGCGTCCATCTTGGTCAGGCGCGACGGGTCGCCGTCGAAATCACCCTGGGCGACCCGGGGCCCGTAGCGGCCGCGCAGCTCGGAGGTCTCGCTCGCGAACGGATCGACCTGGGCGTTCAGATCCGCCTCGGCGTTCTCGATCTGCGCCGCCGTATAGGGAACGCCGACCGCCAGCATGGCCCGCAGCTTCGCCCGGATGGCGTGCTGGTCCAGGTCCTGGTCGGCCAGGAACCGGTAAGGCGGCATGTTGGACTCCGGCACCACGGCGCGCGGGTCCGTCAGGTGCTCCCGGTGCCATTCGTTCGAGTATTTGCCGCCCACGCGCGCCAGATCCGGCCCGGTGCGCTTGGACCCCCACTGGAACGGGTGGTCGTACATGCTCTCGGCGGCGAGGCTGTAGTGGCCGTAGCGTTCGACCTCGTCGCGGAGGGGCCGGATCATCTGCGAGTGGCAGCTGTAGCAGCCCTCGCCGATGTAGATGTCGCGGCCGGCCAGCTCGAGCGGCGTGTAGGGGCGAACCCCCTCGACCTCCTCGATCGTGCTCTCGACCCAGAACAGCGGGGCGATCTCGACGAGGCCGCCGATCGAGACGACGATGGTGATGCCGATCACCAGCCAGAGCGAGTGACGCTCGAATTTCGCGTGCTTCTTCCACATGGGGCGATCCTCACTCGGCCGGCAGGAGTTGCGGCTCGATCGTCGTCGCGGGCACGTTCGCGGCGGTGCGCGAGGACGGCATGCGGATCGTCTGCCACAGGTTGTAGGACATGATGAGCGTGCCGCCCAGGAACATCAGGCCGCCGACGGTGCGGATGACGTTCTGGATGTGCTTGGCCGACACGGTCTCGATGAAGCTGTTCGCGAGGAAGCCGTCGGGCGTGTACTCGCGCCACATCAGGCCCTCCATGATACCGGAGACCCACATCGCGGTGATGTAGAGAACGATGCCCGTCGTCGCGATCCAGAAATGCCACTCGACGAGGGCGTTGGAGTACAGCCGGTCCTTCTTCCACAGCCACGGGACCATGCAGTAGATGGCGCCGAAGGTGATGAAGCCGACCCAGCCGAGGGCGCCGGCGTGGACGTGGCCGATGGTCCAGTCGGTGTAGTGCGACAGGGCGTTGACCGTCCGGATGGACATCAGCGGGCCCTCGAAGGTCGCCATGCCGTAGAAGGCGATGGCCACGACCATCATGCGGACGACGGGGTCGGTGCGCAGCTTGTCCCACGCTCCCGACAGGGTCATCAGGCCGTTGATCATCCCGCCCCAGGACGGCATCCACAGCATGATCGAGAAGGTCATGCCCAGCGTCTGCGCCCATTGCGGCAGGGCCGTGTAGTGCAGGTGGTGCGGCCCGGCCCAGATGTAGATGAAGATCAGCGACCAGAAGTGGACGATCGAGAGGCGGTATGAATAGACCGGCCGCTCAACCCGCTTGGGCACGAAATAGTACATCATCGCCAGGAAGCCGGCGGTAAGGAAGAAGCCCACGGCGTTGTGGCCGTACCACCACTGCACCAGGGCGTCCTGGACCCCGCCGAAGGCCGAATAGCTGCGCGCCTCCAGCAGGCCGACCGGCACGGCGGCGTTGTTGACCAGATGCAGCAGGGCGATGGTGACGATGAAGGCCAGATAGAACCAGTTGGCCACGTAGATGTGGGGTTCCTTGCGCTTCCAGATGGTGCCGAGGAAGACGAACAGATAGGCGACCCAGACGATGGTCAGCCACAGGTCGACGTACCATTCCGGCTCGGCGTATTCGCGCGACTGGCTGATGCCCGCGACATAGCCCGTGGCGGCCAGGACGATGAACAGCTGGTAGCCCCAGAACACGAACCACGGCCAGACCCCGCCCGCCAGTCGCGCCTTGCAGGTGCGCTGGACGACCCAGAAGGACGTGCAGATCAGGGCGTTGCCGCCGAAGGCGAAGATCACGCCCGAGGTGTGCAGGGGCCGCAGACGGCCGAAGTTGAGCCAGCCGTGCTCGGGGAAATAGAAGATGTCGGGCCATGAAAGCTGGGCGGCGATGAAGACGCCGACGGTCATGCCGATGACGCCCCAGAACATGGTGGCGATCACGCCGGCGCGAATCACCCCGTCCTCATAGCGGGCGGGATCCGACCGGAAACGTCCATGTGCGATGCCTATGGTCATGGCGGCCAGCGCCACGACCGAAGCCGCCATCAGGAAATAGCCGTGGAAGCGGAAGGCCGCGTCGTCGGTGAAGGCCGTCGCGAGCAGGGCCACCACCGCCGCAACGCCCACGAACAGGTACAGGGCGACCACGTCGCCTGGCGTATCGGTATCCTGTGAGACGGTGATCGGCATTCGGCTGGGCCCCGGTGAGAGAGGCCCCTGCGTGCCTCGACTCCCCGTGCGCCGCTTTGCGCTGACGCAAAGCCGTGGCTGGAAAATCGTGGCTCAAACAGTCGCGAGGTTCAAAAATGCGGCACAGCGGTACCCGGAATTCACGGACAATTGGCGTCGGCCTGATCATGATCGGCGCGATGCTCTTCGCCGGCGCGGCGGCCTGCACCGTCGCGGCCGCCGATCACATGGCCGTCGCCGCGGCCCTCTGCGGACCCGTCTCCCGCCACTGCATTCTCTGCGTCGCCTCGGCGGGGAGCCTGCTCGCCTCCGCGGGGGTCATCGCCGCCGGCGTGATGCTGCTGGACGGCCGCCCGAGGCTGCAGGAGGCCCGATCCGGGCGGAGCGTCCGAATCCGGAAGCGCGGTTGACCGCACCGCCAGGCGCGGTCGCCATGTTCGCCTAGTCGATGTGGGCGAGCGCGCTGCGCACCGCGGTCAACAGGGCGTCCGTCAGCAGAGGCTTCTCGATGATCGGAACGCCCGCCGCCGCCGCCCGCGCCCTCAGGTGCGGGCGCGGATTGGTCGTGATCAGAACCGCCGGCATGCGCACGTCGTTGGCGCGGAGCCGGTCAAGAAGCTCCAGCCCGTCCACGCCCGGCAGATGGTAATCGAGGATGAGGCAACCCTTTTTCGGCAGACTCCCGGACGCCAGCAGGCTTTCAGCGTCCCTGAAGCTGCGCACGTCCAGCCCTTCGAGGTCGAAGGAGAATTGCACGGCGTGCGCGACCGCCGGGTCGTCGTCGACGAGGAAGACGGCCGGACGCGGCGCGGAGGTGGACAGGAGCGCGGTCACGCGCAGATGCCGTCCAGGCGGTCACGTTGCAGCAGACGCACGTGCCGGGTGGAACGGGCCTCGATCAGGCCGGCGGTCTGCAACTGGGACAGGGTCCTCGAGACCGTGTGGATTGTCAGACCGACATGGTCGGCGATGTCCTGCCTCGTCATCGGCAGGTCGATGAACTCCGGATGTCCCTGGCGCGCCGCGAAATCGAGCAGGAAGGCGACGACGCGTTCGGTCGCGCCCTGCCGGGCCAGGATCAGGGCGTGGTCCTCGCTGCGCTGGAAGGCGCGGACGGTGATCTGCCACAGGGCGCGGGCGAGGCCGATATCCGTTACGGCCCGCTCGGCCAGCTCGACGCGCTCGATCGCCGAGGCGTGGACGGCGCTCAGGGCCTCGGCGGTGGTGGCGTGTTCGACGCCGGCCTCGAGGCCGACGAAGTCCCCGGGCAGGTGAAAGCCGGTGACCTGGCGACGCCCGTCGCTGAGAAGCCGGTAGCTCACCACCGCCCCCTTCAGGACGCGGTAGACCAGCCGCACCGGATCGCCTTGCCGGAACAGGTGCTCGCCCGGTGCGAACGGCGATCGCGGGGCGGCCGAAGCGTTCGCGAACACGGCGCACAGATGGCAATCCGGCGTTTCCTCGCGCGGCGTTGGGATCGGTTGGTCCGTGATTTCGCAGATGCGGAGAGCGGGCATGGGGTGGTCCGGTGAACTTGAGCCCTCACTCTAGGGCCCGCCCCCTCCCCGCCGATATTCGGGAGTGCCCCCTAGGGGGTTTACCGGAGTCGACGGAGCGCATGGGCAGGGCTCTGGTAAGATGGCCGTCACTCCCGTCGGTCGCAGAGGCGCGCCATGCCCGTAGCCTTCGATATCGAAATCCTGAGGCGTTCGGAGATGTTCGCCGGTCTGGACGCCGAAGCGCTGCAGGCCGTCGTCGCCGCGGGCTCGGTTCGCCGGCTTCCGGCCGGAACCCGCGTTTTCGCCCAGGGCGATCCGGGCGTCAGCGGCCACAGCCTGCTGGAGGGACGGGTCAAGATCGTCCAGACCCGCGCCGATGGCGGACAGGCGGTGCTGCGCTTCATCGGCCCCGGAGAGATGTACGGCACCGTCGCCGCCCTCATGAACCAGGCGTTCCCCGCGGACGCGGTCGCCGTGGTCGACAGTATCGAGATCTGGTGGACCATTCCCGCATTCCGTCAGCTCATCCGTCAGTTCCCCGAGATCGGGCTGCGTTCGACGGCGGCGGCCGGAACGCGCCTGATGGACCTGCAGAGTCGGATGGGAGAAATGACCGGCGAACGGGTGGAGCAGAGGATCGCGCGCACCCTGTTGCGTCTGATGGAGAAGGCGGGCCGGCCCACCGGCGCCGGCGCCGAGATCGAGATCGATTTTCCGATCACGCGTCAGGATCTCGCCGAGATGGCGGGCTCCACCCTGCATACGGTCAGCCGGACCCTGGCGGCCCTGGATCAGCGCGGCGTGACGGGCAGCGCCCGGCGCCGGATCATCGTGCGCGATCCTCGCGCCCTGAGCCAGCTGGCTGAGAACGGCGTCGGCTGAACCGTCGGCTCCGTGTCTCCCGGACAGCGGCTGAAGGCCGACCCGCGAGGGTCGGCCTTCAGCCTTTCCGGCTTAGCGAACGCGGGTCAGCATCTCGGTGAACCGACGGCGCGCGATCGGCGGCGTGCGGGCCACGGCCGTCCGGACGGCTTCCAGATTCGAACCGGCCGCGCCCACCTGGATCAGGGCGACCATGCCCATGCTGTAATGCGGCGCGCACTTCACGCCATACACGCCGGGCTGGGTCACCCGCAGGACGAATTCCCGTCCCATCGGGCCGCGCTGAACCGTCGCGCCGGCCGGAATCATGCCGGCGATGGTTTCGGCGTTGTGGCCCGGGTCGGTCGGCACGAAGCGGATCGTATCGCCGGCCCGCGCCTGAACCACGGCCGGCGAGAAGATCATCGCCCCGCCGGGACCGCGGTTCAGCATCTGCACCGTGTGTTCGCCGGCGACGGCGGGAGCGGCGGCGATCAGCGCGGCGGCGGCGCAGACCATGGGGAGGAGTTTCAGGAACATGACTTGGACCTTAAAGGTGAATGCGCGAGATGTTCGCGGCATGGCCTTGTTCTAGTCTTTGTCGTCACCGGAACATTGCGGCTGAACAAACACTGTCCTCCGTAGTATCCCGGATGTGTGCTGAAAACAGCTCGCATTCTTCCAGTCGCATCTGTTCGCGGATGTCGACATTGATCTTGCAGCACAGGACAAGCAGGACCCGCCATTTGGCGCAGGCGCCCGCGGGAGCCTCGAAGCCCCGGGTGAGGCTGTGCAGGGCGTCGAGCAGCCGGCGGATCCGCGCGTGCTCGGCCTCCATGATCCTCGCCGCCCCGGCCGCCCGCGGCGTTTCCGCCAGGAGCATGGGGAAGACGACGGCGTCCTCGCGCTGCTGGTGGTGTTCGAGCGCCTCAAGAACCTCGATCAACCGGTCGGACAGGCCGTGCGGCCAGATCTCCTCGCCGCTGTGCGCCGTTTCGCAGGCCGTCGCCAGGGCCACCGCGTCCCCGATCACCTCGACCAGGGCGCGGTGGTAGCGGTCGCGGATGTGTCGGACCAGGCGGGCGACGTCCGACGGCGGCGCGACCTCGTCGTGCTGCAGGCGGGTAAGGCTGCGGGTCAGGGCGCCGCGGTCGACCCGATCGCAGTCGGCGACGCCCCAGCGCCGCAGGACGCCGGGATCAGCGTCGGGAATCAGGTCGGGACGCCGGAACTGCGACGGCATGGACTCATCTCCTTGATGCGTCCCGATGACGAAGGCGGACCGGTCCGTCGTTGCGCCCGGACAATCTCCCGGCGGGCAGAATCGGCGAGTCTCCGGGGGAAGGAGATTCCCCCATGGCGTTCGACAACCCGCTCGCGGCCGACATATGGTCCAGCAAATACCGCTTCAGGCCGGCCGAGGGGTCCGGCGACGACACAGTCGAGCAGACCTGGGCGCGGGTGGCGGCGGCCATAGCTGAAGCGGAGACGCCGAAGCTGCGACGGCACTGGCGGGACCGGTTCGCCGACGCCCTGTCGGATTTCCAGTTCCTCCCCGCCGGCCGGATCATGGCGGGGGCCGGGACCGGCCGCACCGTGACCCTGTTCAACTGCTTCGTCATGGGAACGGTCCCGGACGATCTGGGCGGCATTTTCCAGGCCGTGAGCGAGGCCGCCGTGACCATGCAGCAGGGCGGCGGCGTGGGCATGGACTTCTCGACCATCCGCCCGTCGGGCGCGCCGGTGAAGGGCGTCGGCGCCGACGCCTCGGGCCCGCTCAGCTTCATGGACGTGTGGGACTCGATGTGCCGCACCATCCTGTCCGCCGGGCAGCGGCGCGGGGCCATGATGGGCTGCTTGCGCATCGATCACCCCGACATCGAGGCCTTCATCGACGCCAAGCGCGACCCGGCCCGGCTGAGGAATTTCAACGTCTCGGTGCTGGTGCCCGACGCCTTCATGCGCGCCCTTGAAGCCGGAGCGGACTGGCCGCTGGTCTTTGGCGGCGAGACCCACCGGACCGTTCCCGCGCGCGACCTGTGGGCCCGGCTCATGCAGGCGACCTATGACGTCGCCGAGCCGGGCGTCATCTTCATCGACCGGGTCAATGACCGGAACAACCTCGCCGGCGTCGAGACGATTTCCGCCAGCAACCCGTGCGGCGAGCAGATGCTGCCGCCCTACGGCGCCTGCCTGCTGGGCTCGATCAACCTGGCGCGGCTGGTGAACAGTCCGTTCGAGGCCGGGGCGACGCTGGACGAGGAGCGGCTGGGGGAACTGACCCGCACGGCGATTCGCTTCCTCGACAACGTCATCGACGTCTCGCGCTTCCCGCTGGAGGCCCAGGCGGAAGAGGCCCGGGCCAAGCGGCGGCTCGGCCTCGGCGTCACCGGCCTGGCCGACGCCCTCGTGTTCTGCGGCATTCCCTATGGGGGCGAAGCGGCGGCGGACACGGCCCGGCGATGGCTGGGCGTCATCAAGCGCGAGGCCTATCGCGCCTCGGCCGAACTGGCCGCCGAAAAAGGCCCCTACCCGCTCTACGATCCCGCCGTGCTCGACCGGCCCAACCTGCTCGAACTTGACGAGGAGACGCGGGCCCTGATCGCCCGGCACGGCCTGCGCAACGGCTGCCTGACGTCGATCGCGCCGACCGGCACCACCTCCCTGATGGCCGGCAATGTCTCGTCCGGCGTCGAGCCGGTGTTCGCCTTCGCCTACACTCGCAAGGTGCTTCAGCCCGACGGCTCGAAGCGCGAGGAGGCGGTCGAGGACTACGCCCTGACGGTGTGGAAACGGCTGCACGGCGACGCGCCGCCGCCCGCGGACTCCTTCGTCACCGCCCAGACCCTGACCCCGGCCCAGCACCTGCGCATGCAGGCGGCGGCCCAGGAAATGATCGACAGCTCGATTTCCAAGACCGTGAACTGCCCCGAGGACATCGCTTTCGACGACTTCGCGGATGTCTACGTCGAAGGGTGGCGACTGGGCTGCAAGGGCCTGACCACCTATCGGCCGAACGCCGTCACCGGCTCCGTGCTTTCCGCCGCTCCGGCCGTCGCGCCCGTGCCCGCGCCGCCCGCCGAGATCCGCCTGAGCCCGCGGCCCGAGGCGCTGACCGGTTCGACCTACAAGATCAAATGGCCCGACAGCCCGCATGCCGTCTACGTCACCCTGAACGACGTGGAGGGGCCGGACGGGCCGCGGCCGTTCGAAATCTTCGTCAACTCCAAGAACATGGAGCACTACGCCTGGACCCTGGGCCTGACGCGGATGATCTCGGCCGTATTCCGCCGCGGCGGCGACGTGTCCTTCGTGGCCGAGGAACTGAAGGCGGTGTTCGAGCCGCGCGGCGGCGGCTGGATCAACGGCCGCTATGTGCCCTCCCTGCTGGCGGCGATCGGCGGCGTGATCGAGCGACATCTGGCCCGGGACGCGGCCGCCTGCGACCATGGCGACCCTGTCGCGGCCGCGCCGGGCGATCAGACGGCCGCCGCGCGTCCGACGGCCTGCTGCCCCCGTTGCGGCGCCGGCGGCCTGGTCCGCAAGGAAGGCTGCGACACCTGCTTCGAGTGCGGCTATTCGAAATGCGGCTAGGGGGAACGCCCGGATAAGGCCCCTCCCCCGCGTTCCAGACCTTGTTATCCCGGACGCGGCTCAGCCGCGTCCGGGGCGAAATGCGCACGAGTTTTCGGACGCTCGGAAATCGCAGCGCGATTGTCCGGAAGACAGGCAGGGGCCGCACTCGGCCTGACCCGTCTCCCGGATAGCTGCCGCCGCAGCTTCCGGGAGAGCCAGGCGCGGCGGCGGAGCGTCCCGGATCACCGCCCTGCGGTGTCCGGGATGACAAGATGGGGCGTAGGGACGCGGATGTCCCCTCCGTTCAGTAGCGGTATTCGAGGATCAGCCAGCCCTTGTCGGCGTCGCCGAAGGCCGGGTGCTCGCCCTCGAAATGCGCCGCCTTGAGCTCCACCGACCAGTGGCTGTCGATCGGCAGGGCGGCCGACAAATCCAGCTCCCGACCAAGGTCGAACGCGCCGTCGGCGTCGTGGAATAGGTGCGCTTCGGCGGTCAGGCGGGCTGTGCGCCCCCACGCCGGGACGCCGACATGGCCGCGCAGGAACAGGTCGCGGACGCCGAACGCCGGCGTCGAGGTGATGACGTCGGACCAGCCGAGAAATCCGTGACCCGTGCCCAAGGGGGTCTGGAAGCCGGAAACGCCGTCGCCGTCGAACCGCTCATAGCCCAAGCCCGCCGACCAGCGCGGCGCCTGAAGTCCCAGGGCCGCCGCCTGGAAATCAAGCGAATAGTCGGCTGGATTGGACCCGTTGTCGGACTGCACCGCGTATTCGCCGGCCCATGTCAGCGACAGATTCCCGGCCACGGTCCGCGACCCGGCCAGCCGCGCGCCGATCGTGGTCGAGGACGAGGCGGCGGCGTTGTCGAGATCGATGGCGAGGCCGAAGCCGCTCAGCCGGCCGACGGGCGTGTCCGTCTCGGCCTGCAACAGGTGGATATCGCCCCTCCAGACTCCCTGGGGATGTTCATGGCCGAGCGGCCGCTGGACACTGTCGGCGAAGACATAAGTCAGGGCGACCGGCTTCAGCGCCGTCGTCGCCAGCCGCACGGCGTCGAAGGTCTGTTCGTTCTGGCGCCAGCCGGAATTGCCGAGGAACCGGCCATTGCCCACGACCAGCCGCTGGCGGCCCACCGTGAACTCGGTGTCGGGCAGGCCGGTCCAGCGCACCTGGGCCCTGTTCAGCTCCAGGGTTTCCCCGTCGGCGACCGCGGGTCGGCCCGGGACCGGATCGGACGGCGCGGAGTAGCGGTCGTCCAACACGGCGACGCCCTCCCCCTCGATCAGCAGCTGCAGGCCATGGGCCGTCGGCGACCGCCAGCCCAGCCGGGCCCGCAGGGTCAGCGCCTGGGCCCGGTCGACGAATCCCTGCTGATCCACCGTTTCGCTGCGCAAACGCGTCTCGACGAGGATGCGCGCCTTCGTGTCATCCGCCGGCGTCTGGGCCAGGGCCGCCGCGGGGACCGCAGCCAGCGCAAGGGCCAGGGCCGCGGCGCGTCTGATCGTCATGGTCTTCTCTCCGGCTGAAAAAGGACGGCCGCCGGGGACATCCCCGACGGCCGCAAGTCGCACACCAGACTGGCGACTAGTGTTCCATATGGTTGTGGGCCTCGGGCGCGCCCCGGAAGATGTCCGGGTTC
The DNA here is from genome assembly GCF_001426805.1 of Brevundimonas sp. Root1423. Classification (NCBI taxonomy): domain Bacteria; kingdom Pseudomonadati; phylum Pseudomonadota; class Alphaproteobacteria; order Caulobacterales; family Caulobacteraceae; genus Brevundimonas; species Brevundimonas sp. Root1423. The sequence continues at coordinate 29,331 of NZ_LMFL01000016.1, forward strand.
TGCGGTCCGGTGACCTCGATGATGCCGGCGGCGCCGCGGTCGACGCGGCTCAGGGCGTGATCGACCATGATATAGCTGCCGGGGACCTCGAAGGTCAGGTCCACCACCGTGGCGCCGCCCGGGGGCACCAGCACGGTCTGCACGTCGGTGACCGGCGGGCTGGTCAGGGAGGCGTCGCGGTAGACGTTCTCGAAGATCTCGCCGATGACGTGGAAGCTGGAGATCTTGTTGGGGCCGCCGACGCCGAAATAGATCCGGGCGCTGTCGCCGACCTCGACCTTGAGGGCGTTTTCGCCGGTCAGGGCCTTGAAGGCGCCGTTCATGACGTAATAGGTCGGCCGTTCGTCGAGCAGCTTCTCGACGCTCTCCGTCAGCAGGCCGGGCGTGCCCTGGTCTTCCTCGGTGTAGATCTCGCCCTGCATGACGTAGAACTCGTGGTCCACCGCGGGCAGTCCGCCCTCGGGCTCGACGAGGATCAGGCCGTACATGCCGTTGGCGATATGCTGGGCCACCATCGGCGTTGCGCAGTGGTAGACGTAGAGGCCCGGCTGCAGGGCCTTGAAGGTGAAGGACTTGGTCTCGCCGGGGTTTGCGTTGGTCGCCGCCGCCCCGCCGCCCGGACCCGTCACGGCGTGGAAGTCGACGTTGTGCATCATGACGCTGTTGGCGGCGTTGGTCATGTTGACCTCGACCGTGTCGCCGACCCGCACGCGGACGAAGGGCCCGGGGACCTTATTGTTGTAGGTCCAGTAGGTATAGCTCGTGCCGTCCTCCAGTTGGCCGATCACCTCGGTGGTCTCAAGGCCCACCACATGGTGGCGCGGGCTGTTGGCGGTCAGCGGCGCGGGCAGGTCGGTGGCGCTGCGGATGATGTTGACCGCGGGCGCCGGGGGCGCTGCGGGCTGGGCGGCCTCCTGGGCGAAGGCGACGCCCGGAGCCGCGGCGGCCAGGGCCAGGACGGCGACGCTGGAGAGAAGTGCAAAGAGTTTCATGGTCATTCCCCGGGGCTCTCTGTGGCCCCAATGGAGGTGGTCTAGGAGCCGTCCGGAGGGGCGACTTTGTGCCGGAACAACGTTCCGAGGGCCTGCGACCGGCGGCCGCGCGGGGGTCGCAGGAAATCCTCCTGACAGGTCTGACATATAAGCAATTACAGTAGGTTACATAACACTTGGGGAGGCGACGCTTGAGCCTTCGCATCACTCCCTAAGGGTTCATACGGAGGGTCGCCCGGGCCGATCCAGGCAGTTCAACCCGCAGGGCGGGCGCCCTGCGGGTTGAAAATCTCTCGATCCGCCCTCAGCCCTGGCCGGGCGGAATCCGGGAGGCTGGATCGATTATTCAGAAACTGCCGCGGAGCCCGACGAAACCGCTGCGCCCCTCGCCCGGCCAGAAGACCGCGCTGGAGGCGACGCGGGCGTCAGTGACGGCGCTGGCGTTGGCGATATAGCGCTCGTCCGTCAGGTTTCGGGCGTCCAAGAACAGCTTGAGTCCGGGTGCGACGGCGAACGTGGCGTTCAGCGACCAGACGGCGTAGCCCGGCGACTTCAGGGTGTTGGCGTAATCGACCCAGCTGTCCTTCGGCGACCACTGCACCGAAGGCGCAACCGACCAGCGGCCGGCGTCGTAGCTCAACTCGGCATGGTAATGGTGTTCCGGGACGACCGGCAGGCCGCCGTCGCCGTAATGGGGATCGCCATCGAAACGCAGATCGGTCCAGGCCCAGGTCTGGTGCAGTTTCAGCCGCCGCGCTCCGTCCCGCCAGATCGTCCAGTCCAGCCCGGCCTCAAGGCCCTGGTGCACCGTATCGCCGGCGTTGAAGGTGGCGGCCGGGATGTCCGGCGCGGTCAGGAAGGTCAGCAGTTCGTTCTCGACCGCCATGCGGTAGAGGGCCACGTCCCATGACAGCGGGCCCTTCCGCCCCCGCGCGCCGACTTCGATGGTCCAGGCCTCCTGGGCCTCGACCGGCACGAAGTCAGGATACGGCGCCTGCACTAAGGCGGAGAAATGCGGCGGCTCGACCGAGCGGGTCAGGTTGGCGAATAGCTGCCGGCCGCCGTCATCCTCCCACAAAAGCCCGACCCGGGGGGCGAACCAGTCGAAATCCTTCGAGGCGCTGCGTACGGGATTGACTTGGTCGACATAGTCGCGCGTCGCCTGGCCCCAGCTTCCCCCGGCGACCAGCGCCAGTCGGTCGGTGACGAACAGCCGGCCCTCGGCGAAGATGTCCGCGGCCGTGGCGCGCTGGGTGTTGTCGCCGGTCCGGACACCACGCTCTCCCGCGTTGTTCTGGAAGGTCAGGCCGTCCAGCCGACCGTCGCGCAGCCAGGCGCCGACGAACAGGTCGGCGTTTCGTCCGCCGAAGGTTCCGGTCCAGTCGAAGCGGCCGAAGGCGCCGATGTTGCGGCTCTGCTGGTCAATGACCACCGAAATGGGGTGATCCAGATCCTTGACCGCGGCATAGACGCCGCCCTCGAACGTCCAGGCCCCGTCCAGGCGCCAGTGGGTCAGGATCGAGCCGCGCAGCGATGTCATGTCGCGACGATAGTCCCGCGCGACATTGGCGGCGGCGGCGGCGGTCGGGTCGTTCAGCGCCTGCGTCAGGGTCAGGGCGCCGGGAATCTCGTTCTCGATGTCGGCGGCGCTGACCAGCATCCGGATTTCGCGGTCCTCGCCGAAGCTGTGGCCCAGGTTCAGGCTGAGCCGCTGCGACGCCTGGGCGGAATGATCCCGCCAACCGTCGGCGCCGAGCACCGTGACGCCGGCCCACAGATCCGTGTCGCCCCACTGGCGCGCGATCTCGCCGTGGCCGCGCCAGGTTTCGAACGAACCTGCTTCCAGCCTCAGTTCGTGGCGGGCCGGCGCGGTGCGGCCGGTCGGGGTGTTGAGCTGGATGGCCCCGCCCATGGTCGCGCCGCCGAAGCGGATGGCGTTGCCGCCCTTGAACACTTCGATGTAGCGGGCGCTGAGCAGATCGACCTCCTGGAAGTCGCCGAAGCCGTCGGCCTGGTTGAACGGCACCCCGTCCTGGGCCAGCACCACGCCGCGGTTGTGGGACGAGTTGCCCACGCCGGAACCGCGGATAGACAGGCGAACCTCCTCGCCCCAGCGCTTCTCGGCGAAGACGCCGGGCACCGCGTGCAGGGCGTCGCCGAGGTGCAGGGCCAGATGGTCCGCGTACTGCTCACGGCTGACCACGGCGACCGCGCCGGGCGTTTCCTGCGCGGCGGCGCGGGCGCGGGCGGCGACCGCCGGGTCCATCGGATCGCGCCGCCCGGTGACCACCACGTCGGCGATCGCCACCGGTTCGTCCGCGGCCGCCAGATGGACGAGGTGCGAAGGCTCCTGAGGCGCCGCGGCTGTAAGCATGAGGGCGGCGGCGGAGACGGTGGAGAGGAGCATGGCGAAACCGGAAAAAGGGCGTTCGGCCCGGATCGGACCGTGCGCCCAATTGGGCCCCCTCCCCTCCGGCCTCCTTGCGCTGACGCAACGGCCCGGCTCCGCAATTGTACGGTGATGCGCCCAGGGCCTTCGCCGGCAAAGGCCGGTCTCAGCGAACGGCGGAATCCTCCTGACAGCCGCAGCAGCTGTCGCGCGGCGGCTCGGCCCGGGCTTGCAGCCAGGCCGCCTCGTGATCGGCGCAGCGGTCGACCAGCAGACGCCAGACGGGTTCGGCGATGGCGGGGGACAGGCCGGCCAGGTCGGCCGCCCGCAGCACATTCGCCAGCACCGCCTCGATCCGCGTCGGATCGCGCACCTTGTCCGGGTCGCCCTTCAGGCGGGCGATCGCCTCGACGACGCGCTGCCGCCGCGCCAACGCCTTGACCATCTGGCGGTCCAGCGCGTCCAGCTCGGTCCGGAGGGTAGCCAGTTTCCGCTCTCTCATGACGACGCTTCGATTGAACCGAGGCCCGCCTCGCCGCGGAGGTAGCCGCCGACGAGCGCGCCGGGCGGGCCCGACGCCCTCACCCGCGCGGCGAGCTCGGCCCCCTCGATCCGGCCGTCCGCCCGGTCGCGCAACGCCGCCGCCACGGCGACCATGTCGGATGTGTGGGGCGACAGGCGCAGGGCCCTGACCCCGGCCGCCCTGAGCGTCGCCGGCGCCGCGTCGATCAGCTGGACGCCGTGCGACAGGGTCTGGACGCCGTTGACGGCCAGGAATTCGCGCCCGTCCAGAGTGCTGAGCGCCAGTCCGTCGGGGTCGCGGTCGCAGATGAACTGACAGGCGTCCTTGTGCAGGCCGTGGTGGCGGGCGTGGTAGCAGCGCCCCGACAAGGCCAGCGGCAGCCGTCCGAACGCGAACAGCTCGATCTCCAGCCCGGGGCAGGCCGCGGCGATCGCCGAAACGGCCTCGAGCGACAGCTCGATATTGGCGCAAAGCCGGACGCAGCCGCGCGCCATCAGTTCGCGCGCGGCCCCCTCGTTGTAGATGTTGAGCAGGGGTCCGGCCACGAACGGCCCGGTCCGGCCCCGCAGGCCGGAGATGTCGTTGATCTCGACCAGCATCTCCTGTTCGGCCGACAGGGCGGCGATGGCCTTGCGGTCGCGCTTCAGGGCCGGCAGCCCCAAGGTGGACCAGACCACCGTCTTGCCCGCCTGCGTCAGCCGGTCGGCGGCGTCGGCCAGGGCGGCGTCGACGAGCGGCGCGCGCTTTCCGCACACCACCTCGCCCAGATAGACCCGGTCGACCGAGGCCTCATCGGCGATCCGCGCATAGAAGTCGCGGATGCGGTCGGGCGCCCAGTTGAACAGCAGAGGTCCGAGAGTCAGCTGAATTGGATCCATCATCGCCAGGTCTTCCGGTAGGCGCCGGCGGTCTCGCGGCCGCCCTCGGCGAGATCGGTCAGCAGGCTCTCGAACGGCGTCGGATCGGCGCCCTCGTCGAGGGCGTCGATGGCGCCGCGGAAGGCGGAGGCGACCCGCGCCACATAGGCCTTGCCACGCTGTCGGCCCTCGATCTTGACCGCCGTGACGCCGGCGCGGCGCAGGGCGGCCAGCAGGCTCATGGCGTTCAGACTGACCGGGTCCTCGAACAGGTAGGACAGGCCGCCGTCCACGTCGAACCGGCCCTTGCACAGGGTCGGATAGCCCGCCGGCTCGCCGGGCGCATACCGGTCCAGTGCCAACCCCCCGAGGCGCGACACCAGAGCCCCCTCCTCCTCGGTGTAGGTGACCGACTCGGGCGGCGAGCAGACCCCGCTGAGGTTGGGCGATCGGCCGGTGACGTAGGAGGACAGGGCGCAGCGCCCCTCGGCCATGACGCACAGGCCGCCGAAGACGAAGGCTTCCGTCTCCACCGTGATCTCCCGCATCAGGGCGGCGATCTCCTCGACGCTGAGGACGCGCGGCAGCACCACCCGTTTCACCCCATAGGCCTCGGCGTAGAAGGCGATGGCCTCGGGCGAGCCCGCGGCGGCCTGGACCGACAGGTGCAGGCGCAGGTCCGGGTGGGCTTCGCGCGCGTGCGCCAGAACGCCCAGGTCGGCGACGATGACGGCGTCGACGCCGGTGCCCGCCGCGGCGTCGACCGAGGCGCGCCAGCGGTCGCCGGCGCCGGCCCGGGCGAAGGTGTTGACCGCCAGCAGAACCTTCGCGCCGCGATCATGAGCCCAGGCGACGCTGTCCGTCAGCTCGGCCGGCGAGAAGTTCAGGCCCGGGAAATTCCGCGCATTGGTGTCGTCCCGCAGACCGCAATAGACGCTGTCGGCGCCGGCCTCGACCGCCGCCCTCAGCATGGCGGGAGACCCCGCCGGACAGACCAGTTCGATCGATCCCATCTCAGGCCTCCGCACCGGCCGGACGCAGGCGGTCCAGCGCCCCCGCCAGGCCCGCATTCAGCCGGTCACGGAACGCCGGCGCGACGCCCAGCAGGTCCGCGAGAGTCAGTTCCGCGGCCTCCAGCGTATTGTGCAGGGCGACCACCGCCCGCGTGTCGCCGTCGACGCGGATGCGTCTCGAGAAGAAGGCGGAGTCGGCATCGCAACGACCGTCGAACAGCGCCAGAAGGGTCAGCAGCGGCCCGGATATCCGGGCGGCGTGGAGCGCCTCGTCGTCGCCGCGGACCACCTGGACCTCGCCGGATCCGCGGCCGGGTCGCAGACGGAAAGCCACCGGAAAGTCCGTGGGGGCGACGATGAAGACCACGTCGCCGGCCTCGCCGAGCCGTTCGAACACGTCAGGCCGGAGGCGCGCCACCCGGCGCAGGGCGAGGGTCAGCAGGCGCTCGACCGGACCGCGCAGGGCCATCAGTACGCCGGTGGCGGCCTTGCCCCATCCGGGCACAGGGCTCCGCGGGAGATGTGATCGCCACCCCGTCCCGCCGTGACCCATCACGCCGCCGCCTCGAGACCGCCGCCGAGGCTCTCCCGGACCAGGTCGATGAACGGCGGGAACAGGGCGGCGCGGAACTCCGGGGCGGCCCAGTAGGGGTTCATGAAGACGCAGCGCACCAGCACCATGCCCGGGGCGTCGACCACGCCGCCGAAGCCGTCGACATGGCGTGCGACCGCCGCCGCATAGTCGGGGCCCAGCGTGGTCTTGGAGACCGAGAATTCCGGCGAGTGATGGATGAGGTCGAACAGCGCCGTGGTTCGACGGTTGGCGCTGGCCAGGGACTCGCCGGTCAGGGCCACGGAGAAGCAGACGATGTTGGCGTCGGCGGGCTCGAGGAAGCGGACTTCCGGCACGGCGGCCCCGAGGGCGGCCTCGAACGCCCGGCGCGTCCGCACCGTCTCGGCGAGCAACGCGCCCAGTCCGGACGGGCCGAAACCCATGGTGCGCCCGCTCAGCCAGACCGCGGCGGCTCCGGCCGCCGAGCGCGACCCCTCGAGGGTCGACGACCATTTGCCGTCGCCGAGTTCCGGCCGGTCGAGATAGGGGGCGTCAAACGCCGAAACCGCGTAGCGGGCCGTGTCCCGGGTCAGGAAGGCGCCGCAGGCGTAGGGCACATAGCCCAGCTTGTGCGGGTCGATGGTCACGGAATCCGCCCGACCGATCGCTTTCAGCGCGGCGACGCTGGCCGGGGTCAGGACATCCTCGTCCGGCCCGCCGAGGATGGCGCACAGAAAGCCGCCGTAGGCCGCGTCGACGTGTCGCCAGATGTGCAGGCCACGCTCGGCTTCCCAGCGTTCCAGCCGGTCATGCAGGGCGTCGATCGGGTCGATCTCGCCCGTCTCGGTGGTGCCGGCCACGCCGACCGCCATCAGCACCGGCCGGCCCGCGGCCTCCGCCCGAAGGATCAGTCTCTCGAGATCGTCGACGTCGAGCCGTCCCTCGGAGTCGAGGTCCACGGCCCACAACGACTCCTCCCCGAGCCCGAACAGGTTGGCGGCCTTGGACCAGGAATAGTGTTTGTTGCCCGGGACCAGCAGCACGGGACCCAGGTAGTCGCGACCCGAGGCGCGGCCGATCCGCAGCCAGATGTTGGCCGGAACGCCAACGGCGGCGCTGTAGCGGCGCAGCACGGCGTCGGTCAGGCCGTGCTCGGCCCACAGCGCGCGGAACCGGTCCCAGCCCATGTGGGCCGAGGCGAAGACGTCGAGCGGTTCGCCGGTCTTTTCAGCAATGTAGAGGCCGAGGCTGAGCCAGTGGTCGAGGCGGTAGCGGGCCCGCCATACGGCCTCGAAATTGGCCACCGTGCCGCCGGAGGTGAAATGGCCCTCCGCGGTCGCCGGGTCGTAGCCGACCATGGCCGCCAGCATGGCGATGGCCTCGGCCTCGATCACCGTGCCGACCTTGCTGGCCTCGCGCGAGGTGTTGTTGGGATTGTGCAGCATGGCCGCCAGCCAGCCCAGCAGCGCCGGCATAGACACCTCGGCCTTCATGTGGCCGATGTAGCGGGGGGTGTAGGTGGGCGTCTCGGCCGTCAGCGTCTCGCACAAATTGGCGAGTTCCCGGGACAGGATCTCGCGTCGTTCCAGCCGCTGGGGCGACAGACGGTCCGCGGGCCCGACGAGGCAGGGATCGTCGGCGAACAGGCTCTTGCGCCAGTCGAACCATTGATCCAGCACCGCCTGGAATTCGCCGCGCACCCAGGTCTCGTTTTCCGAACGAGGGCCAGGGAACAGGGCGCCGGCGATTACGGCGGCGGGGGATGGGTTCATGGTAGCTCCTGCGGGATGGATGGTGCAGAGCCGCCGCCGCGTCGTTGTCGGCGCGCAAGCTCCGTCAGGACGGGCGCGTCAGAATCCAGCCGCCGACGCAGGCCAGCGCGACTCCGACCGACGCCGTGACGGCGAGGCCGGCCCCTGACGCATGAACGAGCAGGCCACTCAGGGGGAGGCTCACCGCGGCGACGGCCTTGGCCCCGCGCGGGATGGCGCCGCGTTGCTCCCAGGCCTTCAGGGGCGGACCCAGTCGATCATGGTTCCGCAGCCACGCCTCAAGCCGGGGCGAGGAACGGGCGAAGGCCCAGGCCGAGACGAGGGCGAACGGCGTCGTGGGCAGAAGCGGCAAGGCCACGCCGGCGACAGCCAGCGCGGCCGCGCCGAGCCCGAGCGCCTGCATCATCAGCCGCCGCCGGTCGCCCTGGGCCGCCGAGGGGGCGCATTGGCACTCCCCGAAACAGCACAGGTCGGTCGGGCACAGCGCCGGATCGCAGCCGTCGGAAACAGGGCGGGTCATGCCCGACCTGTCGCACGTCCCGGTCGCCGCCGCCTTGCGCGGGCGCAATGTCACAGCGATCGGCGCCACAGCATCGGTCCGTAGGCGGCGACGAAGCCGGCGAAGGCGAGGGCCCACAGCGTCGCCGAGACCGCCAGCAGGGCCACGGTCCACTCCGTCAGGAACGGCGCCGAGACCCGCACGACCACCGCCGACAGGATCAGCAGATAGATGGCGGTGGTCGAACCGTCGGCGACACGCGGCCGGCCGGTATGGCCTCGGGTGGCGCGGGTCATCATGGCCAGGGTCTCGACCCCCATGGCGCCCGTGGTCAGGGCGTGAATGCCGGCGGTGAACGGCACGGAGTCGGGGACCAGCGCGGACAATCCCAGCAGGATCAACCCCACGCCGAGCCACGCATAGCCGGCGTGCAGAATCCAGACGAGCGCCTCGCGCCGGGCCAGCCAGCCGCGCCAGCGCGCCAGCCGCGCGAGATTGGCCAGGCCGGCGAGGACCATGGCCGCGCCGGTCAGGGACGCCCAGGGCGCCGCGACCCAGGCGATGAGGGCGAGTGCGGTCAGGGCCAGAACCCCGGCGTCGAAGCGGTTGAAGGCGGTCGGCCCCCGGGCGATCCCGTGGGCCTGGGTCCAGTTCTGGGTGAAACTGGGGGTCACCCGACCCCCGATCAGGGCGATCAGGCCGGTGATGACCGCCACGGCGGCCCGCTCGCCGCCCGGTCCGAACAGCGGAACCTGATCCCGCAGATGGAAGGCGATGTTGGCGGCGGCCAGCACCGACACCATCAGGCAGACCGGCAGGTTGCGCCGGTTCTTCGCCGCCAGCACCTCGCGCCAGATCAGCGCGGCGAAGACGACCAGGAAGGCGCTGTCGATCACGGCGGCGGGGACGGACAGAGACGCCGGCAGGAATCCCGCCGCCCGACCCGCGGCCCAGAGGACGAACAGGCCCGCCAGCTTCAGGCCGGTCACCGGCAGGCGGCCGGTCCAGTTGGGCACGGCGGTCAGCAGGAAGCCGGCGATGACCCCGGCCAGATAGCCGAACAGCATTTCGTGGATGTGCCACAGGCGGCCGTCCATCCCGCCCACCGTCCCGTCGCCCAGCGACATCGACGCGACCCAGATCGGCACGGCGACCGCCGCCCAGACGGCCGAGAACAGGAAGAAGGGCCGGAAACCGAAACTGAACACCGGCGGGCCGGCGTATCGCCGGATGGACTGGGCTGTCGTGGCCACGGGCAGGAATCCTTTGAAAAAGAAAGGGCGGGGAGAGGCGAACCCCTCCCCGCCCCGTACGCTGTCGGCCCGTTACTCGGCCGGCAGGACGGCCGGCTCGGCTGCGGGGTCGGTCCCGGGCCTTGGCTTGAGGCCCGCGATCACCAGCCGGGCGGCGAAGATCGCCAAGGTGACGGCCCCCGCCCCGAACACCACGTCGCCGGGGACGCGCATCCACACCAGGGTCTGGACCAGCGGCGAGTGCAGCACCGCCGGAGAGCGCGCGTACCACATGCCGTGCTCGATGCTGGCGAAGGCCTGCACCACCCCGATCGGCAGCAGCGACAGGAAGAGCATCATCGCCAGACCGATGTTCAACAGCCAGAAGGTCCAGGCCAGCAGGGTGTCGCTCCAGGCCTCGCGGCGCGCCAGGCTGCGGAAGCAGAACAGCAGCAGGCCGATGCCCAGCATCCCGTAGACCCCGAACAGGGCCGCGTGGGCGTGGGTCGCCGTCGTGTTGAGCCCCTGGATGTAATACAGGCTCAGCGGCGGGTTGATCATGAAGCCGAAGACGCCGGCGCCGAGCAGGTTCCAGAAGCCGACGGCGACGAAGAACAGGATCGGCCATTTGTAGGCCTTGACCCACGGGGCGGCCTTCGTGTGCCGCCAGTTCTCGAAGGCCTCGAAGCCGACCAGGGCCAGGGGCACGACCTCGAGGGCCGAGAACACCGAGCCGATGGCCATCACCGAGGTGGGCGTGCCGGCGAAGTACCAGTGGTGGGCGGTGCCGAGGACGCCGCCGGTCATGAAGACGATGGTGCCGAACACGACCGCGACATTGGCGACCATCGGCCGGACCAGGCCGAGGCGGACGAACAGCAGGCTGATCACCGCCGTGGCGAACACTTCGAAGAAGCCCTCGACCCACAGGTGGACCACCCACCAGCGCCAGTATTCGACCATGCTGATGTGAGTGTGTTTGCCCCACATGAAGCCGGCCGCATAGAACAGGGCGATGGCCACGGTGGACAGGAACAGGATCACCAGCACCGGCTTGGCCTGGGACTTCTCCCGCAGCGCCGGCCAGAGGGCCCGGGTCACCAGCAGCAGCCACAGCAGCAGGCCGACGAACAGCAGGCTCTGCCAGAAGCGGCCGAGGTCGATGTATTCCCAGCCCTGGTGGCCGAACCACCAGTTGGTGTCGAGGTCGAAGATCTGCTGCACGCCGAACCATTCGCCGGCCATGGAGCCCAGCACCACGACGACGAGGGCGACCCAGAGAACGTTGACGCCCAGGGCCTGGAACCGCGGCTCCTTGCCCGAGACGATCGGGGCGATGTAGAGGCCCGTGCCCAGCCAGGCCGTGGCGATCCAGAACACCGCCAGCTGGGTGTGCCAGGTGCGGGTCACGGCGTAGGGAATCCATTCCGAGATCGGAATGCCGTAGAAGTCATGGCCCTCGACCGCATAGTGGGCGGTGACGGCTCCGAGCCCGACCTGCAGCAGGAACAGGGCGATCACGGTCAGGAAATACTTGCCCGCCGCCTTCATCGACGGCGTCGGCTTCATGCCCATCAGCGGATCGGCATTGGGCGGTTCGAGGTGCTCGTCCTTCGGCTGGCGGGCGTGCCAGAAGACCAGGGCGGCGACGCCGAAGATCAGCAGCAGGACGCTGGCCACCGACCAGACGATGTTGGCCGGGGTCGGGACGTTGTCGATCAGCGGCTCGTGCGGCCAGTTGGAGGTGTAGGTGATGACGTCGTTGGGACGCTGGGTTCCCGCACCCCAGCTGGCCCACCAGTAGAAGGCCGAGATCTGGTTGCGGCGGCCGGCGTCCGGCACGGCGTTATTGGCGATGGCGTATTGCTCGCGCAGCGATTCCAGGGCCGGATCGTCGCCCAGCAGGGCGACGTAGTGGGCCTTGACCTCGCGCATGGCGGCGGCCCGGTCGGCCGAGACCGTGATGGTGTCGGTCGCCGGATCATAGGTGTTGGTGCGCATCTCGCGCTTGACCCGGGCCTTCAACGCCGCCTGGCGTTCAACGTCCAGGCTGGCCCAGGACTGGCCGTGTTCGCGCTGCGACCACATCTCCAGCAGAGCGGTGGTTTCCCGGTGCAACTGGTCGGCCGACCAGTCAGGCGCGACATAGCCGCCGTGGCCCCAGACCGAGCCGACCTGCTGGCCGCCCATGGACTGCCAGGCCAGCTGGCCGGTCTGGATGTCCTCGCGGGTCAGCAGCACCGCCCCGGTCGTGTCCACGACCTGCGCCGGTATCGGCGGCGCCTGCCGGTTTATCTCCCGTCCCATCATCCCCAGCACGGCGAACGATGTCGCCATGATCAGGGCGAGGACGATCCAAAGTCGTTTGGTTGTCATCGCGATATCCTTGCGGCCACTCGGGAGGTCCCGAATCCGGCCAATTGAAGCTTCCATTCCGTCGATCAGCGTGGCCGGACGTTGTGCGCCGACAAACTCCGGGATTCCCCCAGTGGGGGTTGTCCCGGGATCACACAGCCCGGGCGTGCCGGCTCGTGGCGACCGGCAGACGGGCGTCGAAACAGGCCGCCACCACGCGCATGACGCGGTGGGCCTCGGCCGGGATCCGGATGGTTCGGCCGCTGACCTCGCACAGGCCGTCGGCCTGCAGCCGGCTCGCGGCGACGATCGCGCTGTCCAGCGTCACGTCGGCGAAGCCGTGCGCCCGGCAGACCTCCGCGACATCGACCGTGAGGTCGCACATCAGCCGCTCGATCACGGCGGCGCGCAGTTCGTCTTCGGCATCGACGGCCAGGCGGCGCGCGACCGGGAGGCGTCCGGCCTCGACCTCGTGGCCCCACCGGTCGGTCGTGATGGCGTTCTGCACGAACCCCTCGGCGAAACGTCCGATCGAGGAGGGACCGATCGGCACCAGCACGGGCGCCGGGTCGTCGGTGTAGCCCTGGAAATTCCGACGCAGCCCTCCCGAGGCCGCGGCGATGGCCAGGGGGTCCTCCGGCAAGGCGTAGTGATCCAGGCCGATGCGGACATAACCGGCCGCGCGCAGAGTCTCGTCGGCGGCCTCGGCCTGGGCCCAGCGGCCGTCGCCGTCCGCGAGGTCGGCCTCCCGGATCATCACCTGGTGCTTCTTCATCCACGGCACATGGGCGTAGCCGAACACGGCGACCCGGTCGGGCCGAAGGGTCACCGCCGCCTTCGTGGAGGCCGCGACATTCTGGGGCGTCTGGCCGGGGAGGCCGTACATCAGGTCGAAATTGATCGCGGCTACGCCGGCCTTGCGTAGACGGTCGTTGGCGGCGGCGACCATGTCGAACGGCTGGATGCGGTTGACCTTCGCCTGGACGTCGGGGTCGAAGGTCTGCACGCCGAGGCTGACCCGGGTCACACCCGCCTCGCCGGCCGCATCGATGAAGGCGTCCGACAGCATGCCCGGATCCAGCTCGGCCGCCACTTCCGCGCCGGGACGCAGGGCGAACCGGTCCGCCATGTGCCGGACAAGGGCCAGGAAGTCGTCAGGCGACAGGGCGTTGGGACTGCCGCCGCCGAAATGCAGATGGGCGGCGCCAGCGTGCGGTCCGATGGCGTCCGCCCAGAGGTCCACCTCCAGCATCAGGGTCTGGAAGAAGGCGCGGACCCTGTCGTACTCGTGGAAGACGCTGGTGTGGCAGCCGCAATACCAGCACAGGCGCTTGCAGAAGGGCACATGGACATAGGCCGAGATGGCCTGGTCCGCGCGGGTCGCCGCCAACCACTCCCGCGCCTGCCCCTCCCCGGCGGCGGTCTCGAAGGCGACCGCCGTCGGATAGCTGGTGTAGCGCGGCAGGTTGCGCTCGGCGTGGGAGCGCCAGGCGGGTGGAAGGGTGCGGAGCGACATGCGGAACGCCTCGGTCTGTGGTTCGCTGTTACGCCGCCGCCTTCCAGTTGGGTTGCAGCTCGACGTGCACCGGGCAGGGCGCGATGGCGATCGGCGCCGCGCCGCACAGTTCGTTGGCGAAGCCGTGATTGACGTCGCGGTGGTGGGCTTCGTCGGCGCGCACCACCAGCACCACGTCACGCAGGGTGGCGTCGGCCGGCAGGTTCCAGTAGCGGAGGGCGATCTCGGGCGCGGCGACGTTCTCGCTGCGGCCCTCGTCGATCTCGGCCAGGTAGTGGGTGTAGCTGAGCACCGCCTCCTCCTCGAAATAGCCGACCACGCGGTGCGCCGTCTTCGCGGACACGAGGTAGAGGCCGAAGAAGAACAGGTAGAAGACCCACTGCACGGCGATGACCATGAAGCGTTCGAACAGGGTCGGCTTGCACACCTCGATGAAGGTCATCAGGTGCATCCGCTCGTTCTCGGCCTCGTCCATCAGGGTGCGAATCCAGCCGTTGTCGTCCTTCATCCGGCGCAGGGCCTTCAGGTGATTCAGCGTCGCGCCGACCATGCCGGGCACGGCGGCCACGGTCTCCAGCACCACGGCGCGGTGGCCGTAGCGTTTGGCGAAGAAGGTGTCGGCGAAGAAGCGCAGCGCCTTGACGAAGCCCCAGGCGGTGCGGTCGGACAGGCCCCTGGGGGCGTGGTGGACGGACAGGTCGACGAGGGGAGCGATCATGGCGGCTTCCGAAACAGTGAACTTTGGGCCGGCGGCCCGATGGCGGTGGAGTAACCGCCGGCTGCGTCTGGTGAAATTCCGGTGTTTCACCTACGGGGTGTTGCGGAGGCCACGATGACGACCACCCCGACGGATGCGCTGGAGGCCCGGACCCCCTGGGACTGGATGCTGGCGACCCGCCATACCGGCTACGGCCTGGCGACCGCCGTCCTCGGCGCCGCGGGCGGCCTGGCGCTGCGCCTGGCCCTGACGCCGTGGCTGGAGGACCGGCTGGCGCTGCTGTTCTTCGTCCCGGCCGTGGTCGTGGCCGCGGCGCTCGGGGGCGCCGTGCCGGGCATTGTGGCGACGGTGCTGGGGTTCGCCTGCGGCCTCTACGTCACCTGGTCGACCGGCGCCCTGACCGGGGGCGACGTAGCCGGCGCGGCGGTCTTCCTCCTGCTGGGAGCGAGTATTTCAGCGGGCGGCGAGGCCTTCCAGAACATGCGCTCCCGGGCCGTCCTGGTGAACCGGGATCTGCGCGCGCGCGAAGCCCACCTGCAGTCGATCCTCGCCACCGTGCCGGACGCCATGGTCGTCATCACCGAGCGCGGCGTCATGCAGTCCTTCAGTCCCACGGCCGAGCGCCTGTTCGGATGGACCCCCGGCGAGGTGATCGGCCGAAACGTGAAGATGCTGATGCCCGAACCCTATCGCGAACAGCATGACGGGTATCTGGACCGCTATCTGACGACCGGCGAGCGACGGATCATCGGCGTCGGCCGCGTCGTGGTCGGGGAACGCAAGGACGGTTCGACCTTCCCGATGGAACTGTCCGTCGGGGAAATGATCTCGGGCGACCAGCGCTTCTTCACCGGCTTCGTCCGGGACCTCAGCGAACGCCAGCAGACCGAGCAGCGGCTCCAGGAGCTGCAGTCGGAGCTGGTCCACATCTCCCGTCTGACCGCCATGGGCGAGATGGCTTCGGCCCTGGCGCATGAACTGAACCAGCCGCTCTCGGCGATGGCCAACTATCTCAAGGGCTCGCTGCGCCTTCTCGACGCCGAGGCCATCCCCCGGGACCGGCTGCGCGACGCCATTCACAAGGCCGGGGACCAGGCGCTGCGGGCCGGCGACATCATCCGCCGCCTGCGCGACTTCGTCGCCCGCGGCGAGGCGGAACGGCGGGTCGAAAGCCTGCCCAAGCTGATCGAGGAGGCCAGCGCCCTGGCCCTGGTCGGGGCCAAGGAACATGGCGTCCGCGTGCTGTTCCGCTTCTCGCCCGAGATCGACCTGGTGCTCGCCGACAAGGTCCAGATCCAGCAGGTCGTGCTGAATTTGATCCGCAATGCGATCGAGGCCATGGAGGAGGCGAAGCGCAAGGTGCTTGAAATCCGCCTCGACCCCGTCGCCGATGAATACGCCCAGGTCACCGTGGCCGACACCGGCTCGGGCATCAGCCCCGACATCGCCGATCAGCTGTTCCAGCCGTTCGTCACCACCAAGCGGACCGGCATGGGCGTCGGACTGTCGATTTCGCGCACCATCGTCGAGGCTCACGGCGGCCGTATCTGGGTGGAGCCAAATCCCGGCGGCGGTACGCGATTCTGCTTTACGCTGCGTTCTGTAGGCGAGGAGGAACTTTACGATGGCGAATGAGCCGATCGTCCATGTGGTGGACGATGATCCTGCGATCCGGGATTCCCTGGCCTTCCTGCTGGACACCGCGGACCTGGTTTCCAGAACCTATGAGTCGGCCGCGGCCTTGCTGGCCCACGCCGACACCCTCGCTCCGGGGTGCATCGTCACCGACGTCCGCATGCCGGACATGAACGGGCTGGAGATGGTTCGGCGGCTGTCCGAGATGGGGGTGCGCCATCCGGTCATCGTCATGACCGGCCACGCCGACGTTCCGCTGGCCATCGAGGCCGTCCGCGCCGGGGTCAAGGACTTCATCGAAAAGCCCTTCGACGACGAGGCCCTGCTGTCGTCGATCCGCTCGGCCCTCGCCGACCAGGCGGGAACCGCCGAGCGTGAAGGGCAGGACGCCGAGGTGCGTGATCGCCTCGCCTCCCTGTCCACGCGCGAGCGTCAGGTGCTCGAGGGCCTGGTCGCGGGCCGCGCCAACAAGGTGATCGCCTACGATCTCGAGATCAGCCCCCGCACCGTCGAAGTCTATCGCGCCAACGTCATGACCAAGATGCAGGCCCGCAGCCTGTCCGAACTGGTCCGGATGACGATCCTGGCCAGATAGGCCGCCGGCCCCCTCCTCCTTCAGGACCGCGCGCCGACGGTCTCAGGAGTTTACCGGAGGTGACGCGGAGGGACGGGGGTGGGAGGAGGAGGCTCACTCGCCGCGGGATCATCCTGATGTACGACTACAAGGCCGCATTCGGGACCGCCGTGGAGCAGGTCAGGGGCGAGGGGCGCTATCGCGTCTTCGCCGACCTCAAGCGCGTGCGCGGCCAGTTCCCGAAGGCGGTCCGCCGTCGCGAGGACGGGTCCGAGCAGGACGTCATCGTCTGGTGCTCGAACGACTATCTCGGCATGGGCCAGCACCCGGCCGTGCT
>NZ_LMFL01000017.1:0-100278 GCF_001426805.1 Brevundimonas sp. Root1423
CGCCGTGCGCAGCTGGGCCTCGGGCTTCATCTTCACCACCAGCCTGCCGCCGGCCCTGACGGCGGGCGCCCTGGCCTCGGTGCGCTGGCTAAAGGCCCATCCCGAGGTGCGCGAGGCCCACCAGGAACGCGCCGCCGCCCTCAAGGCCCGCTTCCGCGCCGCCGGCATTCCGGTGATGGAGTCGGTCAGCCACATCGTCCCCGTGTTCGTGGGCGATCCGGTCCACGCCAAGATGATCTCGGACATGCTGCTGGAAGAGCACGGCGTCTACGTCCAGCCGATCAACTATCCGACCGTGCCCAAGGGCACCGAGCGGCTGCGCTTCACCCCCTCGCCCAACCACTCCGACGCCATGATGGACGACCTCGTCAAGGCGATGGACCGCCTCTGGACCCACTGCAACGTGGCGCGTCTNTTCACCCCCTCGCCCAACCACTCCGACGCCATGATGGACGACCTCGTCAAGGCGATGGACCGCCTCTGGACCCACTGCAACGTGGCGCGTCTGCCTGCGGTGGCGTGAGGACGTCCTGCGTCGGACAGCGGCCGACGCCATCGGCCATGTGGCGCCGTCAGCTCGCCGGGCCCGGCGCCCGCGACGACCAGTGAATGTGGTGGAGGCGCCAGCCGTCGTTGTGCCGCTTCAGCACCATGGTTTCGGTCGTGAGCCGGTTCACGGCGCGGCCGTTGAACTGACCCATGGTGCGGCCTTCGCTGGTGATCCAGGCGACGTCGCCCTCGGCCCAGCCCGATCTGCGCGTCACCGTCGCCTCCGAGGCTGCGGCGAAGGCGGCGTCCGAGCCCAAGTGGTGGGACGCATATTCGTCCCGCGATCGCTCCGCGCCGCCTTCCTCGAAGATCATCACCTCCGGCGCCATCAGGGCCAGCGCCGCGGCCGTGTCGCCGGCCTTGAGGGCCGCGTGGAAGGCGTCGACGACCATGGCCGCCTCCGCGGCTTCCGCGGCGACGGACCCGGCGGCGTGGTCGTGGCCGTGGGCGGGATCCTGGGCGAAGGCGGGCGGTGCGGCCAGAACGGCGATCGCCAGCGCCATGGCAAGAGAGGTGCGGGACATTGGAGGCTCCGGATTATCGTTGGCGCGAGCAGATCGAACCGTCTGCTTCAGGCCGGTTGGTTGTGGCGAGCGAACACGCGGGAGGCGCCCGATCGGAGCACCAGAAGCGTGGCGTAGGGTTCCTTGCGCCCTTCGGGCGTCTCCATGCCGGGAGAGCCGAGCGGCATGGCGGGTACGGCGAGACCGACCGCGGTCGGTCTTTCTGCCAGCAGACGTATAACGTCTTCAGCCGGCACATGCCCCTCTATCAGATAGCCGTCTATCAGCCCGGTGTGACAGGAGGCGAGCGCGTCGGGCATTCCTCGGCTGCGTCGGACCGACTCGAGACTCTCCAGGACCGTGATGGCGGTGGTGAACCCCGCCGCGCGCATGTGCGAGATCCATCCGTCGCAACAGGCGCAGGACGGCGTCTTGAAGACCGTCAGATTTCTCGAGCGGGCGGTCTGGGCGCAGGCGGTTCCCGCCATGCTCATGATCAGGCCGACGCCGAGCAGCAGACGGCGGTTCGGGGTCGATTGCATCAATCTGCGCTCCATGGCGCCGAGTGGACCGGTCCGATGGCCACACGTCAACCACTCAGCCCGGATAATCCCGTCCCGTCCCGGCGTATCGCAGGCAGACGGGTGCGACGGACGGGGCGTGAGCCCCTTGCACAACGATGGATGACACGCGCCCTTTCTTGTACGGGGGGCCAAGGGCCGCGATCTCGATGGCTGTGGCGACCTGTCGCAAGGACTACGCCGCCGGGATGCGTATCTGAACAAGGGGCTGGACAGCCGGCCAAGGGACCCTCGCCTATGACCATGTCACGCCTCGATCGCCGAATGCTTCTCCGGGGCGCCGCCGCCGGAGGCGGTCTGCTGGGATTGCAGGGTCTGCTGCCCGCCTGGGCGCAGACCGGATCGGCCGGTTTGCGAGCGGACATGCCGACGCTGACGGGACCGAACGTTGATCTGACAGTCGGCCACTCGCCCTTCACCGTGGGGGGCCGAACGGGTCACGCGGTGACGATCAACGGGGTTCTGCCGGCCCCGTTGCTGCGCCTGCGCGAGGGCCAGAATGTTCGGCTGTCGGTGACCAACCATCTGGACGAGGAGACCTCCATCCACTGGCATGGATTGCTCGTGCCGTTCCAGATGGACGGCGTGCCGGGCGTCAGCTTCCCCGGCATCGGGGCGCACCAGACCTTCGTCTATGAGTTTCCGATCAAACAGGCGGGCACCTTCTGGTACCACAGCCACTCCAACCTCCAGGAGGCGATGGGCCACTACGGTCCGATCGTCATCGACCCGGCGGGCGCGGACCCGATCGGCTACGACCGCGAGCATGTGCTGGTCCTGTCGGACTGGAGTTTCATGCATCCGCACGAGATCCTGACGAAGCTCAAGAAGAGCCCGGGCTATTTCAACCGGCAGCGCACCACCCTCGCGGGCCTCATGGACGGCGGCGACCGCATGAGTCTGGAGGAGCGGCGCATGTGGGGCGCCATGCGCATGGACCCGCGTGACATCCTCGACGTCAACGGCTCGACCTACACCTATCTGATCAACGGCCACGGACCGCAGGAAAACTGGACGGGTCTGTTCCGACCCGGCGAACGGGTGCGGCTGCGCATCATCAACGCCTCGGCCATGTCGATCTTCAACGTCCGCATTCCCGGCCTGCCGATGACGGTGGTCCAGGCCGACGGCGAGAACGTGCGTCCGGTCGAGACCGACGAGTTCCAGATTTCGGTCGCCGAGACCTATGACGTCATCGTCCGGCCGACCGAGGACCGCGCCTACACCATCGTCTCCGAGGCGATCGACCGTTCGGGCATGGGGCGGGCCACCCTGGCCCCGCGCCCGGGCATGACCGCCGAAGTCCCGCCGCTGCGGGAGGTCCCCAACCTGAGCATGCGCGACATGGGCATGGGTGGAATGGACCACGGCTCAACGGGCGGCATGTCCGGGATGGATCACGGCGCAATGCCCGGCAGGGACCACGGAGCCCCGGCCGAGGGCGCGGCTCCGGCGGGCGAAATGGCGGGGATGTCCATGGCCGGCATGAACATGCGCGATCCGGAGAACGCTCCGCCGGACATGGCGGTGGGCGTCGGCGTCGACATGATCTCCATGGATCCGCAGAACCGTCTGGGCGAGCGGCCCACCGGCCTGACGGACGTCGATCACCGGGTGCTCGTCTACACCGACCTGGTGTCGCTACAGCCCAACAAGGACCAGCGCCCCCCCTCGCGGACCATGGAAATCCACCTGACCGGCAATATGGAACGGTTCATGTGGGGCTTTGACGGCCGAAAGTTCAGCGAATTGGTCGAGCCGATCCGCTTCGAGCGCAACGAGCGCGTGCGGGTGACCCTGGTCAACGACACCATGATGGCCCACCCGATCCACCTGCACGGCCACTTCTTCGAACTGGTGACCGGCGGACCGGCCGGCCATCAGCCGCTCAAGCACACCGTCAACGTCGCCCCGGGGTCGAAGGTGACCTTCGACCTGACCGCCGACGCGCCCGGCGACTGGGCCTTCCACTGCCATCTGCTGATGCACATGCACGCCGGCATGTTCAATGTCGTGACGGTGCGGCCCATCGACGGAGCCGCGTCATGAACCGCCTCGCCGTCGCCCTCGCGCCGCTGATCCTCGCCGCCGGCGCCCTCAGCGCCCAGGCCCAGGCACAGGCACAGGACCCGCACGCGGGCCACACCATGCCTCCGCCGGCGAGGACTCAGCCGGCCACGCCGGTTCCCGACCCCCACGACGGCCACCGCATGCCGGCCCCGGCCGCCGCCCCGGACCCGCACGCCGGGCACGTCAGGCCGCCTGCCTCGCCTCCCGCAGCCGATCCTCACGCCGGCCATCAGATGCCGGCTCGGCCCGCGCCCGTCGATCCGCACGCGGGTCATGACATGGCGACCCCGGCGCCCGCCCAACCTGATCCACACGCCGGCCATGACATGTCCGCCATGGCTCCTGCGCAGGTCGATCCCCACGCGGGCCATGACATGTCGACCATGAGCATGGGACCGCCGGACGTGCCGACCAGCGCCGACAATCCCGGCCGTCCTGCCGAAGACCCGATTCCGGCCGCCGCTCTGAGCGGTCCGACCCATGCCGCGGACCTCATCTTCGGGGCCGAGGCGATGGCCGCGTCACGCCGGATCCTGCTGCGCGAAAACGGCGACGTCCGCACCACGGCCGTCGTGATCGACCGGATCGAAGCCGGCTTCGGCGACGACGGCGAGACCTGGCTCTGGGACGCCCAGGGCTGGAGCGGAGGCGATATCCATCGCTTCTGGTGGAAGTCCGAGGGCGAGGGCGACCTCGGCGGCGATGTGGAGAAAGCCGAGCTCCAGGCTCTCTACAGCCGCGCTGTTGCGCCCTTCTGGGACGTGCAGGCCGGCCTGCGTCAGGACGTCAGGCCCGACGGCGAGGATACGACCCATCTGGTCCTCGGCTTCCAGGGCCTCGCGCCCCACTGGTGGGAAGTCGACGCCGCCGCCTTCCTGTCGACCGAGGGCGACCTGACCGCCCGCGTCGAGGCCGAATACGACCAGCGCATCACCCAGCGGCTGATCCTCCAGCCGCGCCTCGAAATCGACGCTTCGGCCAGCGACATCCCGGAGCTGGAGATCGGCCGGGGCCTGTCGTCCGTCGAGGCCGGCCTGAGACTGCGCTACGAGTTCCGCAAGGAGTTCGCGCCCTATGCCGGAGTCGAGTGGAGCCGCGCGCTCGGCGACACGGCCGACTATATCGAAGCGCGGGGCGGCGAGGCTGAAGACACCCGTTTCGTCATCGGCCTCAGGGCCTTTTTCTAGGCCCGGCGACCTCCCCGGGGGCCGCGCCCTCCCCGCACCTCGCCGGAAGGACGCCGGCTCCCGGCCGGGGCCATCAGGCCGCGACGGTCAGCACCGCCGCCATGCCCGGGTGGAAGCGGCAGACGTAGGGAATTCGCCCCGCCGTCCGCAGCACGGTCCGGCCGCTGGCTCCCGGGGCCAGATCGATGTTGAAAGCACGATTGCGCGCCGTGGCCGTGTGCCGGAACAGGTCGCGGTTGACCCAGACGAAGGGGTCTCCGGTACGGCAGGCAGGTCGGTTCTCCGGCGGCTTCGGCATCGGCGACGCTCGGGTTGATTGCCGGCGCCGCGGGTTCCCTCTCTGTGTCTGCCTCACCCCCCTTGATGCATCCGGGTCCACCTGGGGTCCCTGCAGCAGATATGGCGGCGTCCGGCGTCGCGTCCGGCCGGCCGGCCGGACGTTGACTCGCACTGCCGCCAACCCGACAACCAACCGCATGGAGATCCGGATTCTGTTTCTGGGCGAACTCGGCGCCCGTTTCGGTCGCGAGCATGTGCTGGAGTCCACGGAAGTCCTGACCGTCCAGGAGGTCCGTCGACGGCTCGGCGACCAGGTGGAGGGCTCCGCCGCCGTCCTGACGCGACCGGACGTTCGCCTGGCGGTCGATCAGACCGTGGTCCCAGACACCGCGCTGGTCCGTCCCGACCAGGAAGTCGCGGTCCTGCCGATCTACTCCGGCGGCTGACATGGCGATAACCGCGCTCCTGTCCCGTGATCCGCCCCGCGCAGAGGCCGAGCTTCAAGCCTTCCTCAACGGCCGCACCGGGGACGGAGCCGTGGTCGCCTTTGTCGGCCTGGCCCGCGACAGCGCCGGCGGCGGGCCCGTCACCGGCCTCCATCTGGACCACTACGCCGGCTTCACCGAACGGTCGCTGGAGACCATCGCCGCAGACGCCGGGGGGCGCTTCCCCGTTAGCGACATCCGCGTGATCCATCGTTGTGGCGACGTGGCGCCCGGCGAGGTGATCGTCTTCGTGGCGGTCGCCGCGCCACACCGCCGGGCGGCCTTCGAAGCTGCGGACTACCTCATGGATCGCTTGAAGACCGAGGCGGCGTTCTGGAAGCGGGAGGACGGCCCCGACGGCTCGCGCTGGATCGAGCCGACCGACCAGGACCGCGAAGACCTCAGGAGATGGAGCGACTGATGCCCGGGATCGACGAGAGCTTCGACTTCCACCCGCTGAACATCGCCGTGCTGACGGTCTCGGACACCCGGACGATGGAGACGGACACGTCCGGCGGTCTGCTCCTGGAGCGACTGAACGCCGCCGGGCACCGGCTGGCCGCCCGCGCCCTGGTCCGTGACGACGTGGAGGCGATCCGGGCTCAGGTCCAGGCCTGGGTCGATGAGCCGGACGTGGACGTGATCATCACCACGGGCGGCACCGGGTTCGCCCCCCGCGACGTCACCCCGGAGGCGGTTAGGCCGCTGTTCCAGCGCGAGATGGACGGCTTCGCCGTGGTCTTCCATCAGGCCAGCCTGGGCACGGTCGGGCTGTCCACCCTCCAGTCGCGCGCCTTCGCCGGCCAGGCCGGGGACAGCTTCGTCTTCTGCCTGCCGGGATCGACCGGGGCCTGCCGCGACGCCTGGGATCTGGTGCTGGGCCTGGAGCTGGACAGCCGTTATCGCCCCTGCTCGCTGGCGGGGCAGATTCCCCGCCTGCGAGAGGTCTGCGCATGAACGACCTGAGCCATCTCGACGCCGCCGGCCGCGCCCGCATGGTCGATGTGTCGGACAAACCCTTCAGCGACCGGACGGCGGTCGCCGAGGGAACCCTGACCTGCGCGGGCTCGACCGTCGAACGGGCCCTCGCCGGCGACACCCCCAAGGGGGCCGTGGTGTCCACGGCCGAACTCGCCGGGGTCATGGGCGCCAAGCGTACCGCGGACCTGATCCCGCTCTGCCACCCCCTGCCCCTCACCCACGTCGCGGTGACGGTGACGCCCGAGCCCGCCCTGCCCGGCTTCCACATTCGAGCCGAGGTGCGCACCCACGGCCCGACGGGCGTGGAGATGGAGGCCCTGACGGCCGTCGCTGTCGCCGGCCTGACGCTGTTCGACATGCTGAAGGCGATCGACCGCACCATGGTCATCGGCGCGGTTCGGGTGACGGCCAAGAGCGGCGGCCGCGGCGGCGATTGGGGCGAAGGCGCCGGGGAATGATCGGTTTCGACGAGGCGGCGGCGTTGATCGAGGCGGCGGCGACGCCGCTCGGTCGCGAGACCGTCGCCATGGCCGAGGCCTGTGGCCGGGTGCTGGCCGCGCCGGTCGTCGCCGGTCTCGACTCGCCGGCCTCGGACACCTCGGCCATGGACGGCTATGCGGTGCGCGCGGCCGAGGTCGCCGAACTGCCCGTGCGGTTGCGGGTCATCGGCGAATCCTTCGCCGGGCGCGGCTTTGACGGGCGGATGGGACCCGGCGAGTGCGTGCGCATCTTTACCGGCGCGCCCATGCCTGCGGGCGCGGACCGGGTAATCATCCAGGAGATCGTGCGCCGCGACGGCGACGAGGCCCTGTTCAGCCCCGCCCTGGGCGGGGGCCGTCATGTGCGGGCCATGGGCTCGGACTTCCGCGCCGGTGACACGCTGCTGCAGCCCGGACGCCGGCTCGACGCCCGGGCCATGGTCGCCGCCGCCGCCGCCGACCGGGCGACGGTCGAAGTCTGGCGCCGCCCCCGGGTGGTCGTGCTGGGCACCGGCGACGAACTCGCGGAGCCGGGATCGGCGGCCGGGACCCCGGGCTCGATTCCGGAGAGCGTCTCGTTCGGCGTCGCCGCCCTGATCGCGCAGTACGGCGGCGAAGTGATCGGGCGCCGGCGCCTGAAGGACGATCCCGCGAGCCTTGAGGCGGCCGCCGCCGCCGCGCTGGATGAGGCTGATCTGGTGGTCGTCACCGGCGGCGCCTCGGTGGGCGAGAAGGACTACGCCCGGGCGATGTTCGGGCCTGCAGGCCTGGCGCTGATCATCGACAAGGTGGCGATCAAGCCGGGCAAGCCGGTGTGGCTGGGCCGGGCCCGGGACCGGCTGGTGCTGGGGCTGCCCGGAAATCCGACCTCCGCCATGGTCACCGGGCGACTGTTCCTGGCCCCGCTGGTCGCCGGCCTCTCGGGCGCGAAGGCCGGCTCGGCGCTGGACTGGCGCCCCGCGCGGCTGGGCGGGGCCCTGGGCGCGTGCGGCGATCGCGAGACCTTCCATCGGGCGGCGTGGCGCGACGGCCGGGTCCATCCTCTCACCGACCAGGACTCCAGCGCCCAGAAGGCGCTGGCGGCGGCGGACCTGTTGATCCGCAGACGTCCGGGCGAGCCGGACGCAGCGGCGGGCGACGAGGTCGAGACTCTCGACTTCTGATCAACCCAGCCGGGCTTCGGCTTCCGCCAGTCCGCGGCTGTGTTGACGTTGAAGAAGGGGTCGACGGGCCCGATCGGCCAGTCGACGGCGGTGAACCCGACGGCTTGGGCGAAACCCCTCAGTGAACGCTGTCCCGAGGCGGCGTAGGCCGGGAGCTGCTCGAGCGCGGTGACCCGCCACAGCCCGCAGACCGGATGCAGCCGACCCCCGCTGGCGGCGATGGCGGCGGCGTGGCCGTCAAGCGCCGCGCCGAGCCTCATGGCCAGATCCAGCGGCGCGAACGGCATGTCGCACGGCAGGGTCAGCACCGCCGCCCGACCCTGCTCACGGCCGTACGCGAGCGCGGCGGCGAGACCGCCGAGCGGACCCTCGATCGGCATGTCGGAAATCACCGCCACCCCCTCCGGGGACCCGACCTGCCCCGGGTCGCGGACGGCGAGCGCCACCCGGTCGGAGAGGACCGCCGCCTGGGCGAGGGCGCGGGCGAGCAGGGTTTCGCCAGCGAGCACGCGCAGCGGCTTGCCCCCGCCGATGCGGCGCCCCTCCCCTCCGGCCAGCACCACGACGGCGATGTCGTCCATGATCGTCATGTGAAGATCAGCTTGGCGCCGGCCAGCAGCAGGACAACCCCGAGCACGACAAGCAGCCCGGGCCGGGGCAGGCGGTGCAGGCCCAGCCAGGTCCCGGCGACGGCGCCCACGGCCACGGCGGCGACGAACACGGGAAGCGCCGGCGGCAGGGTCGGCAGCACGCTGACATTGCCCGCAAGGCCGGCGGCGGAATTGACGACAATGAAGACCGCCGCGACCCCCGCTGTCCGCCGCGGCTCCTCCCATCCGAACAGCAGGATCAGGGGGCTGAGGAAGATGCCGCCGCCGGTGCCGGTCAGGCCCGCCAGCAAGCCGAGCCCCGCCCCGGCGGGCAGGGCGATCAAGGCCTTGGGAGGCCGCACGGTCCGGGCCGCGGTCCACGCGGGCCGCCACAGCATCCGCGCCGCCGCGAACCACAGCACCGCCCCCAGCAGGGGCCGGTATACCTCGGGCGACACCTCGATGCGTCCGCCCAGCCACGCCATGGGCACCGCCGTGATGGCGAAGATGAGGAAGAGGCGCGGGTTGAACTGGCCGGCGCGCAGGTACGACACCGCTGCGTATCCGGCGACCACGAGGTTCAGCGCCAGGGCGGTGGGGCGCATCACCTCCATGGGGACGGCGAAGAGGGCCATCAGGCCGAGGTAGGCGGACGCGCCGCCATGGCCGACCGAAGAATAGAGCGCCGCCGCGCCGCCCATCAGCAGGGCGAGCAGGATCACCGTCGAGAGGTCCACGCGCGCCCTCTTCGTCAGCCGCCGACGTCGGCCATGCGGCGCAGGTCGCCGGACTGCGCCAGCATCAGACTGTGGCCCCGGGCCTTGGTCGGCAGCGCTTCGAGAATCCGGGCCTCCAGCCGGCCCGGCGCGATCTCCTCACCCAGCAGGTCGCGCAGATCCACTCCGCCCTCGCCGAACAGGCACAGCCGCAGCTTGCCGCGCGCCGTGACCCGCAGGCGGTTGCAGCCGTCGCAGAAATGGTCGGCGTAGGGCGCGATCAGACCGAAACGGCCCAGATAGTCGGGGTGGCTGTATTCCACGGCGGGCCCGTCCTCGGGTCGGCGCGGCAGCGGGGTCCAGCCGCGTTCGCTCAGCCAGTGCTGGACCGCGGCGCCGCCCAGGTGCTGGCGTTCGAAGACGTCGACATTGTCGAGGGTCCGCATCAGCTCGATGAAGCGCACGGTCGCCGGCCGATCGCGCAGCCAGACGGCGAACCGCTCAACGGCCGTCTCGAAGGTGTCGCGCAGCAGGACCGCATTCAGCTTCACCCCGAGATCGAGATCGAACGCCCGGTCGATCCCCGAAAGGATATCGGGAAGCCGGTCGTGACCGGTCAACCGGGCGAAGGTGTCGCGATCCAGCGAGTCGACGCTGACGTTCAGGTGCGTCAGGCCGGCGTCGCGCCAGGCGTCGACGCGCTCGGTCAGCCTCCAGCCGTTGGTGGTCATCGCGACCCCGGCGATTCCCGGCGTGTTCGCCACGCTGGCGATGACGGCCGGCAGGTCCGTGCGCACCGAGGGTTCCCCCCCGGTCAGCCGCACCTTGGTCACCCCGAGGGCGGCGAAACCGGCGACAAGGCGGCGAACCTCGGCGACCGAAAGAAACCGCGCCTCCGGACCGCGGGCGTAGCCGTTCGGCAGGCAGTAGACGCAGCGGAAATTGCACACTTCCGTGATCGAAAGGCGAAGGTAGCGAAAGCGCCGGCCGAAACTGTCGGTCAGCGCCTCCCGGTCCCGCTCCGCCTCGTCCAGGCCCACCGTTCACGCCTCGTCACGCCCGGCCCCGCGCGACGCGACCGCCCTCTTGCCGGTCACCCTACCGCCGTCCCGGGCGTCGACACCAAGCATATTGTGCCAGCGCCGAATTTGTTCTCGGACAAAGACGGCGATCACCCTCTTCCTGGTGTTCGCCTGATCGCCCTACTCCAGTCGCAGGATGTCGATCACCACGCCCTGTTCCGAACGATGACGATAGGCGATCTCGAAGGTCTCGCCGTAGCGGTCGGTGATCTGTCGCAGGAGCGGCAGGGGGTCGTGGTCGTTGAGGAAGCGCATCGCCTCTCCCGGAGTCAGCGTCTCCAGGGCGCCGAAGATCGCGGCGTGCCGAAAGCGCCGCGCCACGCCCCTTGCATCGAACGGGTGGACGGCCTCGGGGGCCGGTTGAGCGGGCGCGATGCGATCGTCGGCGTCGGTCGAACTCATGACGAAATCTCCTTTGCCCTTCACCTTCGCGCATCGATCCGGCCGGAACCTTGTCGGGGCGCAAGACGGCGGCCGCTTCCTCGGGCAGGTTGAGATCGATGACCCACGATGCGCATTTCCGGCAGCTCGTCGCCGCCGCCCTCGACCAGCCCGAGCCCCACCGCCTGCTGTTCGTTTTCGCCGCGGCCGAGCTGTCCGGGGACGCCACGCCCGCGGAGCGTGAGCGGTTCCTCGCCGGCCAGGGCGGCGCCCTCGCCCCGGTGATGTGCGTGGACAAGGCTCCGGGGGACCTGTCCGACTTCGCCATGCTGGCGGACGAGTCCCGCCGCGCCGGTCCGCCGTGGAGCCTGATGTTCGCCGCCGGTCTCGCCGGCCGCAACGGACGTCCGCCCGAACAGGCCGAAATCGACCAGGCGTTGCAGATGATGGTCGAGACGGTCCGCGACGGCGGTTTCGGACGGTTCGCCGCCTATGACGCCGAGGGCGCGGCGGTCACTTTCGAATGACGGGAGGGACTCACTCCCACTCGATGGTGCCCGGCGGCTTGGACGTGACGTCATAGACGACGCGGTTCACGCCGCGGACCTCGTTGACGATGCGGGTCGCCGTCTTGCCGAGGACGTCCCACGGAAACTCGAAGAAGTCCGCGGTCATGCCGTCGGTCGAGGTGACGGCGCGCAGGGCCAGCACCTTCTCATAGGTGCGGGCGTCGCCCATGACGCCGACGGTCCTGACCGGCAGCAGGACGGCGAAGGCCTGCCATATCTGGTCGTAAAGCCCGGCCTTGCGGATTTCCTCGAGATAGATGGCGTCGGCCTGCTGCAGGGTCTCGACCGCCTCGGGCGTGATCTCGCCGGGGATGCGGATGGCCAGACCCGGCCCCGGGAAGGGGTGGCGTCCCACGAACGCGTCCGTAAGCCCCAGTTCGCGGCCCAGGGCGCGGACCTCGTCCTTGAACAGTTCGCGCAGCGGCTCGACGAGCTTCAGCTTCATGAAGTCCGGCAGGCCGCCGACATTGTGGTGGCTCTTGATCACGGCGGACGGACCGCCCGAGGCCGAGACGCTCTCGATCACGTCCGGATAGAGCGTGCCCTGGGCGAGGAATTCGGCGCCCTCGACCTTGTGGGCCTCGCGGTCGAAGATCTCGATGAACACCCGGCCAATGATCTTGCGCTTGGTCTCGGGGTCCGAGACGCCGGCCAGTTCGCCGAGGAATTCCTTCGACGCATCAACGTGCACCAGCGGGATATTATAGTGCTCCCGGAACAGGGTCGTAACCTGCTCGGCCTCGTCCTTGCGCAGCAGGCCGGTGTCGACGAAGACGCAGGTCAGCTGGTCGCCGATGGCCTCGTGGATCAGCACGGCGGCGACCGAGGAGTCGACTCCGCCCGACAGGCCGCAGATGACCCTGGCGTCGCCGACCTGTTCGCGGATCTGCGCGATCTTCTCGTCGCGATAGGCGGCCATGGTCCAGTCGCCCTTCAGCCCGGCGATGCCGAACAGGAAGTTGCGATAGATTTCGGTGCCGCGCGGCGTGTGGTGGACCTCGGGGTGGAATTGGACGGCGTAGATCTTCCGCGCCTCGTCCGCGATGGCGGCGAACGGCGCCCCGGCCGAGGTGGCGACGACCTTGAAGCCCTCGGGGATGGCGGCGACGCGGTCGCCGTGGCTCATCCACACCGGCTCGCGGTGGTCGACGGCGCCAATGCCCGCGAACAGCGGCGTCTCGTCGGCGATGACGATCTCGGCGCGGCCGAACTCACGGTGATGGCCGCCCTCGACCTTGCCGCCCAGCACGTCGCACAGCAGCTGCTGGCCGTAGCAGATGGCCAGCATCGGCAGGCCGAGGTCGAACAGCTTGCGGCCGATGCGGGGGCTGTCGGGCTCCAGCACGCTGGCCGGGCCGCCGGACAGGATGATGGCCTGGGGCTTCATCGCGTCGACCACCGCCTCGGCCTTGTCGAACGGATGGATCTCGCAATAGACGTTGGCCTCGCGCAGGCGCCGCGCGATCAGCTGCGTCACCTGGCTGCCGAAGTCGACGATCAGGACCTTCTGGTGATCAGCGGGGGCGGTCATGCGGGCTCCGTGGCGGCAGGCGTGAAATGGTCATGCAACAGGTCGAGCGCCTCGGCCAGCCGCTGGTCGATCTCGGCCAGGGCGTCCGTCCAGTGCTCGAGGCGGGACAGGTCCGAGCGGCCGTCCGAGACGCCGCGCAGGCCGATCACCGGCACGCCGAAGCGGGCGGCGGCGCGGACCACGGCGAACGTCTCCATGTCGACCATGTCGGCGTCAACGGCGTCATAGGCGGCGCCGGAGACGACGCTGGCCCCGGTGGCGAGCCGCGCCCCCGGCAGGCCGGCTGGCCCCTCGGCCAGCGGCAGGACGGCGGGCAGGCGCGGATAAGGCGTCTCCCCCTTGGGGAAGCCCAGCACGCTGGCGTCCATGTCGCGGTAGCTGACCTCGGTCACCCGGTAGACGCGGGCGTGGTCGAGCGTGCGCGACCCGGCCGAGCCGAGCGACACCACCACGTCCGGCAGGCCGGGTCCGGCCCTCAGACTCTCGAGCGCATGGGCCACGCCCACCGCGGCCTCGATCGGGCCGACGCCGGTGATCAGCGGGCGGATGTGGTCGCGCAGGGCCGGGCCGTATTCGGGCGCAGCGGCCATGACGCAGAGGGCGGTCTTCGGACCGAAGCTGGAAAGGATCCAGTCCCGGCTCACGCCCGCCGCTCGTAGAGGGCGACGAAGAAGCCGTCGGTGCCGGTCGAGGCCGGCGAAAGCCGCAGCCGCCCGCCGGTCGCCGCCTCGATCAGCCGCGTGCGCGCGGCGTCGGTCAGCGTCTCGGCGGCCAGCACATCGGCCACCGGCAGCGGGCGGAAGCCGCTGTTCGCGGCCTCGAAGGCGTCGGCCACGGCCTCGTTCTCGCGGCTCAGGATCGAACAGGTGACATAGGCCAGCCGCCCGCCGGGCTTCACCAGCGCCGCGGCCTGGGCGAGGATGCGCAACTGCAGGGCGTGGAGCCGCTCGATCTCGTCGGCCTTGAGCCGCCAGGCGTCCTCGGGCCGGCGACGCCAGGCGCCCGAGCCGCTGCAGGGCGCGTCGACGAACACCAGATCGGCCTTGCCGTTGAATTCCTCGACCCCGCCGCCGTTCTGGCCGATCAGCCGCAGGTCGGCCGCGACGCCGGCCCGGGCGAGGCGCGGGCGGATGTTGTCGAGCCGCTTCTGCACCACGTCGCAGGCGATCAGCCGCATCGGCGCGGCCGCCGGTGTCGCCTTGGCCGCCGCCAGCTCGTCGGCGCCGGTCGGCGACCAGCCGGCCCGGCTTGGGGCGGCGACCCGGGCCGGATCGGCGGCGGGCAGGCCCTGCACCGCCAGCGCCAGCGTCTTGCCGCCGCCGCCCGCGCAATAGTCGACCACGATGCTGTCCGGCGTGAACGACAGGCCGGCCCCGGCCACCCAGGCGGTCAGCTGGCTGCCCTCGTCCTGGATCTCGACGCGGCCGGCGTTGAAGGCGTCCAAGCCCTGGACGTTCGGCGCCGGCTCGGACGGCAGGCGCAGACCGACGGCCGACCACGGCGTCCGCTCCGGCGTCAGGCCCACGGCCTTCAGCTCGGCCCGGGCGGCCTCGACCGTGGTTTTGGCCGTATTGACCCGCAGATCGACCGGCGCCCGAGCCATGAGCCCGGCGGCCTCCTCGCTCCAGCGCTGGCCGAAGGTCGCCTTCAGATCCTCGACCACGAAGGCCGGCAGGTCGGTGGCGGTCTCGGGCAGGTCGCCCTCCCCCGCCGCGATCCGGGCGCGCTCCTGTTTCGACAGCGGCCGCGGGCCGTAACCCTCGCCCGAATGCAGCGCCTCGATCTCTTCCAGAGACAGCTTGTCAAGGAAGGCCAGGGCGCCGACCACCAGCGCCCGTCCGTCCTCGCGGCCGCCCATGGCCGCGACCAGCCGGCCGCGCGCGCGCAGCACCTGATAGACCCGCTCGGCCACGGCGCGGCGATCGCCGGAGCCCGCATAGCGGTTGGCGGCGCCCCAGGCCTTGATCACCACCTCGGCGGGGGCGCGGCCCTGGGCGATGCTGTCCAGGACGGAGGCGGCGGCGGCGAGGCGGGCGGCTGGGGTCAATGCGGGCTTTCAGACGAAAAGGGCGACCAGCACCATGACCAGACCGACGAAGGCGACGAGCCAGGCGAGGGTGCGGACATAGGGCGTGCCGAAGGCGTAGAGCGGCAGATAGATCAGCCGCCCGAACAGATAGAGGTGGGCGCCGACCAGGGTCAGCGTCTGGCCGTCCTTACCGGCGATATGCGCCATGATCACGGCGGCGGCGAAGATCGGCAGGGTTTCGAACAGATTGGCCTGGGCGCGGATCAAACGGCCCGCCAGCCTGCCCGGCGCCGGGACCTCGCCGTCGCGCGGCCCGGCGTTCCACTTCAGCCCCAGCTCGGCCGTGCGCGCCGAGGCTGCCCAGCCGATCTGGACGATCGCCAGCACCAGGGTGAAGGCCAGCGCGATGAATTCCGGCGTCATATCCATGACGTGAGCCTCCCCGCTCATCCCTGACGATAGTTCGGCGCTTCCCGCGTGATCATCACGTCATGGACGTGACTCTCGCGCAGGCCGGCGCCGGTGATGCGCACGAACCGCGCGCGGTCCTGAAGTTCGGCGATATTGGCGGCGCCGACATAGCCCATGGCGGCGCGCAGGCCGCCGACCATCTGGTGCAGCACCGGGGCGATCGGCCCCTTGTAGGGCGTCTGGCCCTCGATGCCCTCGGGCACCAGCTTCTGGGTGTCTTCCACTTCCTTCTGGAAATAGCGGTCGGCCGAGCCGGCGCCCATGGCCCCGACCGAGCCCATGCCGCGGTACGACTTGTAGGACCGGCCCTGGTACAGGAAGACCTCGCCGGGACTTTCGTCCGTGCCGGCGAACATCGAACCCATCATGGCGCAGGACGCCCCGGCGGCGATAGCCTTGGCCAGGTCGCCCGAATATTTGATGCCGCCGTCGGCGATGACCGGCGCGCCGGACTCCTTCGCCGCCCGGACGGCCTCCATGATGGCGGTCAGCTGCGGCACGCCGACGCCCGCGACGATGCGGGTGGTGCAGATGCTGCCCGGACCGATGCCGACCTTCACCGCGTCGGCGCCCGCGTCGATCAGGGCCCGCGCCGCGTCATAGGTGGCGACATTGCCGGCGATGATCTGGATGCGGTTGGATTCGCGCTTGATGCGCTCGACCACGCGGCTGACCTGGATCGAGTGGCCGTGGGCGGTGTCGATAACGACCACGTCCACGCCCGCTTCCGCCAGCGCCATGGCCCGTTCGTAGCCGGCGTCGCCGACGGTCGAGGCGGCCCCGACCAGCAGCCGGCCCTGGTCGTCCTTGGCCGCGTGCGGGTGGGCCTGGGCCTTCTCGATGTCCTTCATCGTGATCAGGCCGGTGGCGCGATAGTCCTCGTCGACGACGATGACGCGCTCGATCTTGCGGTCGCGCAGCAGCGCCCTCGCCTCGTCGCGTCCGGCGCCCTCGCGCACCGTAACCAGGTCGCCCGTGGTCATCAGCTCGATGGCCTTGCGGTTCGGATCGGTGTCGAAGCGCATGTCGCGGTTGGTCAGGATGCCGACCAGCTTGCCGCTGACGGGATCGACCACCGGGAAGCCGGATATCTTCTTCTTGGCCACGATGGCGCGGATCTCGCCCAGCGTGGTCTGCGGCGTGATGGTCACCGGATTGATGACCATGCCGCTTTCGTAGCGCTTCACCTCGCGCACCTGATCAGCCTGTTCCTCGACCGTCATGTTGCGGTGGAGCACGCCCAGACCGCCGGCCTGGGCCATGGCGATCGCCAGCCGGCTTTCGGTGACCGTGTCCATCGCCGACGAGGTCAGCGGGATGTTCAGCCTGATGTCGCGGGTGAGCTTCGTCGAGACGTCCGCATCCGCGGGCATGATCTCTGACGGGCCGGGTTCCAGCAAAACATCGTCGAAGGTGAGCCCTTCGCGTATCTCCATGAGGAGTCTCCGTTTTGCGGGCCGCGTATAGCGGTGACGGGCGGGGAACCGCAAGGGCTGGCCGCTCNACCAGCACGCCGACGGCGACCATGGCGGCCTTCTCGACCATCGGATGGATGCGGGCCAGCACGCATGATCTCTGACGGGCCGGGTTCCAGCAAAACATCGTCGAAGGTGAGCCCTTCGCGTATCTCCATGAGGAGTCTCCGTTTTGCGGGCCGCGTATAGCGGTGAGCGGCAGGGAACCGCAAGGCCTGCCCGCCCTTATCGTCGCGATAAGAACAATTGGCTTGCCGGATGCGGCGCCCACCCCACATCTGGGAAACCCATGGTCCGCACGCTCATCAGCACCGCCCGCCGCCTCGCACTCAAGATCGCGAGCTATGGCGTGATGCACCTGGTGGTCGCCGTCCTGGTGGCCTTCGCCATCACGCGCGACTGGCGGCTGGCGCTGGCCGTCGGGGTKGTSGAGCCCTTCTTCCAGACCATCGCCTATTCGATCCACGACCGCGTCTGGCACCGGATCGAGCGGCGGCGGATGCTCTCGGGCCTTGAGGAGGCGTCGGAGGCCTTCACCGCCCGCCTGCAGATCATGGCCCCCGAGGAGCAGACCCGCGCCCACGGCCACCACGGCCACAGCCACGCCCTGCCCCGCTCGCTCAAGCAGATCGCGCTGAAGTCGGTCACCTACGGGGTGATGCATTTCGTCGTGGCGGTGACGGTGGCCTTCGCCCTGACCCGCGACTGGCGGGTGTCGCTCGCCATCGGCATCATCGAGCCGCTGGTGCAGACCGTGTTCTTCACGGTCCACGACCGCGTCTGGACGCGGATCGAGGCGCGGAAGGCCAGGCGGGCGGCGGAGATGGCGGCCGTCTAGGGGCTGAAATACCCGGTGTTGGAACAGCCCGGACGCACCGCTCCGGCCGTGCCGCGATCATCAACGCACAGCGCCGAAGTCAGACCCAGTCCGGCCGCGGCTCCTCCATCCGCCGTCCAGACGATCCTGTCGGCCAGAACCCCGATCAGGGCGGCGCCGTTCATTCGCGCGAGGTTATTGTTGGCCTCGGCGCCCAGATTGATGACCAGCACGGAATAGGCCGGGTCTTCTTCGTCGTCATATCTGCGAACCCCGGGATGAGCCGACAGGAAGGCGTTCAACCCGCCCGGAAGCGAATCGCCCGGCCGTAAAGTGGCGAACAGGGCCGCGCCCTCAAGGCGATTGGCCTCCCGTTCAGCGTTCAGGCCCCGCAGCCGCCAGGCGAACGGCAGCAGGGACAGACCCTGAAGCAAGCCGGCGTCATCGCGGGCGGCCGGGGCGGGAAACTGGACGATGAGAGCGGGCTCGCACAGGTGGGCCAGAATTGCGCCGTCCGGAGCTTTCAGATCGACGCGCCGGTCCAGGAAGGCGTCGCCGTCCGACAGAGGCAGCCGACCGGGCGCCGCCGACAGCCACGGGTCCCGGTTCTCCTGCATGACCCGCCTGAGGCGGTCGCGACCGGTTTCGTCCGGCCGCGCCGGCGCGGCCTCGATCACCGGCGGGTTGAGGACTGAGACGACGACGCCGTCGCGCGCCACGACATAGACGGCGGCGACACGGCGATAGCGCGCCGCGCTACGGCTGCTGGCGAACAGCGGGACGCGGCTGTTCCCCAGTTCGGTCAGCAGCTCAGGCGGCACGAGGCTGACGTCGCATCTCAGCGGATGAGGCGCGGGCGGGGTCAGTTCGTCGGCCGGATAGATATCCAGCCGGCTTCCGCCCCGCATGATCGTGATTGCGGGTGCGGGGTCACGGGTCGCGCCCAGCCGGGACGCCACCTGCGCCACGGGCCGACCGATCAGCTCGGCGACCGGCGCGGCGGCCGCCACGCCCGGGCTCTGGACGGCCGATAACCCGAGCAGGAGCGCCGCCAGACTCATCGCCGGTTCATCGCCACCAGGAAGACCTCGGCGCTGTCCTTCCGGCTCGACTCGGGCTTGACGTATTTGACCGTCTCGAACTCCGCCCGCAGCCGGGCCAGCACCCCGCCGGCGTCGCCGCCCTGGAAATTCTTCGACACGAAATGCCCGCCGGGCTTCAGCGTGCGGATGGCGAAGTCGGCGGCGATCTCGATCAGGGCGATGATCTTCAGGTGGTCGGTCTGGCGATGGCCGACGGTGTTGTGGGCCATGTCGGACAGGACCAGATCGGGCGGCCCGCCCAGCAGATCGATCATCTGCTGATCGACGCCCGGATGGGTGAAGTCGGCCTGGATCATGATGGCGCCGGGCACCGGCTCGACCGGCAGCAGGTCGACGCCGACCACCGCGACCGCGCCGCGCTTGACCGCCACCTGGGCCCAGCCGCCCGGCGCGGCGCCCAGGTCGATGACCCGGCTGCCGTGTTTGATCAGGTGGAAGCGGTCGTCGATCTCCAGCAGCTTGAAGGCCGCGCGGCTGCGCCAGCCCTCGGCGCGGGCGCGCTCGGACCATTTGTCGGACAGCTGACGCTTGATCCACTGCTGGCTGGACATCGACTTGGTGTCCGCCGTCTTCATCTTGGTGCCCATGCCGCGCCCGGCGGCGGTCCCGCCCGAGGGCGGACGCACCATCCGTCTGCGTTCTGCGGGCTTTTCTTCGTCAGTCATCGCATCCACATAGCCCCCGACGGGTTTGCGGGCTATGCACCCGCGATAATTCACAAGGAGCGCGCCGATGGCCGACGAAACCCTCACCTTCACCCTCGACACCGGCGACGGCGTCGACCGCGACGTGGTCATCAAGCTGCGCCCCGACCTGGCCCCCGGCCACGTGGCCCGCATCACCGAACTGGCAAAGGAAGGCTTCTACGACGGCGTCGTCTTCCACCGCGTCATCGCCGGCTTCATGGCCCAGGGCGGCGATCCGACCGGCACCGGCACCTCGGGCTCGAAGAAGCCGAACCTGAAGGCCGAATTCTCGAAACAGCGCCACGCCCGTGGTGTCTGCTCGATGGCCCGCACCTCGGACCCCAACAGCGCCAACAGCCAGTTCTTCATCTGCCTCGACGACGCCTCCTTCCTCGACGGCCAGTACACCGTCTGGGGCGAGGTCATCGAAGGCATGGAGCACGTCGACGCCCTGCCCAAGGGCGAACCGCCGCGTTCGCCGGGCAAGATCGTCAAGGCGACGGTGGGCTGAACAAAAGGGCCGCTCCGGATAGGGGCGGCCCTTTTTGCATTATCACCCGTCCGTCACCCTCGGGCTTGACCCGAGGGCCAGACCGTCCGGTGCTCCGTAGAGGGTGGGAGGGATACGGCCGGCGTGCGATCCCGAACGCACAGCCTGCCTCAACCTCTGATCCTCGGGTCAAGCCCGAGGATGACGGTTGGGGGTGTCGCTACTCGATCTCCACCACCTCGACCCGCGCCCCGTTCAGCACCAGCGCGATCTCGCCGCGCTTGAGCTTCAGCGCGTCCTCGCCGAACAGCTGGCGCCGCCAGCCCTTGAGGGCGTCGACGTCGGCCTCGTCGTCGAGGGCGATCTTCTCGAGGTCGGCGACATTGGCCAGCAGCTTGGTCGCCACSCCGGCGTTGTCGCTCTTGGCCTTCAGCAGCACCTTCAGCAGTTCGACCACCGACGGCGGGGCCGGCTGGTTGTGGGCCGGGCGCTCCAGCTTGGGCGCATGGGCCTCCGGATCGGCCAGCACGCGCTTCAGTTCGGCCGACAGCTCCACGCCCAGACGCGAGGCGCCGAAACCCTTGGGCACGGACCGCAGGCGGTTGAACGCGTCGGGATCGGTCGGGCCCTGGGCCGCGATCTCGTCGATGGCCTCGTCCTTCAGGATGCGCCCGCGGGGCTGGTCGCGCTCCTGCGCCGTGCGCTCGCGCCAGACGGCGGTGGCGACGAAGGCCGACAGGTATTTGGCCGAGAATTTCTTGGGCTTCAGRCGCTTCCACGCCTTTTCCGGRTCGGTGTCGTAGACAGGGCCGGATCGGTCAGATCCTCCATCTCGGCCATGACCCAKTCCAGACGACCTTCCTTCTGCAGCCGGTCGCGCAGCTTGGGATACAGGGCCGCGAGGTGGGTCACGTCGCCGAGGGCATAGATCAGCTGGGCGTCCGACAGCGGGCGGCGGGCCCAGTCGGTGAAGCGGCTGCCCTTGTCGACTTCCTGACGCAGCATCTGGCGCACCAGCGCCTCGTACGACACCTGGTCGCCGAAGCCTGCGGCCATGGCGGCCACCTGGGTGTCGAACATCGGCTTGGGCATGGCGCCRAGCTTGACGAAGATTTCCGTRTCCTGACGCGCGGCGTGGAAGACCTTGATGATCTTCGGATCGCGCAGCAGGTCCAGGAACGGCTCCAGGTCCAGCCCGTCGGCCATCGGGTCGATGATGGCGGCGTCCGTGGCCGACGCCGCCTGGATCAGGCACAGGCGCGGCCAATAGGTCGTCTCCCGCATGAACTCGGTGTCGACGGTGATGAAGGGCTGGTCGGCCAGGAGCTTGCAGAAATCGCGAAGCGCCTCGGTGGTGGTGATCGGCGTCATTCGGATGCTATAGCCCCGCGCGACAGGGTTGTGGCAAGAGCCGCCGCAGAAAACCTCCCACTGATTCAGGCCCGTGACCGATGAGCGACACCTCCGATTCCCGGAACGACGGCCTCAGGAACGGTCTGACCTACGCCGACGCGGGCGTGGACATCGACGCCGGCGAGATGCTGGTGGACGCCATCAAGCCGCTGGCGAAGTCGACACGCCGTCCGGGCGCCGAGGCGTCGCTGGGGGGATTCGGGGCCCTGTTCGACCTCAAGGCGGCCGGGTTCGAGGATCCGCTGATCGTCGCCACCACCGATGGCGTCGGCACCAAGCTGAAGATCGCCATCGAGACGGGCCGCCATGACGGCGTCGGCATCGACCTGGTCGCCATGTGCGTCAACGACCTGCTGGCCCAGGGCGCCGAGCCGCTGCTGTTCCTCGACTACTACGCCACCGGCAAGCTCGAGATCGACGCCGCCCGGCGCGTCGTCGCCGGAATCGCGGAGGGCTGCCGCCAGGCCGGCTGCGCCCTCGTCGGCGGCGAAACGGCCGAGATGCCCGGCATGTACCAGGGCGGCGACTACGACCTGGCCGGCTTCTCGCTCGGCGCGGTCGAGCGCGGCCACGCCCTGCCGTATCTGGACCGGCAGGCGGCCGGCGACGTCATCATCGGCCTCGCCTCCTCGGGCCCGCACTCGAACGGCTATTCCCTGATCCGAAAGGTGGTCGAGAAGTCCGGCCTGGCCTGGGGCGACGACGCTCCGTTCGCCCGGGACCGCACCCTGGCCCAGGCCCTGATGGAGCCGACCCGCATCTATGTGAAGCCGGTGCTGCCGCTGATGAAGGCCGGCCTGATCAAGGGCGCGGCCCACATCACCGGCGGCGGCCTGATCGAGAACCCGCCGCGCTGCATCGCCGAGGGTCTGCAGGCCAGCTTCGACTGGGACGCCTGGCCGATGCCGCACGTGTTCCAGTGGCTGGGCGAGGCCGGCGGGATTTCGGATCATGAGCTGCACCGCACCTTCAACTGCGGCGTCGGCTTCATCCTCGTGGTCGCCCCCGAGAACGTCGAGCCGGTGCTGGCGGGGCTGCTCACCGCCGGCGAAGTCGCCTTCGTCTGCGGCCAGCTGGAAGCCGCCTAGGTCCCCCCGGCGTCGAGGCTGCTGAAGGTCACCCGCACGACGGCCGCCGCGCCGGGGTTCTGCCGCAGCGACACGGTCACCCCGCCCCTGGTCCAGATCGGCCGCTCGGCCGGCAGGCCCGCCTCGGCGGTGAAGCCCTGTTCGCGCATGACCGGCGTGACCGACGCCCGCGCGCCGTCCAGGCCGCCGCGTCGCGCCTGAATGACGCAGACCCGGTTCAGATTGCCGTCCTGGCGGCTGCCTTCGGTCGTCAGCCGCAGCAGATGGGCCTCGTCGCCGCTGCGGAAGGTGCGCGTGTCGTCATCCGGCGCGGGGGTCTCGACGAAGCCGAGGAACTCCAGCCCCGCCGTGTCGCTGGTCTCGCCGGTGACATAGGGCAGGCAGACGTCGACCAGAACGCTGCGGGTCAGGTCGGTCGGCGGAGCGGGCGCGGCGACAAGGGCGGCGGCGAGGACGAGGGCAAGCATGGATCGAGACTCCGGAGCGGTCCGTCCACTGTTTCCGAGGCCATGACCAAGCGCAAGCGTCGCGGCCGCGGCCGTTGACCGGGGCCGGCGCGACCGGCAAGGTCCGCGCCTTCCCCGTTTTCGTGAGGTCGCCGATGCGTGCGCTGTCTATCGCCCTGGCCGGGCTGATGCTCGTCTCCGCATCCGGCGCCTCGGCGCAGACCGCGGCCGGGCAGGAGCAGGCCCTGCTGCATCAGCTGGCCGGCGAAATCCGGCCCGAACGGATGCGCGCCGACATCGAGGCCTTGGTCGGATTCGGCACCCGCCACACCATGTCGGAGACCCGGTCCGATACGCGCGGCATCGGCGCGGCGCGGCGCTGGGCGCAGGGGCAGTTCGAGGCGATCAGCCGCGACTGCGGCGGCTGCCTGACCGTGGTCACGCCCTCCGACACCGTCACCGGCCCCCGCGTGCCCACCCCGACCGAGGTGGTGAACATCGTCGCCATCCAGCGCGGCGCCGGCGACCCCAACCGGGTCATCATCATCTCGGGCCACATCGACTCGCGCGTCACCGACGTGATGAATTTCACCGCCGACGCCCCCGGAGCCAATGACGACGCCTCGGGCGTGGCCGCCGTTCTGGAGGCGGCGCGGGTGCTGTCGAAGCACCGCTTCGACGCGACCCTGGTGTTCGCCGCCCTGTCCGGTGAGGAACAGGGCCTGCTGGGCGGCAAGATCCTGGCCGACTACGCCCAGGCCCAGGGCTGGCGCGTAGAGGCCAATCTGAACAACGACATCGTCGGCAATTCCGAGGGCCAGTCGGGCGTGCGCGACACCACCCGCGTCCGGGTCTTCTCGGAAGGGACGAAGACTGTTGAAACCGAGGCCCAGGAGGAGCGCCGGCGCTACAACGGCGGCGAGGTCGATTCCTCCTCGCGCAACCTGGCGCGGTTCGTGGACGGCATGGCCGACCGCTACCTCGCCAATTTCGACGTCGATCTCATCTACCGGACGGACCGCTACGGCCGCGGCGGCGACCAGGTCGAGATGCTGCGCCACGGCTTCCCGGCGGTGCGCATTTCCGAGGGCGCAGAAAACTACGACCGCCAGCACCAGGATCTGCGGGTCGAGGACGGCGTCCACTACGGCGACACCCTCGACGGCGTGGACTTCGCCTATCTGGGCCAGGTCGCGCGGCTGAACATCGTCGCCATGGCCGCCCTGGCCAACGCCCCGGCCAGCCCGCTGGGCGTGACCATCGAGGGCGCGGTCAAGCCGGACACCACGATCAAGTGGCAGGCCGTGCCCGGCGCGGCCGGCTACCGCGTCTGGTGGCGCTCGACCACCGCGCCGCAGTGGACCCACAGCCGCTGGGCCGGATCGGCGACCGAGCTGGTCCTGCGCAACATCGTCATCGACGACTGGTTCTTCGGCGTCTCGGCCGTGTCCGAGGACGGCTACGAAAGCCCTGTCGTCTTCCCCGGCCCCGCAGGTTCGTTCGTCTCGGTCGGCGACCCCGCCCCCCGCCCGGCCAACTGATGCCCGCCGGCAGTCCCGGCCGCGTACGCGTGGCCGTCCTGATCTCGGGCGCCGGCTCGAACATGGCGGCCCTGATCGACGCCGGCCGCGAGGCCGCCGCGCCCTTCGAGGTGGTCCTGGTCCTGTCCAACCGGGCGGACGCGGGCGGCCTTGCGGTCGCCTCGGCCAAGGGCGTGGCGGTCGCCGTGGTCGACCACGCCCCCTTCGGCAAGGACCGCGCGGCGCACGAACAGGCGATCCAGACCGCGCTGGAGACCCACGCCGTCGAGGTCGTGGCCCTGGCTGGCTACATGCGCCTGCTGACGCCCTGGCTGGTCGGACGCTGGACCGGACGGATGCTCAACATCCACCCCAGCCTGCTGCCGAAATACCCGGGACTGGACACCCATGCCCGCGCCATCGCCGCGGGCGACGCCGAGGCCGGCTGCTCGGTGCATCTGGTCACCGAGGGCGTGGACGAAGGCCCGGTCCTGGCCCGGGCAGCGGTTCCTGTGCTGGCCGACGACACGTCGGCCTCGCTGGCGCAGCGGGTCCTGGCGGCCGAACACGCCCTCTATCCGCGGGCGCTGGGCGATTTCTGCCGGCGCGGTTGACCTCAGGCCCGTTCGGCCCGGACCTCGGCCCGGCGCACCGCCAGCGTCAGCCCCGCCACCACGGCGAAGGCCGGCCACAGCGCCAACACGTCAAGGCGCAGGAAACTGATCGCCCCGATGGCCCCGCCCACGGCCAGGCCCACCCACAGCATCAGGAACGGAGTCCACTCCCAGCAGGCGCCGCCGTGCAGGGCGCTGGCGATCCGCTGGCCCATCCGCACCAGGGTCCCGGTCATATAGGTCAGGCCGACTCCGACGTCGCCTTGGCGCTGGAACACCGCATTCTCGACCCCCATGGCCATCACCACGGCCACCATGCCCGCCTCCCGCCAGCCCATGGCGCAAAGCCCCGCACCGGCCAGCAGCAGGACCGACTCGACGGCCAGAACCGCCGATCGCCGCCCCTCGCCGAAACGCCGGGCCACGGTGGCGCCGATCACCACCCCGACCACGAACAGGGCGATGAGGCCGAAGGCGACCCCGGCCTGCTCCCATTGGCCCATGGCGAGGCCGACGCCCAGCCGGGTCGAATTGCCGCTCATGAAGGAGACGAAGAACCCGCCCAGGGTCATGAAGCCGACGGCGTCGACATAGCCGGCCAGGGCCGACAGGGTCGCGGCGAGCATCACCCCCCTGCGGCTGTAGTCCTTCATGACGAATCCCCCGGCGCGCCGGCAGGCTGACACGAAAACGGCCGGATCGTCACCGATCCGGCCGCTGGCGGTCTGTGTGGCGTGACCCGGATCAGCCGACGATCTGGTCGTCGGTGAAGAACTGGGCGATCTCGATCCCGGCGTTCTCGATCGAGTCCGAACCGTGGACCGAGTTCTCGCCGATCGACAGGGCGAACTGCTTGCGAATTGTGCCGTCGGCGGCGTCCTTCGGATTGGTGGCGCCCATGACTTCGCGGTACTTGGCCACGGCGTTGTCGCCTTCCAGCACCTGCACCACGACCGGCTCGGCGGTCATCTGGCCGACCAGCTCGCCGTAGAACGGGCGCTCGGCGTGGACTTCGTAGAATTTCTTGGCCTGGGCCTCGGTCAGCTTRACGCGGCGCTGGGCCACGATGCGCAGGCCSGCGSCCTCGATCACGGCGTTGATGGCGCCCGTCAGGTTGCGGCGCGTGGCGTCGGGCTTGAKGATCGAGAAGGTGCGTTCGGTCATGGAGGTGACTTCTTGTTGGGAGANTCACGGCGTTGATGGCGCCCGTCAGGTTGCGGCGCGTGGCGTCGGGCTTGAKGATCGAGAAGGTGCGTTCGGTCATGGAGGTGACTTCTTGTTGGGAGATTGAGGGTCGCGGGCTTATAGCGGCGCCCTCCCCGGTTTCCAACCGCCACACAATTTTGCCCTTTTCGCGCGCCGCAAGGCCGTTCGATGCGTCAGGGGTCGCCCGAGATCACGACCGACCATGCTCCAGATCACCGACCTGACCTTCAACGCCTGGGGCCGCAAATTCCTCGAGGATGCCTCCGTCTCCCTGCCGCCCGGCTCCAAGGTCGGGCTGGTGGGCCGCAACGGCATCGGCAAATCGACCCTGTTCAAGCTGATCCTCGGCGAACTGGCCGCCGGCGGCGACGAGATCAGCCTGCCCAAGACCGCCCGCATCGGCTCGGTCGACCAGGAGCACCCCGCCACGCCCGTCAGCGTGCTCGAGACCATCCTCGAGGCCGATGTGGAACGCCACAGCCTGCTCGGCCGCCTCGAAACCGCCGAGCCGGAGGAGATGGGCGAGATCTGGACCCGGCTGATCGAGATCGACGCCGACGCCGCCCCGGCCCGCGCCGCCGAAATCCTCGTCGGCCTCGGCTTCGACCAGGAGAACCAGCAGCGGCCGATGTCCGAGTTCTCCGGCGGCTGGCGCATGCGCGTCGCCCTGGCCGCCGCCCTGTTCGCCGAGCCGGACATGCTGCTGCTCGACGAACCGACCAACTATCTCGATCTGGAAGGCGCCCTGTGGCTCGAGGCGCGGCTGAAGAAATACCCGCACACGGCCCTGATCATCTCCCACGACCGCGAGATGCTGAAC
This sequence comes from Brevundimonas sp. Root1423, assembly GCF_001426805.1. NCBI lineage: Bacteria > Pseudomonadati > Pseudomonadota > Alphaproteobacteria > Caulobacterales > Caulobacteraceae > Brevundimonas > Brevundimonas sp. Root1423. The sequence continues at coordinate 27,325 of NZ_LMFL01000017.1, forward strand.
GAGGTCTGCACCCACATCCTGCACCTCGCGAACCGGACGCTGGAGCTCTACACGGGCAACTACGACCAGTCGGCTGCAGATGTCGGCCAAGGCCAAGCAGGACGCCGARCGCGCCCACCTCCAGGCCTTCGTCGACCGCTTCAAGGCCAAGGCCTCCAAGGCCGCCCARGCCCAGTCGCGSATGAAGCGTCTGGCCAAGATGCAGCCGGTGGCCACCACCATCGAGGAACGCGTCGCCCCCTTCATCCTGCCCTCGCCGCCGCGCCCCCTGGCCCCGCCGCTGATCCGGCTGGAGCGCGCCAATGTCGGCTACGAGCCCGGCAAGCCGATCCTGCGCAATCTCAACCTGCGCATGGATCTGGACGACCGCATCGGCCTGCTGGGCGTCAACGGGGCCGGCAAGTCGACCTTCGCCAAGATGATCGCCGGGGCCCTGAACGTCTCCGAGGGCGAACTGCACCGCGACCGCAAGATGCGCGTGGGCTGGTTCCACCAGCACCAGATCGAGGCCATGGACCCGACGGACACGCCGCTGGAGATCATCCGCCGCGCCATGCCCGNAGGCGGCCCGACTGGTCATGCCCGGCGGGCGGCTGTTGATCGTGGACTTCGCCCCCCACGCGCTTGAGCGCCCGCCGCTCCAAGCTCGCGCAATGGGGCCTGGGCTATGAGAAGCAGGAAACCACCGTCGCCAGCCTGTCGGGCGGCGAGCGCGCCCGCCTGCTGCTCAACCAGGTGGCCATGGACGCGCCGCACATCCTGATCCTCGACGAACCGACCAACCACCTCGACATCGACAGCCGCCGCGCCCTGCTCGACGCCCTCAACGACTACTCCGGCGCCGTCATCCTGATCACCCACGACCGTTCGCTGATGGAGATGGTCGCCGACCGCCTGTGGCTGGCCGCCGACGGCACGGTCAAGCCGTGGGACGGCGACATGGACGACTACGCCAAATTCGTCCTCGACCGCGCCAAACAGGCGGCGGTGAAGCCGACTCAGATCAAGGACGAGACGGCCGCCGTCGCCGCGCCGGCTTCCAGCAACAAGGGCAAGAAGAACGACAAGAAATCAGGCCCTTCACCCTCGACCCTGCGTCACGCGGTGAAGAAGGCCGAGGAGCGGATGAGCCAGCTCACCGCCGAGATCGCCCGCATCGACGACGACATGGCCAACGCCTCGGTCAGCAACCCCAAGGCCCTCGAAGGCCTGACCCGCGCCCGGGCGAAGACGCAGACCGATCTGGACAGCGCCGAACAGGCCTGGGTCGCGGCGGAAGAGGCGTTGGCCGAGGTAAGCTGAATCCCACCTCCTCTCCCGATGGGAGAGGGCTTGAGCATACGGCGGCGTAGCCGTCGTCCTGGCGCGAAAGGGTCAGGGTCGCCTGTCGCCGCGGCTTCGCCGCTTCCATCACCGGCCCCTCATCCGGCCCTACGGGCCACCTTCTCCCATTGGGAGAAGGATCGGGGACTGTGCGAGCAATCCGTCGCCAGCCAGACGACTTCCCGCAGCTAGCCCTTTGATCTCACTGCGCCACTTCAAAGGGGCAGCGTCATTTCCCCGCCATAGGACCACCTCGCACTAAACTCCTTCCCGTCCATCGCAGGGCACGCCCAGAGTCCGCCAAGTCCGAATTGTCCGCCTGTTTTCGAGCGGACTCCCGGCGAAACCACCCGAGTCCGCTGTGTCCGAAGAGTCCGCCGTTTCTCTACTTCCGGATGACGGAAAGCGGCATACTTCCGAATCCATGCTCATCCGCCGCCTCCCCCCTGAAACGGTCAACCGCATCGCCGCCGGCGAGGTGGTCGAACGCCCGGCCAGCGCCATCAAGGAGCTGGTCGAGAACGCGCTCGACGCCGGCGCCACGCGCATCGAGGTCCAGGCCGACGGCGGCGGCCTGACCCGCATCCTGATCGCCGACGACGGGCACGGCATGGCGGCCGACCAGCTGGCCCTGGCGGTCGAACGCCACGCCACCTCAAAGCTCGAGCCCGACGACGCCGGCGACGTCGACCTGCTGCGCATCCACACCCTCGGCTTCCGCGGCGAGGCCCTGCCCTCGATCGGTTCGGTGGCGCGGCTGACTATCACCAGCCGCCCGCGAGAGGGCGGCGACGCCCATCAGATCACCGTCGAGGGCGGCGACCAGCGACCCGTCGCCCCCGCCGGCTTTCCCGGCCCCCACGGCGCCCGCGTCGAGGTCCGCGACCTGTTCTACGCCACCCCCGCCCGCCTCAAATTCATGAAGTCCGAGCGGTCCGAGGCGATGGCCATCTCGGAAGAGATCAAGCGTCAGGCCATGGCCCATGAAGGCGTCGCCTTCACCCTCGACCTCGATGGCAGGACGACCCTGCGCCTGCCCGCCGAACACCCCGGCGACGCCGGCCGGCTGAAGCGCCTCGCCGCCCTGCTCGGTCGCGACTTCGAGGCCAACGCCCTGCTGATCGACCAGTCTCGGGACAACGTCCGCCTCACCGGCTACGCGGGCCTGCCGACCTACAGCCGCGGCAACGCCGGCCACCAGTATCTGTTCGTCAACGGCCGCCCCGTGAAGGACCGCCTGCTGCAAGGCGCCCTGCGCGGCGCCTACGCCGACTTCCTCGCCCGCGACCGCCATCCGGCGGCGGTGCTGTTCCTCGAGATCGACCCGCTCTACGTCGACGTCAACGTCCACCCGGCCAAGGCCGAGGTGCGCTTCCGCGATCCGGCGCTGGTGCGGGGCCTGATCGTCGGCGCCCTGCGCCACGCCTTGGCCGCCGCCGGCCACCGCGCCTCGACCACGGTCGCCGCCGACGCCCTGGCCGGCTTCCGGCCCCATGCCGGGGTCGGCTCCGGCCCCGCCTGGAGCCCCTCCGCCCCCTCCGCCCAAGGCTGGAGCGGCTGGCAGGGCTGGGCCGCCCCGGCCGGCGCGAACGCCCAGATCATCCCCGGCCTGAACGAGCGTTCGGCGCGCGTTGAAGCGGCGCCGGGCGATCATGGTCAATCATTGATTCACCATGAATCCCGCGGTGCCGTCGACCCGCTCGACTTCCCGCTGGGGGCCGCCAGAGCCCAGCTGCACGGCACCTATATCGTCGCCCAGACCCGCGACGGCCTCGTCGTCGTCGACCAGCACGCGGCCCACGAACGCCTCGTCTATGAGCGGATGAAGGTGCAGATGGCGCGCGGCTCGGTGACGCGTCAGGCCCTGCTGACCCCCGAAGTGGTCGAGCTCGATCCCGCCGAGGCCGAACGCGTCTCGGCCCGCGTCGACGAGCTCGCCGAACTCGGCCTGATCGTCGAGCCGTTCGGCGTCGGGGCGGTGCTGGTGCGCGAGACCCCCGCCCTGCTGGGCGACACGGACGTCCAGGGCCTGATCCGCGACATCGCCGACGACCTCGCTGAACACGGCGCCGCCCTGGCGCTCAGCGAGCGGCTGGGCGCGGTCTGCGGCACCATGGCCTGCCACGGCTCGGTCCGCGCCGGCCGCGTCCTCTCGGCCCCCGAGATGAACGCCCTGCTGCGCGAGATGGAGGCCACGCCCCACTCCGGCCAGTGCAACCATGGCCGCCCGACCTATGTCGAACTCAAGCTGGCCGACCTCGAAAAGCTGTTCGGGCGGCGCTGATGTCGGTCCTGTTCGTCTGCCTCGGCAACATCTGTCGCTCGCCCCTCGCCGAGGGCGCGCTGCGGGCGGAGGCGGCCCGGCTCGGGCTCGAGCTGATCGTGGACTCGGCGGGCACCGGCGACTGGCATGCGGGCGAGCCGCCCGATGAACGCGCGCAGAGGACAGCCCTCCGCCACGGCGTCGACATCTCCGGCCTGCGCGCCCGTCAGGTCCGCGCCTCCGACTTCCGGCGTTTCCGGCATGTCATCGCCCTCGACCACGACAACCTGTCCCATCTCCGGAAACTGGCGCCGCCCGACGCGACCGCCGAGCTCAGCCTGCTGCTTGACCATGTCGAGGGCCGCGAGGGCCAGCCGGTGGCCGATCCCTGGTTCGGAGACGAAGCCGGCTTTGAAATCACCTGGGCCGAGGTGACCGCCGCCGCCCGCGCCCTGGCGGCCCGGCTTCACCCCGCCTGAGGCGTGGCCCTGAGAAACAGCACGGAGGCGGCGCCGTAGTCGCGCTTGTCCAGCCGCTCATAGCCGGGCGTGGCGATCTCGGCCTCGTCCGAGCCGCGCTCGAACACCACGACCGCGCCGGGCTTGAGCCAGTTGCCGTTCAGCAGCCGGGCCAGCGTCTGCTCCCCCAGCCCCTTGCGATAGGGCGGGTCGAGGAAGGCCAGGTCGAAAGCCTCGCCGTCCGAGCCGGGGCGGACGCCCAGGTCCGTCGCGCTGCGCCGGTGCACCCGGGTGCGGCCCATCAGGCGCAAGGCGTCGGCGTTCTCGCGGATAGCCCCCCGGGCGTCCTCATCGGTCTCGACGAACAGGGCGAAGGCCGCGCCCCGGCTGATGGCTTCAAAGCCCAGGGCGCCCGAGCCGGCGTAGAGGTCCATGACCCGCATGCCCTCGAGCGGCTCGGCCCAAGCGGCGTGTTCCAGCACATTGAAGATGGCCTGACGCGCGCGATCCGAGGTCGGGCGCGTGCCCTCCCCCTCCGGCGCGACGATGGATCGGCCCTTCAGCGTTCCCGCGACGATCCGCACGGATCAGCCCTTCGAGCGGGGACCGCGCGGGCTGCCGCGCCCGCCGGCGGGGCCGGCGCCGGGGCGGGGACTGCCTGGCTTCGAAAAGCCGCCCGGACGCGATCCGCCGGGCTTGCCCGCGAACGGCGGCTTGCCGTCGGGCTTGCGGTCGAAGGGGCGCTTGTCGCCGGGGCGGTCGTCGGAGCGGGCCGCCGGACGGGCGCCGGTGCGGGCGTCGCCGCGCGGCCGGTCGATGAACTGGTCCTCACGCGGCTTGAAGACCCGCTTGGGCCGCTCGCCCGCCGCCTCAGCGCCCTCGGGCCGGGCCCGCGGCGTGAACGACTTCTTCGGATGCTCGAACTTCGGCCCCGCCTTGGCCCAGCCGGCCTTTTTCGGCGGACGGGCGGCGCGTTCGGCGGCGGCGTCAGCGGCGGCTCCGGCGGCGCGGGTGCGGCTGGGCTTGCGCGACGGATCCGACATGGCCGAGCCCGAGGCGCCCTTGACGATCGGGGCCGAGGTGCGGCGGCCCGGGATCGGCGCCGGCGTGGCGACCGTATTGCCCTGGGGCAGGTTCTCGGGCCGGATATGCTGGGCCAGCATCTCGCGGATCACACGGGGGCCGACCTCCTCGACCGACCCCGTCGGCAGGGTGCCGAGCTGGAACGGGCCATAGGCCAGGCGGATCAGCCGGTTCACCGTCAGGCCGAGGTGTTCGAGAACCTTGCGGACCTCGCGATTCTTGCCCTCGGTGATGGAGACGCTGATCCACAGGTTGGCGGGAGCATTGCCCTCGCTCTCCTTGGCCTTGTCCAGGGTGGCCTCGATCGGACCGTAGCGGATGCCGTCGACGGTGACGCCGTCCTTGAGCGAGTCGAGTTGCAACTGGCTGACGCGCCCCCGGGCCCGGGCCCGGTACTGGCGCACCAGCTCGGTCGTCGGCAGCTCCAGGGCGCGGCTCAACTCGCCGTCATTGGTCAACAGCAGCAGGCCCTCGGTGTTCAGATCGAGACGACCGACCGAGATCACGCGCGGCAGGCCGCTGGGCAGGGCGTCGAACACCGTCGGCCGCCCCTGCGGGTCGTTGTGCGAGGTCATCAGGCCGGCGGGCTTGTTGTAGCGCCAGACGCGGGTGGCCTGGGCCGAGCCGATCGGCTTGCCGTCGACGGTGATGACATCGTCGCGCGTGACCAGCACGGCGGGCGTGTCGAGGATCTTGCCGTTCACGGCCACCTTGCCGAGGCCGATCAGCCGTTCGACCTCGCGGCGCGAGGCGATGCCCGCGCGGGCCATGGCCTTGGCGATCCGCTCGCTGCGCTTGGGCGCCTCATCCGCCTTCGGACCCGGCTTTCCGTCCTTCGAGAATGGCTTGCCGCCCGGCTTGCCGAAGGATTTGCCGCCCTTGGGCGGTCCGCGATCGTCGCCGCCCTCGGCGCGCTTGACGTAAGGTTTGCGGGGACCGTCGCGGCTGTCGTCTTGACGCGGGCGCGGCTTCTTGTCGTTGTCTCGGGGATGGCTGGCCATGATGAGCGGTTCATGCACATGGCCTTGGCGTGTNCCGAAGGATTTCCCGCCCTTGGGCGGACCGCGGTCGTCGCCGCTCTCGACGCGCTTGACGTAGGGTTTGCGGGGGCCGTCGCGGCTGTCGTCTTGACGCGGGCGCGGCTTCTTGTCGTTGTCTCGGGGATGGCTGGCCATGATGAGCGGTTCATGCACATGGCCTTGGCGTGTGCGCAAGCGGCGGCGGACGCGGGAGAGACTCCCGTGGGCTGCGTGATCGTCGATGAATCCACCGGCGAAGTGGTCTCCGAGGGTCGAAACGGCCCCATCGGCGCGCATGATCCGACCGCCCACGCAGAGATCGTCGCGATGCGTGCGGCCGCCGCGAAGCTGGGAAATTATCGCCTGACGGACCTGACTCTCTACGTGACGCTGGAGCCCTGCGCCATGTGCGCCGGGGCCATCAGCCACGCCCGCATCGGCCGGGTGGTCTGGGGCGCCGACGATCCCAAGGGGGGCGCCGTGGCGCATGGACCGCGCTTCTTCGAACAGCCGACCTGCCACTGGAAACCCGCCGTCGAGGGCGGGGTGCTGGCCGCGGAGGGCGGCGACCTGTTACGGAGTTTCTTCCGCGCCCGGCGCAAAGGAACGGCGGCGCCCGACGCACGTTAGTCCGCCGGGCCCTACGGCTCCGCTTGTTCGAGAGTCCGCATGAAGCCCCTGGCCGTCCTCGCCGTCGCCTGTCTCGCCCTGACCGCCTGCGGCCAGAAACCGAAGGACGCGCCGACCGACGGGGACGCCGTCCGCGAACGGGCCCAGCAGGCCCAGACCGCACGCCGTCGCACGGGAGCCGAGGCCCAGGACCGGGCCCTTAATCGCGTCATCCGCACCGTCTATCTGTGCAACAACAGCGAGCGCCTGTCGGTCGACTTCGACAATCCGCGCCAGATGGCGACGGTCCGCAACTCCAGCGGCGAGGCGGTCGACCTGTTCCAGGAGCGGGCCGAGGACGGCATCTGGTATCGTGCCTCGGGCTATGAGCTGCGCGGCAGGGGCGTCATGGCGACCTGGACATCCGACGGCCGCGAGCCCACCGACTGCCGGGCGGTCGACTAGCCAAACGAAGCCAGCCGTGTGTCGAGGCGCGCCCTGATCCCCGGCCAGTCGTCATCGAGAATGGCGAACTGGGCCGTGTCGCGGATACGGCCCTTCCAGGTGATCTTGTGCTTGCGCAGCACGCCCTCGTCGCGCGCCCCCAGTTTGCGGATGGCGGCCTGGCTGGTGGGGTTTATGGCGTCGGTGATGATTTCCACACGCACCGCGCCGGCGTCGAAGGCGTGACCGAGCAGGAGGCGCTTGCACGACGGGTTGACCGGTCCGCCCCGGACCTCCGGCCGATAGAAGGTCGAGCCGATCTCGCAGCGACGATAGTCCGGTTTGATCTCATAGAGGCTGGTTGTGCCCACGATCGCGCCGTCAGAGGCGCGGCGGACGGCCCAGGCGATGCGCGTCCCCTGCTCCATCGCGGTCAGGGCGCCCAGCCACCAGCCGTCGAAATGCGCGCCATAGGCGGCGCCCACCATGATGTCCCAGGATGCGGCGTCGCAATCCAGCGCCGCGCGAACCTCGACCTCCAGGCCCGGGCTGAAGGGTTCGAGCCGGACGAACCGGTTCTCCAGCGAAACGACCGCCAGCGTCATGCGAGGGGGCTTCAAGCGGCGCCCTCGGCCTTCAGAAAGGCCATCACGGCGGCGCGGTCCACCGCCTTGTCGACGAAGGCGTCGCCGATGGCCCGGGCCAGGATCAGGGTGAGCCCTCCGCCCTCGGCCTTCTTGTCGCCGGCCATGCGCGCGAGGAGCCGGTCGGCGCGGAAGACGCCCGCATGCTCCAGCCGCGTGGGCAGTCCGGCGGCGTCGATAACGGCTTCGACCCGTCGGGCATCGGCGTCGGAGGCCCGGCCAAGGGCGGCGGACAGGCGGAAGGCCATGGCGCAACCCAGGGCCACCGCTTCTCCGTGGGTCAGCACGTACTCGTCAAAGCCCAGCTCGGCCTCGATCGCATGGCCGAAGGTATGGCCGAGGTTCAGCAGGGCGCGGCGGCCCGCCTCTTTTTCGTCCTCGCCGACGATGGCGCTCTTGATCTCGACCGAACGGACGACGGCCCTGGTCAGGGCGGCAGGATCGCCCTTGGCACCGACGGCCCCCTCGCCCGCCAGCCAGTCGAAAAAGTCTGCATCGCAGATCAGGCCGTGTTTCAGCACCTCGGCCCAGCCCGAGCGCAACTGACGGTCCGGCAGGGTGGCCAGCAGGTCGATGTCGGCCACCACCATGCGCGGCTGGTGGAAGGCCCCGACCAGATTCTTGCCGCGAGGCGTGTCGATGGCCGTCTTGCCGCCCACGGAGGAGTCGACCTGGGCCAGCAGTGTGGTCGGCGCCTGGACGACGTCGATGCCGCGCATGTACAGGGCCGCAGCCAGACCCGCGAGGTCGCCCACGACGCCGCCGCCCAGGGCGATGATCAGGTCGCGCCGGTCCAGGCCAAACGCCAGCAGGCGATCGATGACCCGCTCCAGCTCGGCGAACGACTTGGAATTCTCGCCTGGCGGAATGGTCAGCAGCCGGCCGCGGATGCCCGCCGCCCGCAGCGAGGCCAAGGCGGCGGGACCGTGCAGACCGGCCACGGTCTCGTCCGTGATGATCACCGTCCGGCCCCGGACCAAAGGCGCGACGCGGGTCCCCAGTTCGGCCAGCAGACCCCGGCCGACGACCACGTCATAGGGTTCGAACCGGCCGCCGCTGACGGGAACGATGACGGTCATGCCGCCCGCTCCGCCGCGAAGGCGTCCAGCGCTTGGACGATGGCTTCCACCGCCTCGGCGTGGGCGCCGGTGGCGACGTCAACGGTCAGGTCGGCCAGGCCGTAGTAGGGATAGCGGACCTCGGCCATGGCCGTCAGCGTCTCGAGGGGATCGCGGCCGCGGAGCAGGGGGCGGGTGTCGCGGCGCTGGACGCGTTCGGCCACGGTCTCCAGGTCGGCCCGCATCCAGACGGTGACGGCGCGGGCGTGCAGGGCCTCGCGGGTTTCCGCGTTCAGGATGGCGCCGCCGCCGGTCGCCAGCACCATGCGCGGGCCGTGCAGCAGCCGCTTCATCACCCGCGCCTCCCCCGCCCGGAACTCGGCCTCGCCCAGCCGGGCGAAGATGTCGGAAACAGTCATGCCCGCCGCGGCCTCGATCTCCACATCGCCGTCGGCGAACGGCAGACCCAGTCGTTTGGCCAGGCGCCGACCCACCGTCGATTTACCCACGCCCATCAGCCCGACCAGAGCTATGGTGCGTTCATGGACGGGAATCGCCACGTCATGGCTCACGCGCGGCCTCGCGGGAGGTGGCGGCTCGGCGACGGAAGGGGCGTGGGGAGGCACGGCATGACAGGCTCATCCTCTACACCAAGCGCCGCGATCAGGAAGCGCCGCGACGCATGAGCACGCCCCAGATCGAAGCCTTTCTGGAGATGATGGCCGTCGAACGCGACGCCTCGCCCCATACCCTTTCCGCCTACGGCCGCGATCTGGCCGACGCCGAGGCGAGCGTTGAGGGCGGGCTGATGAAGGGCGACGAGGCGGGGGTCGAAGGCTGGTACGCCGGGCTGGCGCGCCAAGGCCTGTCGCCGGCCACCCAGGCCCGGCGGCGGTCGGCGGTGCGCCAATTCTACCGGTTCGCATTGGGCGAAGGCTGGCGCAGCGACGATCCTTCGCGGCGACTGGATGCTCCGAAACAGGGCCGCAGCCTGCCCCGGACCCTGTCGGGCGAGGAGATCCAGCGATTGCTCGCCGCGTCGGCGCACGAGGGCGCCGCCGGCTTGCGGCTCGTGGCCTTGGTCGAGCTGGCCTATGCGTCGGGTCTTCGGGTGTCCGAACTGCTGGGCCTGAGGCTGGAGGCGGTGCGCCGCGATCCGGCCTGGCTGATCGTCCGCGGCAAGGGCGGCAAGGAGCGCCTGGCCCCTCTGAACACGTCGGCGCGCGAGGCCGTGAAAGCCTGGCTGATCGCCCGCGACGCCGCACGGCCGGACAAGGCCCCCGACAGCCCGTGGCTGTTCCCGTCCTCCTCGGCGAAGGGCCATCTGACCCCGCGCAGGTTCGCCCAGCTGCTGGACCAGGCCGCCATTGATGCCGGGATCGACCCGGCCCGTGTCAGCCCGCACGTCCTGCGCCACGCCTTCGCCACCCACCTGCTGGACGGCGGGGCCGACCTGCGCGTGGTCCAGACGCTGCTGGGCCATGCGGACATCGCCACCACCCAGATCTACACTCATGTCGCCACCGACCGGCTGGCGCAGGTGGTGCGCTCCAAGCACCCCTTGGCGCGTGAGGACTAGCAGCGCATATTCCCGACCATGAGCCAGTCATTCTACGTCAAGGCGATCTGGGACCCGGAGGCTGAGGTCTGGTGCAGCGAGTCCGATATCCCGGGCCTGGTGCTGGAGACCACGACCTTGGCCGAGTTTGAGTCGCTGGCACGTCATTTCGCGCCGGAACTGCTGGCCGAGAACCTGGGCATTCATGGCCCGGTGCCGATCCGATTTGAAGCTGCCGGCGGCTTCGATGTCGTTGCCGCCTGAGGCTCCCTTGTCGAAATGACCCTCAGGATACCGGGTGCATTGTTGAACTCCGGTCGTGACGTGACGCTCGTCCATCGATTTTGAACGAGCTGGATATGCCAAAGGACTTCTATTCCGAACTCACTGCCCTCCTGCTCGCTGCCGGTTGGCGGCGGGTGGCCAACGCCAAGGGCAGTCACGAAAAGTGGCGGCATCCGGATCAAGCTCATGCCGTCATTGTCGCTCGCTCGAAAAGCCGCCACACCGCCAATGAAACGCTCAAACAAGCCGGCCTGCCCAAGGCCTTCTGAACCGTCGCTTGCTCCCCGGCGTTGACCTGACTAGGTTCCGCCGCCTTCCGATGCGCCGCATGGCGCGCCTGTTCCGGACGCCTTATGGCCGTGCACTACCTCGAGTTCGAAAAGCCGATCGCCGATCTGGAGGCCAAGATCGAGGAGCTGAATCTGCTCTCCTCGACCTCCGGGTCCTTCGACGCCGAGGTGGACGGCCTGCGCCAGAAGGCCGAGCAGCTGCGCCGGAAGACCTACGCCGGCCTCGACCCATGGATGAAGACCCAGGTCGCGCGCCATCCGCAGCGTCCGCATTTTGTCGACTATGTCGAGGGCCTGTTCACCGACTTTGTCGAACTGAAGGGCGACCGCCAATTCGGCGACGACCAGGCCATCCTGGGCGGCCTGGCTCGCTTCCGCGGCGAGCCGGTCGTGCTGATGGGCCACGAGAAGGGCTATGACACCCAGACGCGGGTGGTGCACAATTTCGGCATGGCGCGGCCGGAAGGCTATCGCAAGGCCGTTCGCCTGATGGACCTGGCGGAACAGTACGGCCTGCCGGTGCTGACCTTTGTCGACACCGCCGGCGCCTATCCGGGCCTGGGCGCCGAGGAGCGCGGCCAGGCCGAGGCGATCGCGCGGTCGACCGAGCGTTGCCTGACCCTGGGCGTTCCCTCGATCGCGACCATCACCGGCGAAGGCGGCTCGGGCGGGGCGATCGCCATCGCCGCGGCCGGCCGCGTGCTGATGCTGGAGCATTCGATCTATTCGGTGATTTCGCCCGAAGGCGCGGCGGGCATCCTGTGGCGCGACGGGGCAAGGGCCCGCGACGCGGCCATGGCCATGAAGATCACGGCGCCCGATCTGCTGGAACTCAGGATCATCGACCGGATCATCCCGGAACCGGTTGGCGGAGCCCATGCCAACCGCGAGGCGGCGATCGCCACCGTCGGCGAGGTGTTGGCCGAGGAACTGAAAGCCCTGTCCGGCATGACCCCGGATCAGCTGCGCAAGGCGCGCGCCGACCGCTTCTACGCCATTGGCCGCGCAAGCTGAGCGTTAACCAGTCGTTCTACTCTGGCGTGCCATTCGTCACAGCCTGGTAAGCGATTGGTTCGCGTGCTGTTTGCGGGGTCCGTATGGGTGGCGTCGGAGAGTCCCTTCGTGAAAGCGCGGTCATTAACCTGACCTCGGCGACGACGATGGTCGTCGACGATTCGGCCTTCGGACTCGATCTGACGTGCCAGGCCCTGAGGGGGTTCGGCATCCGGACCAGCTACACCTGCCAGAGCGCCGCGGAGGCCATGGAAATCCTGGTCGATCACCCCATCGACCTGCTGGTGGTCGACTGCGAGATGCCCAGCGTCGACGGTTACGAACTGGTGCGCTGGCTGCGGCGTTCGACCAAGACCAACGCCCTCGCGCCCGTCATCATGACCGCCGCCCACATGCGCCGCTCCAAGATCACGGAGGCTCGCGATTGCGGAGCGAATTTCGTGGTCACCAAACCGTTCAGCGCCTCGACCCTGCTTGAACGAATCGTCTGGGTGGCCCGCGATACACGCCCGTTCCTCGAGGTCGGGGACTATTTCGGCCCGGACCGCCGCATTCGCGACGAGAGCCCGCCCTCGGACGAACGGCGCGCCGCGGTGATCCGCAAGGCGGCGTTTGAGGCAGACCAGGCCGCGCGGGCGGCCGCAACAACCGACGCGCAATGACAGTCATCACCCACGCCCGGCTCCGGTCCAACCTCTCGAAGATGATCGACTCGCCCGGCGGCGTCAGCGTCGGCGCGGCGCTGTCCCAGGCGCGCGCCAACATCGAGGCCAGGCGCGCCGAGGCGATGGCCATGGTCGAGGTCCAGATCGCGGCCCTTGAGGCCGTGGCTCCCCCGGCCAGCCTCGAGGACCAGGTCTTCCGCCTGAACGAGGCCTATCGCGCGGCCAACGCCGTCATCGACGCGGCCAGTCCGTTCGAGCTGCTGGACCTGTGCAGCGCGGCCAGCGGCCTGTGCGACCTGATCGACGGCGCGCCGACCGACCGGACCTTCGACTGGCGCATCGTCACCGTCCATGCCCGCTCTTTGCGCCTGCTGCAGACCCTGCCGCTGGAAGAGACTGCGGCGCGGGCCACGGTGCTGGACAGCCTGAAGATGGTCTCTGACCGCAAGCTGCCGCCCAAGGCCACCTAGGCCGGCGTACGCTCGGTCCTGGCGCCGCGCGTCTGCTTGCGCCACAGCGCCGCATATTCCCCGCCCTGACGCGCCACCAGTTCGTGATGCGCGCCCCGCTCGACGATCCGGCCTGCCTTGAGCACCAGGATCTGGTCGGCGTCGGCGATGGTCGACAGCCGGTGCGCCACGACCAGGGTGGTTCGGCCGGTGCGGGCCCGGCGCAGGGTCTTCTGGATCGCGGCCTCGGTTCGGCTGTCCAGCGCGCTGGTCGCCTCGTCGAGAATGAGGACGCAGGGGTCGGCCAGCAGGGCGCGGGCGATGCCGACGCGCTGGCGCTCGCCGCCCGACAGTTTCAGGCCGCGCTCGCCCACCCTTGTGTCCATGCCGTCGGGCAGCTCGCGGATGAAGTTGGACAGCTCGGCCGCCTCGGCCGCGGCCCAGATCGCCGCCTCGTCGGCGTCGGGCCGGGCGAAGCCGATGTTGGCGCGGATGGTGTCGTTGAACAGGGCCACGTCCTGCGGCACCAGGGCCACGGCCGCCCGCAGGGATTCCTGGGTCACCTGACGGGCGTCCAGCCCCTCGATCAGCACCCTGCCCTCCTGGGGATCCAGCAGCCGCAACGCCAGTTTGACGATGGTCGATTTTCCCGAGCCCGAGGGGCCGACAAGAGCCGTCGTCGTGCCCGGCGGTGCGAGGAAGCTGACATCCTCCAGACCATTGGCCCGGGCGTCGTGGCGGAAACCGACCCGTTCGAAGGCCAGCGACGCGCCCCTGGCGTCCAGCGGACGCGGCAGGGGGACGGCGGCGGGGGCGTCGGCGACCTGCGGCGTCTGTCGCGTCACCTTCAGCATCTCCTCCATGTCGATGAAGGACTGGCGGACTTCCCGATAGGCGAAACCGAGGATGTTCAGCGGCGCATAGAGGGAGATCATGATGAGCACGGCGGCGGTGACATCGCCGGGACCCATGCGACCGGCGGCGGCTTCGAAGCCCGCCATGACGGCCATGACGCCGAGGCCGACGTTCATGATCACCGCCTGCATGACGTTGAGCAGGGCCAGCGAACTGTTGGCCTTCAGGGCGGCGCGCGTGTAGTCGCCCAGGGCGTTGTCATAGGTCCGGGCCGCGCGCGCCTCGGCCCCGAACGACTTGACGGTCTCGTAGTTCAGCAGGGCGTCGACCGAGACCCCGGCGGCCTCGGTGTCGGCCGCGTTCATCTCGCGCCGATGCTCCAGTCGCCAGTTGGACAGGGCGAAGGTCGAGGCGGCGTAGACGGCGACCACGCCCACGGCCACCGCGCCGAAGCGCCAGTCGTATTTGCCGGCCAGGACGCCGGCGGCCAGCACCAGCTCGACGCCGGTCGGCACGAGGTTGAAGGCGAGGATGCGCATCAGGAAGTCGACCGAGCGCGCGCCCCGGTCCATGGTCCGCGACAGCGAGCCCGAGCGCTTGGTCTGGTGGAAGTCCAGCGACAGGCTGAGGGCATGGGCGAAGGTCTCGGTCGCGGCCGTGCGCTGGGCCGCCGAGCGGACCGGGGCGAAGACGACGTCGGCGGCGTTCGGCGCGATGGCGGACAGCAGGCGCACGAAGGCCCAGCCCAGGGCGAAGGCGGCGAAGCCCAGACCCACGGCGACGCCCGCCCCCTGACCCGCCGCCAGATGATTGACCGCCGCGCCCAGCACCAGCGGCGCCAGCACGCCCAGGGCCTTGCCGCCCAGCGTCATGGCGATGGCCGCGACCAGACGCAGATGAAGCTGCGGGGCGTTGGAGCGGCCGACGAGTCTTATCAGGTCGCCGAGCGCCCGCCATGTCGGGGGGCCGTCCGCAGGAGGAACGACCCCGACCTGCCCCGCCTTCGCTACTGAATCACCCCGTCGTCCCGACCGTTCACCGTGCATCGCCATGGCGGACATATGGACCGCGAGAGCCGCTGCGCAAAGAGCGCCATGACCGCAGCAGGGCCGGCTGCATGAACCGCAAAGGGCGAACGGCGGAACACGCCGTCACGGCTATCCCCGCCGACCCCCGTGTTTCGCATACTCCAGCCGGGCCACGGTGCGATTGTGGACCTCGTCGGGGCCGTCGGCGATGCGCAGGGTGCGGACCATGGCGTACATCTCGGCCAGGGGAGTGTCGGCCGAGACGCCGGCGCCGCCGAAGGCCTGGATGGCGTCGTCGATGACCTGCAGCGCCATGCGCGGGGCCGCGACCTTGATCTGGGCGATCTCGGACTTGGCGTTTTTCGCCCCCGCCTCGTCCATCATCCACGCCGCCTTGAGCACCAGCAGGCGGCACATCTCGATATTGGTGCGGGCCTCGCCGACGCGCTGTTCCCAGACCGAATGCTCGGCCAGGGTCTTGCGGAAGGCGGTGCGCGACAGCAGGCGCTGGACCATCAGCTCCAGCGACCGTTCGGCGATGCCGATGACGCGCATGCAGTGGTGGATGCGGCCGGGCCCGAGACGGCCCTGGGCGATCTCGAAGCCCCTGCCCTCGCCCGCGATCAGGTTCTCGACCGGGACGCGGACGTTCTCCAGCACCACCTCGGCGTGGCCGATCGGAGCCTCGTCATAGCCGAACACCGACAGCATCCGCTCGACGCGGAAGCCGGGCGTGTCGACGGGGACGATGATCTGGGACTGCTGGGTGTGGACCGAGGCGTCGGGGTCGGTCTTGCCCATGACGATGGTCACCGCGACGTTCGGGTGGGCCATGTTGGTCGACCACCATTTGCGGCCGTTGATGACATAGTGGTCGCCGTCGCGCTCGATCCGGGTCTGGATGTTGGTGGCGTCCGAAGAGGCGACCTCGGGCTCTGTCATCAGGAAGGCCGAGCGGATTTCGCCGGCCATCAGGGGCTTGAGCCATTTGGCCTGCTGCTCCTCATTCCCGTACATATGGAGCACTTCCATATTGCCGGTGTCGGGGGCGTTGCAGTTGAACGCCTCGGCCGACCACAGATGGCGACCCATCAGCTCGGCCAGCGGCGCGTATTCGAGGTTGGTCAGGCCGGCCCCGTGATCGCCCGGCAGGAACATGTTCCACAGACCGGCCTCGCGCGCCTTCGCCTTCATCTCCTCCATGGCCGGCGGCTGGCGCCGGGGATCCGCTCGGACCTGGGCGCGGTACTCTTCCTCGCGCGGCAGGACGTGGTCGTCGAGGAAACGCTTCACCCGCTCCTGCCAGTGCAGGGCCCTGTCGCTGTGCCGGAAGTCCATGGGGAGGTCTCCTTCTCCCTCTCCTTCATGGGGAGGGACGATTGGCCAAGCCAATCGGGGTGGGGCTGTGTGAAGCATCCGCCGATGGAGACCGGGCTGAAGTTCCCCACCCTGTCGTCGCTTCGCGCCGACATCCCTCCCCATGAAGGGGAGGGAGAGGTCGTTGAAATCAGCGCTTCAGCAGCGGGGCCAGCTTCTGGGCGATCATCATGTCGCCGGCGATCTTCAGCTTGCCCTGCATGAAGGCCATCATCGGGTCCAGCTGGCCGCTGGACAGGGCCATGAAGTCGTCCCAGCCGATCGAGACGGTGGCGTCCGCGGGCTTGTCCTCATTGGTCACGGTGTTCGGAGACGAGGCCCCGTCGATGTAGATCTTGCCGACATCGCCCAGATCGATCTTCACGGTCTTGCCCAGACCGGAGTTGTCGCCCACGGCGCCGCGGATGTGTTCGGTGACTTGAGCCAGATCGGCCATGGGGCATCTCCCTGAAGGACGTTGAGCCATGGACCTAGACCGCGCGGGAGGCGGCGCCAAGATCACCCGAGGTCAAGTTGGCGCGACGGCGGGCCCTCAGCCGACCTCGGGCCCCCACGGGCCGTCCGACGGCGCCTCTGCCGGCCGTTCGTCGCGCGGCGGATCGTAGGAAGGCCGGTCGTCGCGGCGCTCTTCGTAACGCGGCGGTTCGGAGGAATAGCGTCGCCGTACGGCGCGATCCTCGAATTCCGCCCGGCGCTGGTCTTCAAGAGCATCCAGACGCGCCTGACGCGCACGGCGTTCGGCGCTGAAGTCCGGCAGGGGATTGTCGAAGCCGAACCAGCGCCTTTCCCGCTCGCGCCGGGGCGGCTCCGGCTCGGAGGGCCGGACGTCGGCGTCGGACGATGCGTAGCGCCGCACGCTCGCGGGCCGTGACGGCGGCGTATAGGGCGCGACATCCTCGACCTCCACCCAGGCCACGTCATAAAGGGGCGGGCGCTCCGCGGAGCGGGGCGGCACATAGCGGAAACCGTCGACCAGTTCGCCGACCTCCATCACCGATCCGGGAACCGGCTTGGGCTCCACGGGCGTCACGACCTCGATCTTCAGGGCGTCGCCCGGCTCCACGGGGGCCGCATCCGGCAGGTTGACGAATTTGAGGCCCATCAAGCCCAGGGCCGCGACGCTCACGGCGGCGATCGCCGCCAGATGCGCGGGGCGGACCCGGCGCGGCGGGCGCGGCGCGGATTCCAACGGAGAGTGCGGAGTACGGGGATCGGGATACATGAAAGCACCAGGACTGAGCGGCGCTCCTGCAACCCGTCAGAACGGGTCCGGTTCAAATAAAGCAGGACGGATATCCCGCCGGCCTGCGATCGCGGCGCGGGAAGGTCTGGCGGAGACGCAGGGATTCGAACCCTGGGTACCCCTTACAGGGTACGACGATTTAGCAAACCGTTGCCTTCAGCCACTCGGCCACGTCTCCGGCAGGCCGACGGCACGGTCTATATCGCTGGCCGGGCCAAATCGGCGATCNGCCCCGAAAGGGGTTTGCGTGATTTGCTGTGGATGGCTGCGGACCCGTACGGACGGGTATCTGGCGGAGACGCAGGGATTCGAACCCTGGGTACCCCTTACAGGGTACGACGATTTAGCAAACCGTTGCCTTCAGCCACTCGGCCACGTCTCCGGCAGGCGGCGTGATTAGCCGAGCACGCGGGCGGACGCAACGGGTTGCGCAAGCACCTGTGCGTTAACGGGACAGTGAGGGCGGGCGTGCATGGTGGCCGGGAACTCCCCGCGCGAGCCCCATGACCGACGTCGCCAGCCGCCACCCGTCGTTCGACGCCGACCTGTCCGGTCCGGAAGGCCGCGACGCGTCCGGCCTGCAGGCGCTGGCCGCCGCCTCGCTGGCGGGCGAGGCCGGGATCGACGGAGCCGCCCGTCGCGGACCCTTCCGGCCGGATGTGTGGCGCAACGCCCGCCAGCGCCACGCCTCGCGGCTGGCCGCCCACTATTTCCGCGGGATCGACGTCCTGGCGGTGGCCGGCGTCACCCTGCTGTGCGCCCGGGCGGCGGCGCCCGGCCCTCTGCTGCACGCCGAACTGTCCCGGATCCTGCCTTTCGCGCTCGGGGCGCTGACCATTCTCGGCCTGCTGCGGTCCCTCGGACGCTACCGGTTCGCCCGAGGCCAGAAGACAGCGCTGCATCTGGCCTCTGTGGTGGCGATCGTCGCGGTGGGCTCGCTGGTCGCCATGGCCTCCGGCTGGGCCTTGCGGGGCGCCGCCGCCCCGTGGACCGCGTATCTGGTGTGGACAGGACTGGTGCTGGTCACGCTGAACGCCCTGCATATGGGCTGGAGCGACATCGTCGGCCGCTGGCGAGCCTCCGGCGCCCTGACGCCCAACGTCGTTCTTGTCGGAGCGACCCGGCACGCCGAGGCACTGATCCGCGAGGCCCTGAAGCGGCGCGACCTGAACGTGCTGGGCATTTTCGACGACCGGCTGGCGCGCAGCCCGCGGGCCATCGAGGGCGTGCCCGTGCTGGGGACGGCGGACGATCTGCTGACCCACAGGATGACGCCCTATGTCGACCGCATCGTGGTGGCGATCGACCCCAGGGCCGAGGCGCGGGTGCGCGACCTGACCGCCCGGCTCGGGATCCTGCCCAACGAAGTGACCCTGCTGGTCGAGCCCAAGGATGCGGCCGAGACGCGCTCGGCGCTGAACCGGCTGGCGGCTGCGCCGCTGGCGGATGTGCAGGGGCCCGTCGACGACGACCGCCGCGCCTTCAACAAGCGGATGCAGGACATGATCTTCGGCCTGACCGCCCTGGTCCTGCTGACTCCGGTGATGGCCGGGGTCGCTCTCGCCATCCGTCTGGACAGTCCGGGTCCGATCTTCTTCCGCCAGCGCCGTCACGGCTTCAACCACGAGGAAATCGTGGTGTGGAAATTCCGCTCGATGAAGCAGGAGGCCGCCGACGCGACCGCCAGCCGCCAGGTCACCCACGATGACGATCGCGTCACCGCCGTCGGCCGGTTCATCCGCAAGACCAGCCTCGACGAACTGCCCCAGCTGCTGAATGTGATCACGGGCGAGATGTCGCTGGTCGGTCCCCGTCCGCACGCCATCGGCATGAAAACCGGCCACATCGAATCCGCGCGGCTGGTCGCGGAATACGCCCATCGCCACCGCATCAAGCCGGGGATGACCGGCTGGGCCGCCGTCAACGGCTCGCGCGGCCCGCTCAACACCGCCCAGGACGTGCGCCGTCGGGTGCAGCTGGACATCGACTATGTCGAGCGCCAGTCGTTCTGGCTCGACCTGTGGATCATGGTGGTGACCCTGCCGGTGCTGCTGGGCGACCGCGCGGCGGTACGCTGATGTTCTGGCGCGGCGTCTGGGGCTATCTGCCGGCCAATATCGTGCAGGGCGTGGTCGGGTTTCTGGCCATCGTCCTGTTCACCCGCATGCTCAGCGCCGAGGAGTTCGGCCGCTACGCCCTCGCCTTCTCGGTCATGACCCTCGCCCATGTGGCGGTGTTCAGCTGGCTGGAAGCCGCCATGGCCCGCTTCTGGGCGGCCCAGTCTCCGGGCGCCGAGACCTGGGGCCATTTCGCCAGCCTGTACCGCACGGCCTTCGCGCTCAGCGCCGGATTCCTGGTCGTGGCCGGAGTGGCGGTGTGGCTGTTTCCGGTGGACCCCCTGTTCAGGCTGGCGCTGGCGGCGGGCCTCGCGGGCGCGCCGGCGCGCTGTCTGGTCAAGCTGGGGCAGGAGCGGTTCCGCGCCGCCGGCGAGGTGGGCAAGGCGGCGTGGCTGGACATGGCGGTGGCGGTCGGCGGCCTGGCTATCGGCGTGGGCTTCGCCATGATCGGCGCGGGCGGCGCGGCGCCCCTGCTGGGCCTCGGCCTTGCGCCGCTGGCCGCCCTGCCCTTCGTCCTGCCGGGCGAACTGAGACAGGCGCGCGGCGGGGCGTTCGAGCCGGCGCGGGTGCGCGACTACGCCCTCTACGGCTATCCGATCGCGGCCTCGCTGGCCCTGACGGTGGTGCTGTCCTCGACCGACCGCTTCCTGCTGGCCCTGTTCATGGACGAGGCGGCGGTCGGCGCCTATCACGCCAGCTATTCGATCGCGAACCGCACGCTGGACGTGCTGTTCCTGTGGCTGGGCTCGGCGGGCCAGCCGGCGCTGGTCATGGCGCTGGAGCGCGGCGGGCTGGAGCGGCTGAGGGAGGCCGCGCGCGAGCAGCTGTCGACCTTCCTGCTGATCGGCCTGCCGGCGGCGGCGGGGGTGGCGCTGGTGGCCCGGCCGCTGGCCGAGCTGCTGATCGGCGAGGATCTGCGCGCAGCGGCGGCGGGCGTCACGCCGTGGATCGCCCTGTCGGCCCTGCTGTTCGGGCTGACGGCCTATTATTTCGGCCAGGCCTTCACCCTGGGCAAGAAAACGAAGCGGCTGCTGATCGCCATGGCCATACCGGCGGGGGCCAACGTCGTTCTGAACCTGATCCTCGTGCCCCGTTTCGGCCTCATGGGCGCGGCCTGGGCGACAGCGGCCAGTTTCGGCCTCGGGCTGATCGCGACGATGCTGATCGGCCGCCGCGTCGTGGCCCTGCCGATCCCGTGGGAAAGCCTTGTCCGGTGCGGCGTCGCCACCGGCGTGATGGCCCTGGTCGTTTCGCGGCTGCCCGCCCTCGGCGGCTTCCCCGAACTGATGCTGGACGCTTCGGTCGGCGGCCTGGTCTATGCGGCGGCGGCCCTGACGCTGAACGCGGCCGGCGTCCGCGACGTCGCCGCGCGCCTGCTCGCCCAGGCCCGGGCGCGGAGGGCGACGGCATGACCGCCCGCGCGCTCGTCCACGACAACGCCGCATGGATCCCCGCCCGGCCCGCCCTGTCCGTGTTGGTCCCCTTCCTGCGCGACGATCCGACCGACCTGCTGGACCGGCTCGACGCCGAAGCCGCCGCGCTGACCGGCGCGGTCGAGGTCATCGTGCTGGACGACGGCACCGCCGACGCGGCCCTGACGCGCCGGCTGACGGCGCAGATCGACGCCATGGCCCTGCCCGTGCGCCTGATCACCCTGCCCGCCAACGAGGGGCGGGCCATCGGCCGCAACCGGCTGGCGGCGGCGGCGCGCGGCGGCAGCCTGCTGTTCCTCGACAGCGACATGCGGCCCGACCATGCGCACTTCCTGCGCGACTGGGCGGCGCTGGTCGCGGCCGGCGATCCCGCCGTGGCCTTCGGCGGCTTCTCCCTGCTGCAGGCCCCGACCGACGCCCGCTTCGCGGTCCACCGGGCCATGGCGGCGAAGTCGGAGTGCGTGCCCTGCGCCGAGCGGGCGAAACAGCCCGAGAAATACGTCTACACCTCCAACCTGCTGGTCCGCCGCGACGTGTTCGAGACCGAGGCCTTCGACCCCGGCTTCACCGGCTGGGGCTGGGAAGATGTGGAGTGGGCCATGCGGGTGGCGCGCCGCTTCGAGGTCGTCCACATCGACAATCCAGCGACCCACATGGGGCTGGACACCGTGACGGCCCTGGCCGGCAAGTATGAGCAGTCGGCCCCCAATTTCGGGCGCATGGTCCAGCGCCACCCCGGGGTTGTCGCGGCCTACCCCAGCTACAGGGCGGCGAAGCTGCTGAAACGTCTGCCCGGCCTGCCGCTGCTGCGCCGCGCGATGCGACGCGGGGCCGAGGCGGACTGGCTGCCCGTGGCCACGCGGGCCTTCTCCCTGCGCCTGTACCGGGCGGCCCTCTATGCGGAGGCGGTGTGATGGCTGACGTCGCCGTGATCGTTCCGACCCTGCGCCGGCCCGAAAGCCTGGAACGGGCCCTCCGATCCCTGTTCGGTCAGACCGGCGTGGCCGACCGGGTCGCGGAAATCGTGGTCGTCGACAACGATCCGCTCGGCTCGGCGGCGGCGCTGACCGAAAGCCTGCGCGCCATCTCGCCCTGGGCCCTCGTCTATCGCCATGCGCCGGCGCCGGGCGTGGCCACAGCGCGCAATGCGGGCCTGTCCGCGACCGCCGCCCCGCTGATCGCCTTCCTCGACGACGACGAGGCGGCGGAGCCGGGGTGGCTGGCCGCCCTGCTCAAGGCGCAGCAGGAGACCGGGGCGGACGCCGTCTTCGGTCCGATCACCGGACGGGCGCCGGGGGCCGAGCCGTGGCTGGAGGCCTATCTGGAGCGCTTCTTCGGCCGCGCCGGGCCCGAACGGACGGGGTTGATCGCCGAGCCCCATGGCTGCGGCAACTCCCTGATGCTGCGGGCCACCGCCCTGCCCGGCCCGGAGCCGTTCGATGTGGCCGCGGATCAGGCCGGCGGCGAGGACGACGCCCTGTTCGCGGCCCTGGCGGCGCGCGGGGGCCGCTTCGGCTGGGCGGCGGACGCCCGGGTCGAGGAGTTCGCGCCGGCGCATCGGGCCACGCTGAAATATGCGCTCGCCCGCGCCTTCGCCTATGGCCAGGGCCCCAGCCAGACGGCGGCGGCGGCGAAGAACTGGCCGGGGGTGGCGCGATGGATGCTGATCGGCGCGGCCCAGGCGGCGGTCTGGGGCGTCGGCGCGGCAGCCCTGACACTGATCGCCAGCCCCCGGCGCGCCGAGCTGTATGACCGGACGGCGCGCGGCGTGGGCAAGATGTTCTGGATGAAGGGGCTGGAGCCGCACTTCTACGGCAGCCGCGAACTGGACCGGCTGAACCGCGCGGCCGGCTAGGTCGTGGGGCGACGCCCGACAAGCGTGCGGTCGATCGCGCGGTTCGTCGTGGACCGGACCTGTCCGTTGCCGAAGACCCGCACCCGAACACCCGTGCACCTGTGGTCGCGCCGGGCCTCGCCCGTTTGCCGGCCGGTCGGGTTCAAATGCCCCCCGCGGGACTCGCAGCGTTCGGTCAGTTCGGCGAGGGTGAGGTTGCTGGGCTGTCCCAGGGTGCTGCAGGCGCCGAGGGCCAGCAGGCTCCCGGCCAGAAGCACCGAAACGATCGAAACGCGCATGGGCCGTCTCCGACAGGAGGCCGCCGGGCGCGACGGCCGATCGAGACAAGACACCCGCTAACTCCGCTCGTCAAGGTTGACGGCTGCACCTTTTGGTTGCGCTTCCGCCCTAGCCGGTCAGACGCTTCAGGAAGGCCGGCGGCCTGTAGGTCGAGCGATTGACCACGACGCCGGCGATCTTGCCGCCCACCGCCTCGATCTCGTCGCGAAGCATCAGCGGTTCGTTGGCGGCCGTGCTCTCGGCGGCGACGACCAGCACGGTGGAATCGACGAAGGGCGCCAGGGTGATGGCCATCTCGTTGCGGTCCGCGGCCGGTGCGTCGATGACCACCGTGTCGGCGTGTTTTCTCAGGGCGTCCCAGTACCGCGCATCGCCGACGGCTTCGGCCCGCTGGCCGGACCGCAGGTGTTCGGCGGCGAACCGCGTGACCCACAGCCGGCCGCCGAGGCAGGGACGCGCCGTCATCAGCCGGGCCGGGTGCACCGGCTTTCCCGCACGGTCCATCAGGCGCGGCGTGACGGCGAAGAAGATCGATCCGTCGGGCGTGGCGATGGCGGCCTTGCCGAGGGCGCCGAACCGGTCGGGCTCGGCGGCGACGGCCTCCATCTGCCCCTGCTGCGACAGGTCGGCGTCGATCAGCCAGACCGGGCGGCGCGCGCGGACGGCGGCGAGGCGGGCGTATTCGCGAGCGACGGTCGAGACGCCCTCGCCCGAGTTGGCGGCGGCGATCTGCACCACGCGGCCACGGTGGCCGGGCGCCGGGCCCAGCGCGGCCCAGAGAGCCGCCATTTCGGTTGTCAGATCGACCATCGAATCGCTACGCGCCCGGCTACAGGCCCCTACGCTACCACGGGTTGGAACTTCAGCGGGCGGCCTTCATCGGCGCGACGGCCAGCACCGGCATTTCCAGCGTCCGGCCGGTCGAGGCCGGGGTGACATAGCCCTTGCGGGTGAAGATCCGCAGCAGGCCCACGCACAGGGCGGTGAAGGCGGCGAACAGGAAGACGAGGGCCAGCAGCGGCGCCTTCAGGCTGGTCCCCCGGGTCGGGGCCTCGGCGCGTTCGATGACCGTGACGTTGTCGGCCCCGGCGGCGACCAGGGCGCTGTCGGCGCGGGCGGCGCTCTCGCGCTGCTGGAAGTCGCGGATGTTGGCGGTCAGGACCTCGCGGTTTCCGGCCAGATTGGCGTTGGTCGATTCCAGCCGGGTCAGTTCGGCCTGGCGCGAGCGGATCTGGGCCAGTTGACTGTTCGCCACCGCCAGCCGCGCGGCCAGGCCGTCGCGGTCGGCGGCGGCGGTGATCCGCGCCGTTTCGATCTCGGTGAAGATGACGCTGGGGCCCGTGCGGACCTCCTTGGCCCCCACCGTCGTCCCGGTGGCGACATAGGCCTGAAGGTCGGCGATCTGCTGTTCGACGTCCTTCACCGGCTGGGCGTCGGGCGTATAGCGCGACAGCAGGGCCTCGCGCTGGGTGCGCAGCTGCAGGATCTGGTCCTGGGCCGAGACGTTCAGGTCCTGCTGCAGAACCACCTCGGCGGGCTGCTGCGCCAGCTGGGCCTCCAGCGTCGCCAGCCGCTGGCTGGCCTGGTTCAGCTGCGCCCGCAGCGACAGGGCCTCGGCGTAGGTGGTCTGATAGGTCGCCGCCAGGGTCGCCTTGGCTGTGGCGAAGTCGCCGATGTCGTTGGACCGGATGAAGGCGTTGTAGGCGTCGTCCGCCCGGCTAAGATCGGTCTCGAACGCCTCGCGTTGGCGGGCGAGGGCGGGCGTGGTCCGGTCGCGGAACACCACACGGCGCTGGACCAGATACTGGTCCACCACGGCGTTTAGAACCTGGGCCGCGCGCACCGGATCGTCCGACTTGTAGGACACCGAGATGATGGCGCTGCCGGCCGTGGTGCCGACGCCGAGGCTGGAGTCGATGACCTTCAGCGCCGCCGCTTCCTTCTCGGCCGCCGTGCCCGACGCGTCCGGCCCCAGAACCGTGCCGGCGCCGACCGCGCGGACGGCGCGGCGCTTGACTTCGAGACTGCCCAGGATCTGGGCCTCCGAGCCGGCGATCGCATCGGCCTCCAGCGGCTGGCTGCGCTCCGAGGCGCCCACGCGCGGCTGATAGACATATTCCGACCCGGCGCCGGCGTAGACGCTGGCGGTCGCGGTGTAGGACTTCTTCAGTGTCAGGATCAGCGCCGTGCCGATGGCGAACACGAGCAGGAAGATCACGACCATCAGCAGCAGTTCGCGGAACAGCAGACCGACGACGTCGAAGAAGCCGTAGCGCGGGCGGACTGTGGTGTAGGCCGTCGTACGCATGCGGGCGGACTGATTCCATGGAACAGGACTGACCTGACAAGCCTTGGGCTACCGGCGTTAACCCATGGTTACCCATAAGCGGCGACCCTGCCCTCAACGTCGCTTCCAGGAACGAGTCCGCCATGTCCATCGACCGCCGCCTGATGCTGCTGGGCCTTGCCGGGGTCGCGGCGACGGCGGGCGGCTGCGGCGGCGTCGCCAACGGGCTGACCGGGGGCGGCGACTACGCCTCGCGCATGCCCCTGCCGCGGGGTTCGGGCGGCGACCGCGTGCAGAACCTGGGCCGGACCTCCTTCCCCGAGATCGGTTTCGCCGACTGGACCGAGGCCGAGCCGGAATACGTCCTCTATCCGGGCGACGAGATCGAGATCGCGACCCCGACGGCGGTCGAGCTGACCCGGACGCAGAAGATCGGGCCGGACGGGCGGATATCCCTGCCTCTCGTGGGCCAGATCATGGCCGCGGACCGCACCATCGCCGAGGTGGAGGCAGACGCCTCCGCCGCCTACGCCAGCCAGTTGCGCCGGCCTGTGGTGGAGGTGACGCTGAAGACCGCGGGACCGATCCGCGTCTGGGTGGACGGCGAGGTCCGCACGCCGGGCGTCTATGAAATGACTGGCGACCTCGACGCCTATCAGGCCGTCATCCAGGCCGGCGGCTTCCTGCCCACGGCGCGCCAGGGCGAGGTGGCGCTGATCCGGCGCGGGCCGCGCGGGGTGCGAATGATGCGGGCGGTGGATTTGCGGCCCCGGCGGGGAGAGGTCGTGGCCCTGCGGCGGGGAGACATCATCTTCGTGCCGCGCTCGACGCTGGGAGAGGTGGCGAATTTCGTCACCCTGTTCCGCAACGCCCTGCCCGTCGGCTTCAGCTACGCCATCGGCGGGCAGTATCAGAATTTCTGAGTGGCTGGTGGCTAGTGGCTGGTGGCCACCTTCTCACGCCGCCAGCGACACCACGCCCGCGTCGATCCAGCGGCGGGCCGCCTTCTGGGCCTCGGCGATCTCGTCCTGCTCCATCTCCTGGCTCATCTCGCGGCGATAGACGCGCGCTTCGATCGAGCCCTTCATGGCGGCGAGGTTGAAGATCATATGAGCAGAGACGCGGTCCATCGGACAACCGCCCTGGCCGCTCGAATACATCATGCCCAGCCGGAACAGATCATCGCCGTTCATTTCGGCGGTGGGCAGGGGAAGCCCCTGCTCCTGATCGACTTCCGGCGCCATTTCTTGCGCGTTCATCACCGTATCTCCCGGGTTGGTGGCCGTTCTGGCCCTGCCCTCTGACGGAGATCAAATACCCGCGGTTTGAAGTTAAAGTTAACAGCGAAACGGCCCGCCAGACTTTTCAGTAAAGCAGCAATGAATACTGGATCAGAGATTCAGATTTCTGAAATCTCTCGTAAATCTCCCGGTCACACCGGCTAACGAAGAGTCACCGGGCCCGTTGGCCGAACAGGACCCTGCGCGCCGCCTCGGCCGACCTGCCGGACGAGGCCAGATTGGCCCGCAGGGCCTCGCCCAGCGCCCGGCCGGCGATGACGCCGGGGCGTTCGCCGACGCGCTTCATCCAGGCCGCCAGATGCGGAAACTCGTCCAGGTTCTGACCCTGGAGCTCGGGAAGGATCCACGGCCAGCTGGCCATGTCGGCGATAGAATAATCACCGGCCAGAAAGTCACGGTCGGCCAGTCTTCGGTCCAGCACGCCGTAAAGACGGTGCGTTTCGTCGGTGTAGCGGCGGACGCCATAGGCGAGCTGGCGCTGATCCTTGATCAGGGCGGGGGCGTACTGGCGGAAATGATGCGTCTGGCCGGCCATGGGCCCCAGGCCCCCGACCTGCCAGAACAGCCACTGGTCGACCTCGGCCTTGCCGCGCGGGTCCTGCGGGTAGAAGCGGCCGGACTTGACGCCGAGATACTGAAGGATGGCCCCGGATTCGAAGATCGACAGCGGCCTACCATCCGGACCGTCCGGATCGACGATGGCCGGCATCCGGCCGTTGGGACTGATGGCCTGGAAGGCCGGCGCGAACTGGTCGCCCGCGCCGATGTTCACCGGCTTCATCTCGTACCGCAGGCCCATCTCCTCCAGGGCGATGGAGATCTTCCACCCATTGGGCGTGGGCCAGTACCAGAGTTCGATCGGACGGGTCACTCGGCGCTCCTGAAACGGCAGCACCTCAGGTGGGCGCCCCAGCCGTCTCGCACAACAGCGAACCTGACAGAGACGTTCAGGACGCGTTCATGCGCGCGGGATGAGCGTCAAACATGATTAACGGGCGGCAGGCAGTTCCGCCCAACCGGAGGGACGACCATGAACCGCTTCACCAGGGCCGCCGTGCTCGGGCTGGTGCTGGCCACCGCCGCCCCGCTCGCCGCCGAGGCCCAGAGCCTCAGCGACCGCCGCGAGTATCGCCAGGATCGCCGCGACGACCGGCAGGATTATCGCCGGGAACGCCGCGACGACCGTCGCGACTGGCGCAACGGCGAATACGACAGCCGCCGCGAATATCGCCGGGACCGGCGCGACGACCGACGCGACTTCCGGGCCGAGCGCCGTGATGACCGGCAGGACTTCCGCCGCGACCAGCGCTGGGACCGCAACGATCGCGACTGGTGGCGCGGCCGGGACGACTTCCGCGACTATCGCGGCGCGCGCAGCGGCTACTGGTACGCGCCCAGCTACGGCTACTACCGGGTCGAGCCGCGCTATTACGGTCAGCGCTGGCAGCGCGGCGGCTATCTGCCTCCGGCCTACCGCGGCTACTATGTGCGCGATCCGTACGCCTACGGCCTGGGCCCGGCGCCGCGCGGCTATCGCTACGTCCACGCCGGCAATGACATCGTCATGATCGCGATCGCCACCGGCCTGATCGCCAGCGTCCTGTCCGGCGCCTTCTAGACTTCGGCCATCGCATGAGGAGCGCCCCGTTGACGCTGGTCAGCGGGGCGTTTTTCTGTCCAATAGTTAACCTTACGACGCCGTTCGTTCAGTCACGGTTCATCGACCAGGCGCGACCTTTGGATCAAGCCGTCTGACAGGGACGTGCGGGGAAAGACCAAGACCATGAAACGTTCTCTGATGATGGCCGCGGCGGTGGCGGCCTTCGCCGTGCCCGCGGCCGCGCCGCTGGCTGTCCTGGCCCAGGACGGCGAACAGGACGGCGGCCGCCGCGGGGCTGCCCGCCAGAACGGCGACGACGAACGCGCCCTGGCGCGGGCGGACGCCCTGGCGCAAGCGCCGCAGCAAAACCGCGAACAGCGCCAGGAGAATCGCCAGGAACGCCGCGAAGAGCGGCAGGAGGCCCGTGCCCAGCCGCCCGAAAACCGTGAGCAGCGGCAGGAAAACCGGCAGGAGCGGCGGGAGAACCGCCAGGGGGCCCGGGCGCAGCAGCCCGAGACGCCCCGTGATCCGAACCAGCCGCTGTTCCGCAATCACCAGGACATCCGCGACGCGCTCGCCCGCGACATCCGGGAACGGAACCGTCAGGAGCGCCGGGAAGACCGCCCCAACGACCCGCCCCAGAACCGTGAGGAGCGTCGCGAGAACCGTCAGGATCGCCGCGAGGACCGTCGGGAGAACCGCCAGGACCGGCGCGAGGACCGCCGCGAATACCGTCAGGACCGGCGCGAATACCGGGAATTCCGCCAGCGCTTCAACAGCGATGCATGGCGGCGCGACTGGAACCGGAGCCACCGGTCCGACTGGTGGCGCAACGACCGGCGCTTCCGCGGCTACAACGGCCTGCGCATCGGTTTCTATTTCGCGCCGGGGTACGGCTACTACCAGGTGCCCCGCAACTACTGGGGCCAGCGCTACTACGAGGGCCAGTACCTGCCCTCGATCTTCTGGCGCTACCAGCTGAACGACTGGCGCACCTACGGCCTCGGCTATCCGCCCGAGGGCACGCGCTGGGTGCTGGTGGACAACCACATCTATCTGATCGACGCCTACGACGGCTATNCCACCGGTCCGACTGGTGGCGTAACGACCGGCGTTTCCGCGGCTACAATGGCCTTCGCATCGGCTTCTATTTCGCGCCGGGCTACGGCTACTACCAGGTGCCGCGCAACTACTGGGGCCAGCGGTACTATGAAGGCCAGTACCTGCCGTCGATCTTCTGGCGCTACCAGCTGAACGACTGGCGCACCTACGGCCTCGGCTATCCGCCCGAGGGCACGCGCTGGGTGCTGGTGGACAACCACATCTATCTGATCGACGCCTACGACGGCTACATCATCGACGTCGTCTACGACGCCTGGCGCTGGTAGTTCGTCAGTCCACGGAAGAAGCGCCGCCCGGTCTCGCGATCGGGCGGCGTTTCCGTATCCGGAACGGAGGTTGCGGCGGCGCGCTGGACACGCCAGAACCGGGGCATGACCGACGCGGCGATCAGCGACACGACCCGGGGCGAAGAGGTCCCGTCTTCGCGCGCGCCCCAACTGCATCTGTCCGAAGAGCTGATGGCCTCGCCCACGCGGTTCTTCAACCGCGAGATCTCCTGGCTGGCGTTCAACGGCCGGGTGCTGGAAGAGGCCGCCAATCCGGCCCATCCCCTGCTGGAGCGCCTGCGCTTCCTGTCCATCTCGGCCAATAACCTCGACGAGTTCTTCATGACCCGCGTGGCCGGGCTGAAGGGCCAGGTCCGCGAGCGGGTGCGGGTCCTGTCCTCCGACGGCCTGACGCCGGCGGAACAGCTGGACAAGGTCAATGTCGCCGCCGGCGCCCTGATGGCAGAGCAGCAGCGGCGCTGGCGCAAGCTGCGCAAGGAACTCAGGACCGTCGGCATCGACGTCGTCGACGCCGACCGGATCAGCAAGACAGAGCGGGACCGTCTGGAGCCCGAATTCCTGAACCAGCTGTTCGCCGTGCTGACGCCGATGGCGATCGACCCGGCCCACCCCTTCCCCTTCCTGCCCAACCTCGGCTTCTCGCTGGCGCTGAAGCTGAAGCGGCGGTCGGACAACCGCATGCTCTATGCGCTGGTGCCGGTGCCGACCCAGGTGAAGCGGTTCTGGCCGCTGGCCACCGACGGCCGCTCCACCCCGGGCAGGAAGCGCTACGTCAGCCTGGAAAGCCTGCTGACCCTGTTCATCGACCACCTGTTCCCGGGCTGCGACGTGCTGGAGCGCGGCGTCTTCCGCCTGATCCGCGACTCGGACATCGAGATCGAGGAAGAGGCCGAGGACCTGGTCATGGAGTTCGAGGAGGCGCTGAAGCAGCGCCGCCTGGGCTCGGTCGTGCGCATCAAGATCGAGGCGTCCATGCCCGACGACCTGCGCACCTTCATCACCAACGAGCTGGACGCCGCGCCGCAGGACATCGTCCTGGTCGCCGGCATGCTGGGTCTGGCCCAGGTCGCCGACCTGATCCCGTCCGGCCATCCCGACCTCAAGTTCAAGGGCTACGAGCCGCGCTATCCCGAGCGGGTGCGCGACAATGGCGGCGACATCTTCGCGGCGGTCCGCGAGAAGGACATGCTGATCCACCACCCGTTCGAGAGTTTCGACGTGGTGGTCCAGTTCCTGCGCCAGGCCGCGCGCGATCCCAACGTCATCGCCATCAAGCAGACGCTGTACCGGACGTCCAAGGACAGTCCCATCGTCGCCGCCCTGATCGAGGCGGCCGAGAACGGCAAGAACGTCACCGCCCTGGTCGAGATCAAGGCGCGCTTCGACGAGGAGGCCAACCTGCGCTGGGCCCGGGCCATGGAGCGGGCCGGCGTCCACGTCGTCTTCGGCTTCGTCGAATGGAAGACCCACGCCAAGCTCAGCGTCGTCGTGCGGCGCGAGGGCGAGGCCCTGCGGACCTATTGCCACTTCGGCACCGGCAACTATCACCCGGTGACGGCGCGGGTTTACACCGACCTGAGCCTGTTCAGCTGCGACCCCATGCTGGGGCGGGACGCATCGCGGGTGTTCAACTACATCACCGGCTACGCCCAGCCGGACGAGCTGGAGGCGCTGGTCGTCTCGCCGCTGAACATGAAGACCACCCTGATCGACCTGATCGGCAAGGAGATGACGGCGGCGGCCCAGGGCAAGCCGGCCGCCATCTGGGCCAAGATGAACTCCCTGGTCGATCCGGAGGTCATCGACGCCCTCTACCGCGCCAGCCAGTGGGGGGTGCGCATCGAACTGGTCATTCGCGGCATCTGCTGCCTGCGGCCCGGCGTGCCGGGGCTCAGCGACAACATCCGGGTCAAGTCGATCGTCGGCCGCTTCCTCGAGCACAGCCGCATCGTCGCCTTCGCCAACGGCCGCGACCTGCCGCACAACAAGGCCAAGGTGTTCATCTCCTCGGCCGACTGGATGAACCGGAACCTGGACCGGCGGGTCGAGCTTATGACCCCCGTGCTCAACGCCACCGTTCATGACCAGGTGCTGGACCAGATCATGGTCGCCAATCTGAAGGACGACGCCCAGAGCTGGGTGCTCGATCCGGACGGCGCCTATCGGCGGGTCGCGCCCGCCGACCCAGAGCGTCCGTTCTCCGCCCACAAATACTTCATGACCAATCCCAGCCTGTCGGGCCGCGGCCGCAAGGTGAAGACCCTGCCCGGGCAGCTCAGCTACGAGCCGTCACGGAAGAAGCGCTGATGCCCGAGGCCCTGCTGTCGGCCATCGGCGAGCCCCGCGACGTCGCGGCGATCGACATCGGCTCCAACTCCGTCCGTCTGGTCCTGTACCGGCTGGAAGGGCGGGCGATCTGGACCGTGTTCAACGAAAAGGTCCTGGCCGGCCTCGGTCGGGACCTGGCCGCCACGGGCCAGCTGTCGGTCGAGGGCGCGGCCCAGGCTCTGACGGCGCTGAAACGGTTCGCCGCCGTCATCGAGGGCGTGCGTCCGGCCCTGGTCTTCGTCGCGGCCACGGCCGCGGTGCGCGAGGCCGCCGATGGCCGGACCTTCTGCGAAAAGGTCGCCGCCGAGACCGGGCTGCAGATCCGCGTCCTGTCGGGCGAGGAGGAAGCCCGCTACGCCGCCCTCGGGGTTATGGCGGGCATTCCCGACGCCGAGGGCGTGGCGGGCGATCTGGGCGGTTCAAGTCTTGAACTGGTGCGTATCACCGGCGGCGAGGTCGGGCGCGGCGTGACCCTGCCGCTGGGGCCGTTCGCCTTCGCCGACGAGGGCTCCTTCGACGCCGACCGCCTGCGCGAGGCGATCGGCAAACGGCTGAAGCCGGCCGCCGACTTCAAGGCCGACACCCTCTACGCTGTCGGCGGGGCGTGGCGGACCCTGGCCCAGGTGCATATGGAGATGAACGGCTATCCGCTGCGCATCGTCCACCAGTATGCGATGAGCGCCGACGAAGTGCTGGCCACCGCCGGACTGGTCGCCCGGGCGTCGAAAGCCTCGCTGGAGAAATGGCCGGGCGTGTCGAAAAAGCGGTCCGAGACCCTGCCCCACGCCGCCCTGGTGATGGAGGGTCTGGTCCAGCGGCTCGGGCTGAAACGGGTGGTCGTCTGTGCATGGGGCGTCCGCGAGGGCCTGCTGTACGAGGCGCTGGAGCCCGACATCGCGGCCGCCGACCCCCTGCTGGCCGGTTCATCGGCTCTCGGCGCGCGTCAGGGCATTTCGCCGACGCTGCCCGGCGCCCTGAAGGGCTGGATCGCGCCCCTGCTGGCGGCCATGCCCGTGATCTTCGACAAGGGCCGCGACGACGCCCTGGCCGACGCCGCCTGCCGCCTGGCCGACCTCGGCGCCCGGCTGCACCCGGACCACCGCGTCGAGCTGGCCTTTGACCAGGTGCTGCGCGCCCCGGTGCCGGGCCAGACCCACGCCGAGCGGGCCTATCTGGCGACGGCGGTCAACGCCCGTTACGGCGGACCCGTGGCGACGCCCGAGCCGAACACGGTCTCGCGCCTGCTGACCGAGGAACAGCGTCAGGGCGCCCGGGCGCTGGGTCTGGCGATCCGGCTGGCCTGCGACCTGTCGGGTCGCGCCCCGCAGCTGCTGGCCAACGCCCGGGCGACCGTGAAGGACGGCGCCCTGGTGCTGACAGCCTCCGGCGGCTACGCCGACGTCCTGCTGGGCGAACAGACCCGGCGGCGCGGCAAGGCCCTGGCCGAGGCCATGGGGCTCAAGCTGGATATCCGCAACGGCGGCTGAACCGCTGTCAGTCGCCCATCCACCAGCGCAGGCGCACGTCGCGCACAGTCTGGCCGGCGGCGGTCAGGGCGCCGGTCACGACCACGCCCTCGTCGCCCAGATTGCGCCGCGACGTCGCGAGGGCGCCCTGGTCGATCCGCCCTTCGAACCGCACGACGCCGAGTTCGGCCGAGGTCCCCTCGAAGACGAGCCGGTCCTCGGCCACGGCATAGCGCGTCGGCAGGACCCGGGCGGTGACGCTGCGCGCCTCGCCGAGTTCGGTCTGGACCATGGGGCTGGTGGCGTCGTCGAACTGAAGCATCACGGGGGCGAAGGTCGTCCCGGACTCCACGCCCTTCCAGGCCTCGAACTCAAACGCCTGGCCGACGAAAATGTGATCGAAGACCCACTTGCCGATCCGCACCTCGCTGACGGGCATGTAGTAGCCCGACAGGTCGGACGTCGCGGTATGGCTGAAGGCGCCGGCGGTGGGAGCCGGGGCCGCGGGCGCGTCCCCGGGGGCGACGGAGCGGTCGCAACCCGTGAGGATCAGCAGACCCGCAGCCAGGCCGATCAGATGTCGCATGACGATCCTTCCCCGCACGTCCGACCGCGACCGGACCACGGCCGCGCGCGCCTGTCCACCGTCAGGGCAGGCGGGCGACAACATGCAGCCAGTGGGCTGCCTGTCCGGCGTCGATAAGTTCGAACACCGGGATGGCCGCCAGGAACATCAGCCCGTCGCGAATCGTCGTCACGAACAGGGCCGGACGGATGGTCAGCTGCTCCTCGTCCCGCCACAGCGAGAAACGGGGCCAGAAGCGCGGGGTGCGGGCCGTGTAGGCGGTGTAGACGGCCCCGAACTCCCGCTCCAGGAAGGCCTCTTCGCGCCGCACCGTCAGATAGAACACGGCCATCGCCGCCAGAACGAAGCCCAGGCCGATGGTGACGCTGCCGCTCTGGGCCCCGATTCCGAAGGCGCCGATGTAGCTGAAGACATAGAGCGGGTTGCGCGAGATCGAATAGGGACCGCGGTCGACGATCTCGGATTTCTTGCGCCCGCCGATGTAGAGCGAACACCAGGCCCGGCCCACGATCGCCAGGATGATGGCCGCGAATCCCGCGGCCTCGACATGCTCGTGCCATTCGCCGTCGACGCCGCCGATCGACTGGGTGACCAGCGCGAGGCCGACGAGGCTCAAAAGGGCCGTGAGCACGGCGGCCTTGCGGATTTTCTGGACCATGGAGAGGTCGAGGGTCGGCCGATGTGCTGCGGTCATGAGGTCGTCTCCGGTCGCCGGACCAAACGACCTCGGCGCGGTCATTTCAAGCCCGATCTTTGCGACCGAAACGCGCTCGCGACTAGCGATCCAGCGCCGCGTCCAGCGCCCGGAACGAGGCGATCGAGAGCTCGGTCGCGCTGATGAACACCGAAGGCGTGATGCGCTCGAAATCATCCGAGGGGCGGTGATAGTCGGGATGGTAGTTCACGCCCAGGTACAGGAAGGGCACCTGGGCCCTGTAGAAGGCGCCGTGGTCCGAGGCCTCGACCCAGTTGTCCTCGCCCGTGTCCTGCGGCGTGTCCTTGCCAAAGGCCAGGGCGACGGCGCCGTTGGCCGGCACCGCTTCCAGGATCGGGCGGAAATTCGGGTGCTGGTACGTGCCGGTGACCCACAGCTTGCCGTCCGTTTCGGCGCGGGCGGTCATGTCGAAATTCAGGTTCATGGCGATGGAAGCCAGCGGCACGGGCGGCGCCTCGACGAAATGTTTCGCCCCCAGCAGGCCGTGCTCCTCGCCGTCCAGGGCCACGATCAGCACGCTATGGTCAGGAGCCCGGCGCTTCAGGTCCGCCGCCAGGGCCAGCATGGTGGCGACGCCCGAGGCGTTGTCGTCCGCGCCGTTGAAGACCTGGCCCTCGGCGTTCGTTCCGACGTGGTCGTAGTGGGCGGTGACGACGATGTAGCGGTCGGTGACCCGCGTCCCCGGGATCAGGCCGATGACGTTGACGCCGTTGAAGGTCTTCGGACCCGCCCGGGTGCGCCCCTGCATCTCCCAGGGCTGCAACCGGCCCATCGGCGGCGGCGCCACGCCCAGGGCCTCCAGCCGCCCGACGATGTAGGCGCGCGCCCTCTCGCCGCCCGGAGCGCCCGTGTCGCGGCCCTGCATGTCGTCGGCGGACAGGATGCGCACGTCGTCCAGCAGCCGGACGTGCATGGCCGACGGAGCGGGGGGCGACACGACGACGGGCGTCGGAGCCGCGCTGGCGCAGGCCGACAGGAACAGGGCCGCCGCGATCGGCGACAGGGCGGGAAGGCGGGCGGGACGCATGACGACTCCTGATGGACGGGCGACGCTAGCGGTCGGCGGCGCGGGTGTCAGATTAACTCCCTGTCATACCCGTCGATGCACCGTCAGGGCCTCGAAAGCCGCGCCGGCGATGCTAGAACGACACAAGAATCCTTCTGGCGAGCCGCGTATGTCCGAAACTCCCGTCGATCAGCTGACCGAGTCCGCCGCCCGCGAGGAACTCGACCGGCTGGCCGCCGAACTGGCCCGCCACGACGCCCTCTATCACCGCCAGGACGCGCCCGAGATTTCAGACGCCGAGTACGACGCGCTCAAGCGCCGGGCGCTGGAGATCGAGGACCGGTTCCCCGACCTGACCGGGCCGGCCTCGCCCTCGCAGGTGGTCGGGGCGGCCGCCTCGAGCCAGTTCGCGCCGGTCCGCCACGGCGTGCCCATGCTGTCGCTGGACAATGCCTTCTCCCCGGAGGAGGTGACCGACTTCGTCGCCCGCATCCGCCGCTTCCTCAAACTGCCGGCGGACGAACCGGTGGCATTCGTCGCCGAGCCCAAGATCGACGGCCTCTCCGCCAACCTCCGCTACGAGAACGGCGTGCTGGTCACGGGGGCCACGCGCGGCGACGGGCGCACGGGCGAGGACGTCACCGCCAATCTGCGCACCATCGCCGACATCCCGCAGACCCTGGCCGGCGAGGGCTGGCCCGAGATCATCGAGGTCCGGGGCGAGGTCTATGCCTCCAACGACGGGTTCGACGCCTTCAACGCCGCCGCAGAGGCGGAGGGCGCGCGCACCTACGCCAACCCGCGCAATTTCGCCGCCGGTTCGCTGCGCCAGAAGGATCCGGCGATCACCGCCAAACGGCCGCTGCGCTTCTTCGCCTACGCCTGGGGCGAGGTCTCGGCGCCGTTGGCGGCGACCCAGGCGGGCGCCCTGGAGGCGCTGACGGGCTGGGGATTCCAGGTCAACGACCGCTCGCGCCGGGTCGAGGACGAGACGGGCCTGCTGGCGCTGTACGACGGGCTGCAACGCGATCGGGCGACCCTCGGCTATGACATCGACGGCGTGGTCTACAAGGTCGACCGGCTGGACTGGCAGGCCCGGCTCGGCTTCGTGGCCCGCACCCCGCGCTGGGCCATCGCCCACAAATTCCCGGCCCAGCAGGCGACCACCGTGCTGGAAGGCATCGACATCCAGGTCGGCAGGACCGGCTCGCACACCCCGGTGGCGCGGCTGCATCCGGTCACCGTCGGCGGCGTGGTCGTCCGCAACGCCACCCTGCACAACGCCGACGAGATCGCCCGGCTGGACGTCCGCCTCGGCGACACCGTCACCCTGCAGCGGGCGGGCGACGTCATTCCCCAGATCCTCGGCGTGGTCGATCCCGACCGGCCGGGCCGGGGCGAGCCGTGGGTCTTTCCCCACATCTGCATCTGCCCGCTGAAGACGGCGCTGGTGAAGGAGACCAACGCCTCGGGCGTCGAGAGCGTCGTCCGCCGCTGCACCGGCGAACTGGCCTGCCCCTTCCAGCGCATCGAACACCTCAAGCATTTCTGCAGCCGCCGCGCCTTCGACATTGAAGGTCTTGGAGAAAAGCAGATCATCGCCTTCCACGAGCGCGGCTGGATCAACCAGCCCGCCGACATCTTCCGCCTCGCCCGCGACGCCGAAAAGCTGGACGCCCTGCGCGCCGAGGACGGCTATGGCGAGACCAGCGTGCGCAACCTCGTCGCCGGCATCGACGCGCGCCGCACCATCGCCCTGGACCGCTTCATCTATGGCCTCGGCGTGCGCGACATCGGCGAACAGACCTCCATCGTCCTGGCCCGCGCCTTCGAGACCTGGCCCGCCTTCGAGGCCGCCTGCCTCGCCGCCGCCGAGGGCATCCCCAGCGAGGACTGGGTCCGTCTGAACGAGGCCCACGCCGTCTCGCCGCGCGTCGTCGCTGCGCTGGCCGAGGCCGCGCCGCCCGCCGCCGATCCCTGGCCCGAGGCGCCGATCGACCAGAAGATCGCCCTCGCCTTCCCCGGCCTCGCCGCCCCCGCCCGGCGCGGCCTCGCGACCCTCGCCGACGATTGGGCCGATCTGGTGCGGCTGGCCGCCGTGGCCCGCGACGAAGGCCCGTCTGAAGGCCTCGGCCAGATCGCGGGCGTTTCGGGCGTCGGTCCGGTCGCGGCCCGCGCCCTGGCCCTGTTCTTCCGCGAGCCCCACAACCGCGCCATGGTCGACGCCCTCGTGGCCGAGATGACGCGGATCGAGGATGCGGAGAAGCCGAAATCCGACACCCCCGTCGCCGGCAAGACCGTGGTCTTCACCGGCGCCCTCGAACGTTTCACCCGCGACGAGGCCAAGGCCCGCGCCGAATCCCTCGGGGCCAAGGTCTCGGGCTCGGTGTCGAAGAAGACCGACTACCTCGTCGCCGGCCCCGGCGCCGGCTCCAAGATGGCCGACGCGCTGAAGCACGGCGTCACGGTGCTGACCGAGGACGAATGGCTGGCCCTGATCGGCTGACGGACGGGCTACGGGAATGCAACAAAAACGTGTTCCGGCGCGACGGCCGGATCGATAGTCAACCCAAAGGCGTTCACCGGAGTCATGGCAAACGCTCCTCTCGACCCTGCTCCGGACGTCCGTCCGCCGGTCGAGCGCTTTTCGAGCGAGGACCTCGGGTCCCTGCTCGAACGCTTCCATGCGTCGGGCATGCTCGACGAGGGCCGGATCAATCTGATCGGGTTGGACGCGATCGCCGACCGCCTCGGCGACCGTTGGGAGGGTCGGCGCGAGCAGATCTATCAGCACGTCGAACGGTCCCTGGCCAAGCACCTCGAAAGCGGAGGCTTCTTCCAGCGCGTCTCGCCGACCGACTATCTCGTGGTCCAGCCGGAGCTGGGCAAGTTCGGCGGCCAGGCCTCGTGCATGCTCTATCTGCGCG
The DNA here is from genome assembly GCF_001426805.1 of Brevundimonas sp. Root1423. Taxonomy (NCBI): domain Bacteria; kingdom Pseudomonadati; phylum Pseudomonadota; class Alphaproteobacteria; order Caulobacterales; family Caulobacteraceae; genus Brevundimonas; species Brevundimonas sp. Root1423. Next base: position 66,299 of record NZ_LMFL01000017.1, read on the forward strand.
ACCTGCTGGCGCATTTTCTGGGCGGCGCCGCCCCCGAGGCTCTGGACGTGCTGGAGGTGACCAGCCTCAGCGGCGGCCGGATTTTCGCGGTCGAGATCGACGCCGCCTACGCCCTCGAGGCGGCCCGCACCGAACCCCGTGTCGCCCCGCTCGAGCCCGCGGCCCCGCCGGACGCCTGGAACCCCTTTGTCGCCGCGGACGGGCGGACCCTGCGGGTCTCGTGCACGCTGGAACCCGTCTTCGAACTGAAGGGCGTCACCCAGATCGGCTTCCGCATCGCGCGGCGCGTCCTGTCCGTTCCCGACGGGGCAGAACTGGGCGTCCAGGAGCTTCGAAACCTGACCACGGCCGATGTCGAACGGGTCGATCTCGCCACCATCGCCCGGGGCGTCAGCCGCCTGCGCTCGGAGCAAGGCAACGCCAAACAACCCACCCTCTTTCTGCCCGTCTCCTACACGACCCTGGCCAGCCAGCGCGGGCGGGCCCCCCTGATCGCCCGCTTCCAGGAAGCCACAGCGGGCGTCGAGAAGGGCCTCGTCTGCGAAATCTGCGACATCGAGGGCGTGCCGGGAAGCGCCCTCGCCGCCGCCGCGGTGCTGATCAAGCCGTTCTGCCTGATCGTTGTCGGCAAGCTGCGCGCCGCCCCGGGGCGCACGCCGGAAGATCTGCGCGGCGTGCGCCTCCAGGGGGTCGCCTTCGAGAGCGGCGCCCACCCGCTGGACCAGCAGGAATTCCTGACCTGGGCCGGCCGGGCCGTGGCCAATGCCAAAAGCGTCACGCGGTCGGTGATCATCCACGGCCTGGCGGGACCCGAATATCTGGCGTTGGCCGGTCTGGCGGGCGCGTCCCACGCCAGTCTCGGCGCGGGTCGCGCCGGGACCGGGTGAGCCTCGATCAGCGGTTCAGCGCCGCCCGCGCCGCCTCGGCGTAACGGTGGCCCGAGGCCGCGCCCTTGGGGAAGACCGCCTCGATCCGGGCCAGATCGTCCGCGGTCAGCACAAGGTCGCCCGCCGCCGCATTCTCTTCCAGAGTCCGGATGCGCCGGGTGCCGGGGATCGGGACCAGATGCTCCCCCTGCGCCAGCACCCAGGCCAGGGCCAGCTGCGCCGCCGTCACGCCCCTGTCCGCCGCGATCGCCGCCACGGCCTTCACCAGGTCGATGTTCTTCTGGAAATTCTCGCCCTGGAAGCGGGGGTTCGAGCGGCGGAAATCGTCCTCGGCCAGGTCATCGACCGAYTTGATCTCACCCGACAGGAAGCCCCGGCCCAGCGGACTGTAGGGCACGAAGCCGATGCCCAGTTCCTCGCAGGTCGCCAGCAGTTCGTCCTCGGGCTCGCGGCTCCACAGCGAATATTCGGTCTGCAGGGCGGTGATCGGGTGTTCCGCATGCCCCTTGCGCAGGGTCGCGGGCGAGGCTTCGGACAGGCCGAGGAAGCGGACCTTCCCCTCCTTCACCAGCTCGCCCATCGCCCCGACCGTCTCCTCGATCGNGGCACGAAGCCGATGCCCAGTTCCTCGCAGGTCGCCAGCAGTTCGTCCTCGGGCTCGCGGCTCCACAGCGAATATTCGGTCTGCAGGGCGGTGATCGGATGCTCCGCATGCCCCCGCCGCAGCGTCTCGGGCGAGGCCTCCGACAGGCCGAGGAAACGCACCTTCCCTTCGGTCACCAGTTCGCCCATCGCCCCGACCGTCTCCTCGATCGGTACGGTCGGGTCGACGCGGTGCAGATAGTAGAGGTCGACATGGTCCATCCCCAGCCGCTTGAGGCTGCCCTCGATGGCACGCCGCACGTTCCGGGGCGATCCGTCGACCGTCAGGGCCGTGCGTTCGGCGTTGTAGCCGATGCCGAATTTGGTGGCGACGAAGGCGCGGTCGCGCCGGTCCGCCAGCGCCTTGCCGACCTGGATCTCGTTGGTGTGCGGGCCGTACATCTCGGCCGTGTCGAGGAAGGTCACGCCGAGCTCGAGCGCGCGGTGGATCACCGCCGTCGCCTGCCCCTCGTCGGACGGCTGGCCGTAGAAGGCGGCCATGCCCATGCAGCCCAGGCCGATGGCCGAAACTTCGGGACCGGCCTTGCCGAGGCGACGGGTTTTCATGGGGCGCTCCTTCGATGTGCAGCGCCTCAGGTCGGCGCCCCGCCGTCGTTTCGCAAGGTCAGAGCGGCGCGGCCTGCGCCTTCAGCCAGTCCAGCGCCGCCCCGTCGAGCAACGGCCCGACCTTCGTCAGCACCTCCGCGTGATAGGCGTCGACATAGGCGCGCTCGTCCGGCGTCAGCAGGGCGACGTCGATCAGCTTGCGGTCCAGCGGCGCGAGGGTGAGCTGTTCGAACCCGTGCATCGGCCGTTCGCCGCCGGCGATCGGTTCCGGCGGCGTGACCACCTGCAGCGTCTCGATGCGGATGCCCCAGTGACCCTCGCGGTAATAGCCGGGCTCGTTGGACAGGATCATGCCGGTCAGCAGCGGCTGGGTGTTGACCGCCTTGGCGATCCGCTGCGGCCCCTCGTGGACGCCCAGATACGAGCCGACCCCGTGGCCGGTGCCGTGGTCGTAGTCAAAGCCCTGCATCCACATCGGAAGGCGCGCCAGGGCGTCCAGCTGGTGCCCCGTCGTCCCGGCGGGGAAGCGCACCACGGCCATGGCGATATGGCCCTTGAGCACCAGGGTGAACATCCGCCGCTGGTCGTCGGTCGGCTCGCCCACGGCCACCGTGCGCGTCACGTCCGTGGTGCCGTCCAGATACTGGCCGCCGCCGTCCACCAGCAGCAGACTGCCCTTCTCCATCCGGCGCAGGGTGCGGGTCACGGGCTTGTAGTGCGGCAGGGCGCCGTTGGGCCCGGCCCCGGCGATGGTGTCGAACGACAGGTCCTTCAGGGCGCCCGTCGCCTCGCGGAATCCCTCCAGCGCCTCGGCCACCTGGCGCTCGTCGGGCAGGGTCTCCTGCCCCACCGTATCGATCCAGTGCAGGAAGCGGGTCAGGGCCGCGCCGTCGCGGATATGGGCCTGGCGCGTCCCCTCGATCTCCACCGGATTCTTGGTCGCGCGCGGCAGGGTGCAGGGGTCCATGCCGCGCACCACGGTGGCGCCCGCCGCCGCCAGCCGGTCGAAATACCAGGCCGGCGACTGGCCCGGATCGACCAGCACCTTGCGGCCCGACAAGGCGTCCAGCGCACCCTCCAGCGCCTCGGGCGCCTCCAGCATGACCGCGTCGCCCAGCCAGCCGGGCAGTTCATTGGTCACCTTGCGCGGATCGAGAAACAGCGACGCCGTCCCGTCAGCCCTCACCACCGCCTGTCCCAGCGGCAGGGGCGTGCGGATCACGTCGCCGCCGCGGATGTTGAACAGCCAGGCCAGAGACGCCGGCGCCGTCAGCACGGCGGCGTCGGCTCCGGCCTTCGCCACCGCCTCGCCGATGCGGGCGCGCTTGGAGGCGCTGCTCTCGCCGGAATAGCGATCCTCGTGCGGCACGACGGGCGCGCTCGGCTGGCCCGGACGCTCGTCGGCCCAGGCCAGATCCAGCGGATTGGGGTCGACGGGTTTCAGTTCGGCCCCGGCCTTCGCCGCCGCCCGCTTCAGCCGCGCCAGCGCGTCCGGACTGTGCAGCCGCGGATCGTAGCCGATCACAGAGCCCTTCGGCGCGCGTTCGAGGTAGCTGGCCACGCCGCCGCCATCGAGATCGAGGATTTCGAACTGGGCCGCATCCACCTGGGCCCGCACCTGAACCGTATAGCGCCCGTCGGCGAAGACGGCGGCCCGGTCCTTCATGACCACGCCCGCGCCGGCCGAGCCGGTGAAGCCGGTCAGCCAGGCCAGGCGGTCGTTGGCGGCCGGCAGATATTCGTTCTGGTGCTCGTCCTCATGCGGGACCAGCAGGCCGTCGAGGCCCTGTTCGGCCATCTTGGCGCGGACGCGGGGAAGATGCTTCGCCCCGAAGGACGGATCGGTGGTTTCATCGAAGGACTGGCGCATGGGATGCGCATAGCATTCTCCCTCCCCTTCTGGGGAGGGTGGCGGTCGCTGAAAGCGACGGACGGGTGGGGAACGGCCGCACGGTCGTGCGCTGTTGTGACGTACCCCACCCTGTCGGCGCTACGCTCCGACGTCCCTCCCCACAAGGGGAGGGAGAAGCGGAAGGCTAGTTCTGCGGCGCGGTCGGCGTGACCACGGCGACGCCGCCGTTGGCCGGCGCCGGAGCCGGAACCTGACGCTCGATGATCACCGGCGAGGACGAGCGCGCCTCGGCGGCGCGGGCTTCACTGGCGGCGCGGATGGCTTCGGCCTGCGAGCGGGCGGCGTCGGCGCGGGCGATGTCGACGCTGGCCTGGGCGCCGGCGACCTGGCCCTGGATCAGGGCCGAGTCGGCCTGGGCCTGGGCGGCGGCGGCATCGGCCTGGGCCTGCAGCAGGGCCTCGTCGGTCTGCGGCTGCGCGCCCCGCGAGAACAGAATCCACAGCACGGCGAGGATGACGAGGCCGCCGAGGATGCCGGCGATCCACCAGCCGGTGTTGTTGGACTCACGGACCACCGTGGTCTCGACGGTTTCGGTGTGCAGCGGGGCGGCCGTGGTCACCGTCTCGGTGTAGACCGTTTCGACGGGCGGTACGCGGTTCGGATCGTTCGGGTCGTAGTGAGTCACGGGCAGTCCTCCAATGAACTGCCGGAACGGCTGCGCTTCGCCTCCGTTCCGCCGTTAACCCACTCGTCTCAGAACCAGGGCGCTCCAGGCGTCGCGATGGATGCGTCGTTCGAGGATGAAACCACGCGACAGATAGGCCGCCGACACCCGCCGCTCCTGCGTCCGCAGCAGGCCCGACAGGATGGCCACCCCGCCGAGGCTCAGCGCCTCCTTGATCTCCTGCGACAGCGAAACCAGCGGCGGGGCCAGGATGTTTGCGAAGACCAGGTCATAGGGCCCCTGCCCGCGCACCTTGCGGTCGTTCAGGCCGAAGGCGTGGACGAAGCGGGCGTTGGCCTGATTCAATTTCGCATTCTCATTGGCGATGCGCACCGAGGGCTGGTCGATGTCGGTGCCGACCGCGACCTTCGACCCGGTCTTCGCCGCCGCGATGGCCAGCACGCCCGTGCCGCAGCCGACGTCCAGCACCCGGTCGAACCGCTCCTTCTTCAGCAGTTCGTCGAAGGCCATCAGACAGCCGACCGTGGTGCCATGATGCCCGGTGCCGAAGGCGGCGCCGGCGTCGATCTTCAGGTTCACCGTGTTCTTCGGAACGATGCCCTGATCGTGGGCGCCGTAGACGAAGAAACGTCCGGCCCGCACCGGCGGCAGGCCCGACAGCGACATGGCCAGCCAGTCGGCGTCGGCCAGTTTCTCGACCACGACGGTCAGGCCGTCCTGCGCCTTCAGCCGCGCCTCGATGCCCCGCGCGTCGTCGGCGTCATTGGGAAAGGCGTCGATGCGCCAGATGCCCTTGTCCTCGTCTTCCTCGAGAATCGAATAGGTCGCGCCTTCCAGCAGCGGATCGGAATCCAGCGATGCGGCGGCGGCTTCGGCGATNCTCGCCGCCTCCCTGGCGCTGCTGGGCGCCGCACACGCGTGTTGTGTTCCGCGTCCGAGCTGGAACTGGCCGACGAGAGCGACGGCATTCTGGAACTGGCGGACGACCTCGTCGATCCGCCAGATGCCCTTGTCCTCGTCTTCCTCGAGAATCGAATAGGTCGCGCCTTCCAGCAGCGGATCGGAATCCAGCGAYGCGGCGGCGGCTTCGGCGATCGCGCGRGGACCGCGTGCGATTATTTGAACTGCGGACTCGGACATTTCTCAAACACCGCTATCATATCGAMTCGAGRCGCRCGCTGGCGTGCGCTCCGCCGCCAGCATCAACCAACTGAACCGAGGGGTCGGGGAATTCATGGCTAAAGCACCATCCAAGTCGAGCACGGCCGCCAAACCGAAGGCAGCTGCTGCCGCTTCCAAGCCGAAACCGGCGACAAAGTCGAGCGCYGCGCCGAAAGCCGCCGCGAAACCCGCCGCCAAGGCCGCCGTCAAACCGGCCGTGAAGAAGACCGCGCCGAAAGCCGCCGCCAAACCGGCGACCAAAACCGTCGCTCCGGCCAAGGCCGCCGCGCCCAAACCCGCTGCCGTGAAGAAGCCTGCCGCCGCGAAGAAGCCTGCGGTGAAGAAGGCCGCCGCCCGGCCGGCCGTGAAGCCCGCGCCCAAGCCCGCCGCCAAATCGGCTGCTGCGCCGAAGCCCGTCGCCGCGAAACCGGCGGTCGCCCCGGCTGCGGCTCCGAAACCCGCTGCTGCTGCGCCTGCTCCGAAGCCTGCCGCCGCCGCTCCGGCCGCCGCTCCGAAGCCGGCCGCCAGGCCCCCCGAGAGCAAGGGCTTCCTGTCCGGCCTGCTCGACGCGATCTTCGGCAAGAAGTAGCCGCCGTCGCCTGAACGACGAAGCGCCGGTGGAGCGATCCACCGGCGCTTTTTCGTGCGCGTCGCGCGTCGGAAAAACTCAGTCCTGCGGCAGGTCTTCCGCCAGGATCGCCATCTCGAACATGAAGCTGCCGGCCTCGTCCTCGTCCTCGAAGACGACGCCGATGAACTCGTCGCCGACATAGACCTCGCAGGAGTCATTGGGCTTGCCGCGGGGCTTCAGGATGATCCCGCCCGTGTTGAAGGTGCGCTTCAGGTGCGTCTCGACGCGCTTCATGTCGGCGGTGTTCATGGTCGGCCTCGGGGATCACTCTTGAAGCCGCGGACCCTAGAGAAACCCGCCCCGCAGGGAAACCCTCAGATGACGAAGTCGTAGACGATGTCGGCCAGGGTATGGTCCATGGTCCGCGCCGGCGTCGCCCCGGTGGGGCAGTTGACCAGCCGCGCCGGCACGCCCGCCACCGTGCATCCGGCCGGCACGTCCTTCAGCACCACCGAGCCCGAGGCGACCTTGGCGTAGTCGCCGACGGTGATGTTGCCCAGCACCTTGGCGCCCGCTCCCAGCAGCACGCCCTTGCCGATTTTCGGATGGCGGTCGCCGCGCTCGGCGCCGGTGCCGCCCAGGGTCACGGCGTGCAGCATCGACACCTCGTCGCCGACCACGGCCGTCTCGCCGATGACGATGCCGGTGCCGTGGTCGAGGAACAGGCCCGAGCCCATCCGCGCCGCCGGGTGGATGTCGACCTGGAACAGTTCGGAAATCCGGCTCTGGAAGTGGAAGGCCAGCGCCTCGCGGCCCTGCCCCCACAGCCAGTGCGCCACCCGGTGCGCCTGCAGCGCCTGGAAGCCCTTGAAGTAGAGGAACGGCTGCAACAGCGTCTTGATCGCCGGATCGCGCTCGGCCACCGCCTGCAGATCGGCTTCCGCCGAAGCCACGATCCCGGCGTCCGCCTCGAAGGCGTCGCGGCAGATTTCTCGCACCGACATGGGCCCCAGTTCGCTGTCGCCCAGCTTGCGCGCGATCTGGAAGCTCAAGGCCGAGGCGAGGTCGCTGTGCGACAGGATCACGGCGTTCAGCTGCGACGCCAGATGCGGCTCGGCGCGCACCGTTTCCTCGGCCGCGGCGCGCAGAAGCGCCCAGGGTTCGCTGCGTGCGGCCACGACTTCCAGCTTGGGCATCGGAGTCTCCATGGCGGACATCATACGCTCGCCAGCATGGCCTTCGCCAGTTCGGGCGGCAGTTCGCCTTCCCGCGCCATATGGTAGGCCCTGAGCGCCGTCGCCAGGGTGAACATGTCCCGGATCGCGCCTGTGCCGATCTCGCGCAACAGGTCGCCGAACGGCACGCGGACGACGCGGATGATCTCGGTCGGATCGGGCGCGACCGGCACCGGCGTCAGCTGCCAGGCGATCCACGCCATGGCGCGTTCGTCGGTGACCGAATTGCTCATCTCGGCCTTGTAGGCGGGAATCCAGCGCGCCGCCTCCAGCCCGGCCTCCTCCATCAGTTCGCGCCGGGCCCCCTCGATCGGGTCCTCGTCGAACGGGGCGCCGCCCTCCGGCATTTCCCACGACCAGTTCATCAGGGCGAAGCGCTGCTGCCCGACCAGGGTCACCGTGCCGTCGTCGTGCACCGGCAACACCCCGACCGACAGATTGCGCGGCCGCATGACGGCATAGTCCGCCTTCAGCCCGGTCGGCGCGGTCGCGTCGTGCTGCATCAATCGCAACCACGGGCTTTCGAACAGGGCCCTGGAGCCATGGTCGATCCACGGCGGCGGCCGGTCGCTTCCGTCGTCCCAGGCGGGCAGCGGGCGGTCGTCGTCGAAGGCGGTGCGGGAATCGGTCATGGCGTGCGTATGGCGAGGGTGCGCCGATCCCGCAACGGCGCCCGGCCGTTTGACGTCGCGCGCGGCCGACGCCATGTGATCCGCATGACCCGCCCTGACCTGCCGCGTTTCGCCCTCGGCGATCCCCTCCCCCCCGCCAAGGCCTCGGACGAGATGCGCCTCAGGTTGGCGACGCGGCGATCCGCCCCGGCCCAGGCCCTGACCGAGCCCGGCCCGTCCGCCGACGAAATCAGGGAAATCCTGACCCTCGGCGCCCGCACCCCGGATCACGGCAAGCTGTTTCCGTGGCGGTTCGTCGTCCTCGGCCGCCAGACCCGCGCGTCCCTCGCCGAGGCGCTCACGCCCCTGGCCGCCTTCCAGCCCCAGCCCGATCAGGCCCGCGCCGCCCTGGCCAAGCTGACCGCGGCGCCGGTCACCCTCATGGTCGTGTCCGCCCCGATCCCGAACGTCAAGGTTCCGGAGTGGGAACAGCAGATGTCGGCCGGCGCCGTCTGCATGAACCTGGAACACGCCGCCAACGCTCTCGGCTACGCCGCGAGCTGGATCACCGACTGGTACAGCTACGATCCCCAGGCCCTGGACGTCCTCGACGTCGGCGGCGGCGAAAGGGTGGCGGGCTTCATTCACATGGGGACGCTGGCGCAGGCGCCGCTGGAGCGGCCGCGGCCCGATCTGGCCGACAAGGCGATCTGGCGGCCCTGAGCGGCGGGTTCAGCCCGGCAGGGTCGTGGTCAGCAGGATCGTGGCCAGGCCGAGCAGCGCCGTCGTCGCGACCAGGGCGCCGATCAGCAGGCATTCAATGGCGTCCGGGCGTCGGCTCATGTCGCTCTCCTGCCCGGAGGATAGAGGGATTCGGCGCTACCGCCGCGCCCCCGCGACATAGGTCCGGTGCAGCAGCGGCTTGCCCAGCCAATAGGCCAGCTCGGCCGGCCGGCCGATGTCCCACACCGCCAGATCGGCCGCCTTGCCCGCCTCCAGCGTCCCGATCTCCTCGCCCAGCCCCAGGGCCCGCGCCGCCTGCCGCGTCGCCCCCGCCAGCGCCTCCTCGGGCGTCAGCCGGAATTGGACGCACGCCAGGGTGATCGCCGCCGTCATCGAGGCCACCGGCGAGGTGCCCGGATTGCAGTCCGTCGCCACCGCCATCCGCACCCCGTGCGCCCGGAACAGATCGATCGGCGGCGGCGTCGTCTCGCGCAGCATCAGATAGGCCCCCGGCAACAGCACCGCTACCACGCCGCCCTCGGCCATGGCCCGCACCCCCGCCTCGGTCGTGTGCTCCACATGATCCGCCGACAGCGCCCCGTACCGCCCCGCCAGAGCCGCCCCGCCGCCGTCCGACAGCTGGTCGGCATGCAGCTTGACCGGCAGCCCCAGCGCCCGCGCCCGGTCGAACAGCCGCGCCGTCTCCTCCACCGTGAAGGCGATAGGCTCGCAATAGGCGTCGACCGCATCCACCAGCCCCTCGGCGTCGGCCGCCGGCAGGATGTCGTCGATGGCCAGGTCGACATAGGCGGCCCGGTCCGCCCGGTGTTCCGGCGGCACGGCGTGCAGGCCCAGATAGCTGGTCCGCACCCTGACCCCGGCCTCGCGCCCGATCCGCCGCGCCACGCGCAGCATCTTCAGCTCGGTCTCGCGATCCAGCCCGTAGCCCGACTTGATCTCGACCGTGGTGACGCCCGTCGCCGTCAGCCCCGCCAACCGCCCCACGGCGCTGGCGTAGAGCTCATCCTCCGACGCCGCCCGCGTCGCCGCCATGGTCGAGACGATGCCGCCTCCGGCCCGCGCGATCTCCTCATAGGTCGCGCCTTTGAGCCGCTGTTCGAACTCGCCCGAGCGGTCGCCGCCGAACACCAGATGGGTATGGCAGTCGATCAGCCCCGGCGTGACCCAGCGCCCGCCCAGCCGGTCCGTCTCCTCCGCCGTATGTTCCGGCAGATCCGCCAGCGCCCCGACCCAGGCGATGCGCCCGTCGCGGATCAGGATCGCCCCGTCCTCGATCGCCCCATAGGCCGCGCCGCCCTCGACCAGGGTGGCGAGGCGGCAGTCGGTGATGAGCCTGTCCGCGCGGATCATCGCGTCTCGAACCCCGCCAGCAGTTCGCAGAACCACCGCCCCGCCGTCAGCGAGCCGAGGTCGCCGATCTCCAGCGACGGATCGTATTCCGTCAGATCGACCGCCCGGACGTTCGGATGGGCCCCGATGACCCGCGTCGCGTCGAGGAAGTCCTGCGCCGACACCCCGCCCGGCCGCGCGCCCGGCGACGCCGGCCACTGGCTGCGATCGATCACATCGATGTCGAAATCGACGTAGATGACCTCGCACAGCTGCGACAGCCGCCACAGTTCCTGCCCCACGACGGTCGCCAGACCCTCGTCCCGGCAGTCCCGCGCCGTCCGCACCGATATCCCGGCCCGTTTCGCCTTCTCATGCGCCCGCCTGGTGTTGGCGAAGGGCGCCAGCCCGACCTGGCTGATGCGCTCCCCCGCCAGCCCGTCCTCCAGCAGCGCCTGGATCGGATTGCCGTTGGTCAGCCCCTGATCCGTGTCCCTCAGGTCGAAATGGGCGTCCAGCGTCAGCACCCCGACCCGGTCGAGCCCCAACGCGTGCACGCCCGGCCGCGTGATGGCGTTGTTGCCCCCGACCAGAACCGTCAGCGCCCGCGCCGCCTGCGCCGCCGCCGCATCCCGCACCGGGGCGAAGGCGTCGGCCGGCGACACGCCCTTCAGCGCCACGTCGCCGGCGTCATGAACCCGCGTCGTCAGCTCCGCGCCGGTCTCGACGTCATAGGTCGAGAACCGCGGCAGCACGGCCCGAAACGCCTTCGGCCCGAGGTCGCACCGCCCCGGCGTCAGCGAGCGCTCGTTCAGCCCGGCGCCGATCAGGGCGACGGGGGCGTCGGGGTGATCGCCGATCAGGTCGGCGACGCTGCGCCAGCCCAGCGCGTCTGAGTCTTCCAAGGTCATGGGGTGGCAGCGTAGAGAGGCCGCCATGACGACTCAACAGACGAACACCCGCGTCATCCGCAGCCCCCGCGGCCTGGAGATGACCGCCAGGACCTGGGCCGCAGAGGCCGCCCTGCGCATGCTGATGAACAACCTCGATCCCGAGGTGGCCGAGCGCCCCGAGGACCTCGTCGTCTACGGCGGCATCGGCAAGGCCGCGCGCGACTGGCCGTCGTTCGACCGCATCGTCACCGAGCTGCGCAATCTCGAGCCCGACCAGACCCTGCTGGTCCAGTCGGGCAAGCCCGTCGGCGTCTTCCGCACCCACGCCGACGCCCCGCGTGTGCTGATCGCCAACTCCAACCTCGTCCCGAAGTGGGCGACCTGGGAGCATTTCAACGAGCTCGATCGCAAGGGCCTGATGATGTACGGCCAGATGACGGCCGGCTCGTGGATCTACATCGGGACCCAGGGCATCGTTCAGGGCACATACGAGACCTTCATGGAGGCCGGACGCCAGCACTACGGCGGCGACTGGTCGGGGAAATGGATCCTGACCGCCGGCCTCGGCGGCATGGGCGGCGCCCAGCCGCTGGCCGCGACCATGGCGGGGGCGTCGTGCCTCGCCGTCGAATGCCAGCGCAGCCGCATCGAGATGCGGCTCAGGACCCGCTACCTCGACGTCATGGCCGAGACCCTGGACGAGGCCCTGGCCCTGCTGGACGCGGCCAGGGCGGATGGAAAAGCCATATCTGTCGGCCTGTTGGGCAACGCTGCGGATGTTCTGCCTGAACTGGTCCGACGCGGCGTTCGGCCTGATCTGGTCACCGACCAGACCAGCGCCCACGACCTCGTCAACGGCTACCTGCCGCAGGGCTGGACCGTGGCCGAATGGGAGGACAAACGCGTCTCCGACCCCGCCGCCGTCGAGGCCGCGGCGCGCCAGTCCTGCGCCGTCCACGTCCAGGCCATGCTCGACTTCCAGGCCGCCGGCATCCCGGTCACCGACTACGGCAACAACATCCGTCAGGTCGCCTTCGACGCGGGCGTGACCAACGCCTTCGACTTCCCCGGCTTCGTCCCCGCCTACATCCGCCCCCTGTTCTGCCGCGGCGTCGGCCCCTTCCGCTGGGCCGCCCTGACCGGCGATCCGGACGATATCCGCAAGACCGACGCGGCGATGAAAAAACTGTTCCCCGACAACGCCGGCCTGCACCGCTGGCTCGACATGGCGGGCGAGCGCATCGCCTTCCAGGGTTTGCCGGCCCGCATCTGCTGGATCGGCCTGGGCGACCGCCACCGCGCGGGGCTGATGTTCAACGATATGGTCGCCTCGGGCGAGCTCAGCGGCCCGATCGTCATCGGCCGCGACCACCTCGACTCCGGCTCGGTCGCCAGTCCGAACCGCGAGACGGAATCAATGATTGACGGATCGGACGCCGTGTCCGACTGGCCCCTGCTGAACGCCCTGCTCAACACGGCCTCGGGCGCCAGCTGGGTTTCGCTGCACCACGGCGGCGGCGTGGGCATGGGCTACTCCCAGCATTCGGGCGTGGTCATCGTCGCCGACGGCACCCCCGAGGCCGCGAAACGCCTCGAACGCGTCCTCTGGAACGACCCCGCCACCGGCGTCATGCGCCATGCGGACGCCGGATATGAGATCGCCCGCGACGCCGCCCGCGAACACGGCCTGAACCTGCCGAGCCTGAAGGCCTGATCATGACCACCCTGACCATCGGCTCCGCGCCGCTCACCCTCGCCCAGCTGCGCGCTGTCCTCGACGCCCCCTGCACCGTCGAACTCGCCCCCGCCGCCTGGACCGCCGTCGAGCGCGGCGCCGCCGTCGTCGCCGCCATCCTCGCCGAGGGCCGCACGGTCTACGGCATCAACACCGGTTTCGGCCTGCTGGCCAACACCTCCATCGCCACGGAAGATCTGGAGACGCTGCAGAAGAACCTCGTCCTCAGCCACGCCTGCGGCGTCGGCGCCCTGCTGCCGGACAACGTCGTCCGCCTGCTGATGGTGCTGAAGATCGCCAGCCTGTCGAAGGGCGCCTCGGGCATCCGCCGCGAGACGCTCGAGGCCCTGATCGCCCTGGTCAACGCCGACGTCCTGCCCTGCATTCCCTCCAAGGGCTCGGTCGGCGCCTCGGGCGACCTCGCGCCCCTGGCCCATATGTCCTGCGTCCTGATCGGCGTCGGCGAGGCCCGCCATGACGGCGAAACCCTCGACGCCGAAGCCGCCCTCGCCCGCGTCGGCCTCAAGCCGCTGGTGCTCGGTCCCAAGGAAGGCCTCGCCCTGCTCAACGGCACCCAGTGCTCCACCGCCCTCGCCCTCGCCGGCCTGTTCGCGACCGAGGCCGCCTTCGCCGCGGGGATCGCCGCCGGGGCCCTGTCGGTCGACGCGCTCAAGGGCTCGGACGCCCCGTTCGACGCCCGCATCCACGCCCTGCGCGGCCAACCCGGCCAGATCGCCGTCGCCGGCGCCTTGCGCGCCCTGATGGCCGGTTCGGCCATCCGCGACAGCCACCGCCACGACTGCGCCAAGGTGCAGGATCCCTATTCCCTGCGCTGCCAGCCCCAGGTCATGGGCGCCGTGCTCGACGTGCTGCGCAACGCCGCCGCCACGCTCGAGAGCGAGGCCAACGCCGTCACCGACAACCCGCTGGTCTTCATCGACGACGGCGACGTCATCTCGGGCGGCAATTTCCACGCCGAACCGGTCGCCTTCGCCGCCGACATGATCGCCATGGCCCTGTGCGAGATCGGCAACATCTCGGAACGCCGGACCTCGATCCTGGTCGATCCCAAGATGAGCGAACTGCCCGCCTTTCTCGTCAAGGAGAGCGGCCTGAACTCCGGCTTCATGATCGCCCAGGTCACCGCCGCCGCCCTCGTGGCCGAGAACCGGATGGTGGCCCATCCGTGCAGCATCGACACGGTCCCGACCTCGGCCAACCAGGAGGACCACGTCTCAATGGCGACCCACGGCGCCCGCCGCCTGCTCGACATGGCCGAGAACACCGCGGCCGTGGTCGGCATCGAACTGCTGGCCGCCGCCCAGGGTCTCGAATTCCACCGCCCGCTGACGTCGTCGCCCGATCTGGAAAAGGTCTGGGCGATCGTGCGCGAGGCGGCCGCCGCCTACGGCTCCGACCACTATTTCGCGCCGGACATCGCCCGGGCCACGGACGGCGTCCGGGCGGGCCGCTACCGGGTGTTCGCGGGCGATCTCCTGCCGTCGGCCTAGCCCACCCTTCCTTTCGTCATCCGCCGGCGAGCGTAGCGAGACCGGGGGATGACGAAAGCAGGCGCGTGCGATGAAGACTCTCGCCCCTCCCGACCCGCTACTCTCGCCCCTTGAGTCCGCTACTTCCGCCCCTTCGGAAACGGGACCGATCGTCCCGGGACGACCCTGCGACCAATTCTGGCGCAGCCGCATGCTCTATGGCTGTAACGCCCGCCGGGCGGGGTCTTTGATATCTCCAACACACGCCGCGCCGCCGCGTAAGGCCCGGTTTCCGTCCCGCCCGCAGGTTCAGCTGCGACTGCAGATTTTCGCAGAATTTTTTGCGGGGATTGCGGGACTCTCGCCCCCTGGTTCAGTCCTGCAGCGGCGCCTTGCGCAGGGCGGTCAGATTGGCCGAGCCGGTGCAAAAGCAGACGGTGCGCATCTGCCGGATCACGGTCTGGAAATGCTCGACCACCGCCTCGGTCGAGACCGTCGCGGCCGCCAGCACGCCCGCCGCCTGACCGACCATGTCGGCGCCCAGCCGGATGGCCTTGGCCGCCTCGACCCCGTCGCGGATCCCGCCCGAGCCGATGATCAGGGCCTTCGGGCAGGCCGCACGGACCTCGGCGATGGCACGCGCCGTGGGAACGCCCCAGTCGGCGAAGGCGGCGGCGTGGGCCTTGTCCGCCTCGCCCTCGGACCGCTCGCCCTCGACCGTGGCCCAGTTCGAGCCTCCGGCTCCGGCCACATCGACCGCCGCCACGCCCATGGCCAGCAGCCGCCGCGCCGTCGCCGCCGACAGGCCCGCCCCGGTCTCCTTGACCACCACCGGCGCGTCCAGCGCCTTGACCAGGGCCTCCAGCGCCGCCCCGACGCCCCACCAGTCGCGGTCGCCCTCGGGCTGGCAGGCTTCCTGCAGCGGGTTCAGATGCACGATCAGGGCGTCGGCGGCGATCATGTCCAGCACCCGCCGCGCCTCATCGACGCCGAAGCCGCGCGTCAGCTGGGCCGCGCCGATATTGGCAAGGATGGGCGTGTCGGGCGCCTTGAGCCTGAGGGCCATGTCCAGCCCGGGCGCCCCGCCGCTCTCCAGCGCCGCGCGCTGCGAGCCGACGGCCAGGGCGATGCCCAGCTGCTGCGCCGCCTCGGCCAGCCGGGCGTTGATCGCCTCGGCCCGCGCCGGCCCGCCGGTCATCGAGCTGATCAGCAGCGGCGCCTTCAGCCGCCGGCCCAGAAAGTCGACGCCCAGATCGATCTTGCCGTGATCCAGGTCGGGCAAGGCTTCATGCACGAAGCGGATGTCGGCGAAGCCGCTGTCCAGCCCGTGCCGCGCCCGGCCCGACAGGATGACGTCCAGATGCTGGTCCTTGCGGGCGGTGATGTCGGTCAAACGGTCACTCCACTCTCCCTGCGACCCTAGCGGCGTCGCGTCCCGGTTGGAACGCCCCGCGGCGCGGCCTATCCTCCCGCCATGATCCCCGCCGCCTTCATCGCCGTCGCGCTCGGCGTCTTCGCCCTGATGGAGGGCGTCGCCTGGTGGTCGCACCGCTATGTGATGCACGGCTGGGGCTGGGTCTGGCATCGCAGCCATCACGAACCCCGAACGGGAACGTTCGAGGCCAACGACCTCTACGCCGTGGTCGGCTCCATCGCCGGAATCAGCCTGTTCAGCCTCGGCTGGTGGACCGGCTCGTGGCTGGTCTACGCCGTGGCCACGGGCGTGACCCTGTACGGCGCGGCCTACGCCCTGTTCCACGACGGCCTGGTGCACCAGCGCTGGCCCTTCCGCTGGGTGCCGCGCCACGGCTATCTGCGCCGCCTGATCCAGGCCCATCGGCTGCACCACGCGGTGATGAGCCGGGGCGGGGCGGTCTCCTTCGGTTTCCTGCTGGCGCCGGATCCCCAAGCCCTGCATTCCGAGCTGAAGCGGCTGCGCGCCGATCGCCGGGGCTAGACCCGGGTCCACAGGGCCGGGCGGGCCGGCGGGACGCGGCCCTTGTCCAACACCTGGGTCCAGATGGCGATCAGAAAGCCTCGCCCGAACAGCCACAGCTTCATCGGCTTGCGCACCACCACCCGCTGGCCCCAGACGCCCGGCCCGCGCCGGCGCACCTTGCGACCGATCTCGCGATAAACCCCCCGCGCCGCCGCGATCGCCATCGACGACCGAAACGGCAGCCCCCGCAGACCGTCGCGGGCGCTGTCGTAGTAGGGTTCGGCCAGCTTCAGCAGCCGGGTCGTGACGGCATGGACCCTGGCCCGGTTGGCCGGATCGGCCACGGCCTCCGCGGTCGGCTCCAGCCCCGCCTCGACCAGCCAGTCGGCCGGCAGATAGACCCGCCCGTTCTCCGCGTCCTCGACCACGTCCCGGGCGATGTTGGTCAGCTGGAAGGCCAGCCCCAGATCCTGGGCCCGGCGCAGCACCTCGGGATCCGACGCGCCCATGACGCGGGCCATCATCACCCCGACGACCCCCGCCACATGCCAGCAATAGCCCATGACGTCGTCGACGGTCCGGTACTGGCGATGGTCCACATCCATGGCGAAGCCGTCGATCAGATCCAGCGGCCAGCGTTCGGGCAGATGGTGGCGGCGGGCCACGCGCTGGAAGGCGGCGAAGGTCGGATCCGCCATCGGTTCTCCCGCCAGGGCCCGGCGGGTCTGGTCGTAAAGGCCTTCCAGCCGGCGCCGCTGCTCCTCCGGCGTGATGTCCTCGTGCCCGTGTCCGTGATCCTGCCCGTCGATGGCGTCGTCGCAGGCCCGGCACCAGGCGTACAGCAGCCAGGCGTCCTCCCGCACCTCCGGATCGAACAGCCGCGACGCCGAGCGGAAGCTCTTCGAGCCCTTGACGATCGACGCCCGCGAAGCTTCCAGAATGGCGTCGGCCGTGGCCATCAGCTTTCCTGCTCCAGCATCAGCCCCGCCGTCGCCTTGGCCGAGCCGACGACGCCGGGGATGCCCGCGCCGGGATGGGTCCCGGCCCCGACGACATACAGGTTCGGAATGCGGTCGTCGCGGTTGTGGGTCCGGAACCAGGCGCTCTGGGTCAGGATCGGCTCCAGCGAGAAGGCGCTGCCCAGATGGGCGTTCAGCTCGCCCTTGAAGTCCGCCGGCGTGAAGATGCGGCTGGTGACCAGATCGCGCCTGAGGTTCGGGATGTACCGGGCCTCGAGATAGTCGAGGATCCTGTCGCCATATCGCGGCCCCTCGACCGCCCAGTCGATATCGGCGGCCCCAAGATGCGGCACGGGCGACAGCACGTAGTGGGTCGAACATCCGGCCGGCGCCATGCCGGGGTCCGTGGCGCACGGACTGTGCAGATAGAGCGAGAAATCATCGGGCAGCTTCGGCCCCTTGAAGATTTCACCGATCAGGTCGCGGTAACGCGGGCCGAAACAGATCGAATGGTGCGCCAATTGAGGCTGCGGCGTCTTCAGTCCGAAATGGCAGACGAACAGCGACATGGAGAACCGTTTGGCCTTCAGTGATTTCGCCTTGGCCTTGCCGCGCGCCGTATGGCCCAGCAGCCGCTCGTAGGTATGGACCACGTCCGCGTTGGAGCCGACCATGTCCGCCGGGATGACTTCTCCGCCTTCCAGCGTCACGCCCGTCGTCCGTCCGTCGGCCATGTTGATCGCGTCCACCGGCGCGTTCAGTCTCAGGTCGCCGCCCAGATCCGTGAAGAACCGCGCCAGCCCGGCGATCAGGGCCCCCGTGCCGCTCCTGGCGAACCACACCCCGCCGCGCCGCTCGAGCGCGTGGATCAGGGCGTAGACCGAGCTCGTCTTGAACGGATCGCCGCCAACCAGCAGGGTGTGGAAGCTGAACGCCTGTCGCAGTTGCGGGTCCTTGATGTACCGCGCCACCATCGCGTGGACGCTGTTCCAGCTTTCCAGCCGGGCCAGTTCGGGGGCCGCCCTGATCATCGACCAGAAGCTCTGGAACGGCACCGCGCCCAGCTTGACGTAGCCCTCCTGGTACAGCTCTTCCGAATAGGCGTGGAAGCGCCGGTAGCCCTCGACATCGGCCGGATGGAATTTCGCGATCTCGGCGTCCAGCACGGCCTGATCGTTGGCGTAGTCGAAGCTGCGTCCGTCCTCCCACAGCAGGCGGTAGAAGGGATCGACCGGCAGAAGCTCGACATAGTCGGACAGCTTGCTGCCCGTGCCCTCGAACAGCTCTTCCAGGCAGCCGGGATCCGTGATCACCGTCGGCCCGGCGTCGAAGACGAAGCCCTGATCGTTCCAGACGTAGGCGCGGCCACCCGGCTTGTCGCGCTTCTCGACCAGCGTCGTCTTCACGCCGGCCCGCTGCAACCGGATGGCCAGGGCAAGACCGCCGAATCCCGCGCCGATAACCGCCGCCCGTTTCGCCGCCCGATCTCTCACGCTGATGATCCCTGTCCGGTTTCACGCCACTGCCGCAGGGCCGCCGCGACCGGCACGGGCGGTTTTCCCGCGAGAATGCGAGCCCTGTCGAGCGGGGTGCTGCCGCCTGCGTAGAAGCGCCGCACCACGCCTTCCGGGAGACCGTAAAAGCGCTGGAACACCCGCCAGCGCTGACGCGGTTCGGCCGCCCGGAACAGCATGCGGTTCAGCAGGCGGTAGAAGCCCCGCTCACGCCACAGCCGCTTCGAGCGCGCCTCGGTCAGCGCCCGCAGCGAATCCGACCCCAAATCGGCTGCTCCGGCGATCTCGCGGGCCAGGCCCACCGCGTCGGGCAAGGAATAACCCGTCACCGGATGGAACAGGGCGGCCCTCAGGCCGGCGCGGGCGACGGGCGGGCCCTCGGCCCAGAAGGCGTCGATGTCGCCGTCCAGGGCGATGGGAAGCACGCCCTCTTCCTCTCCGGCCACCGCCTCGACGACCCAGCCGCGGGAGCGGACATAGGCGCTGATGCGCGCGCCGAGAGATGCCCGGTCCAGCGTCGGATCATCGGCATAACTGGTGTCTTCGACCATGACCGTCCGCGCATCGAACGGCAGGAGATAGACGAAACGATAGCCGCCGGTCTGGGTGACCGTGGCGTCCATGATGGTGGGCCGGATCAGGCCGTGCGGTTGCGTCAGCCGTAGGGTGCGGCCGAGGAAGACCTGCCAGCCCAGGTCGAGATGGGCCGTCGGCCGCGGACCTCGCGCATCGATCACACCATGTCCCGACAGCCGGCGACCGTCCGCCAGGATAACGCCTTCCCGATCCACTGAAGCCGCCTCGCCAACGATGAGCCGGTCGCCCAGACGCGGGGCGACTACCGCATCCAGGGCTTCCGACGTCAGGCTGTTGTAGGGCGTGGACAGGGTGCGACTGCGGCCGGGGAAGTAGACCTCGTGCCCCGCGGGCCAGCGATGGGCGACGGCCGGAGCCAGCCATGCGCGATCCGCCTCGGGCAGGTCGCTGTCGAAGAAGGACCAGGTGTGCCGCCCGCCCAGCCGCGCGTCGCGCTCGACGACGGCGACCCGGACGTCCGGCCGGTCCAGCGCCAGCCGCCAGGCGATCAGGCTCGCGGCCAGACCGCCGCCGACGAGGATCAGGTCGAAATCGTCAGCCGGCCGCGCCATGCCTCGGGTCTAGCACGTCCCGCCGCCGGGCCAACCGCTATGGCTGCTTCTCGACGTTCAGCGCATAGGCGCCCGTCTGACCCTGCTGGAAGGTCCCCGCCCGGACCTCATAGACCCCGTCGGCCGGCGCGGTCCATTCGAGCTTGGCGTGGGTGTCCGACAGGCTGTCATCGTCCGACCCCAGGCTCTCGAACGTCCCGTCTTCCTTTTCGCGGCCGACCACCACGAAGCTGTCGACCTCGTTGGAAACCATGGTGATCAGCAGCTTCTCGTCCTCCTTCAGGGTGACGCGATAGGCATCGTAATAGCTGTTGTCCTCGGCTGTCGCGTCCGCCTCGGTCAGTGTTCCGCGCGCCGTCGCGCCGACCAGCAGGCTGCCCGGCTGCGGCTGGGGTCCGCGGTCGATCAGCTGCAGCGAATACAGGCCCTTGCCATCTGATCCCAACGGCAGGGCGCGCAGCACATAGTCGCCGGCTTCCGGCAGACTGTAGTTCAGTCGCGAGTCCGTCCCTTCCCCCAGGCCGTCATCGTCCGACGCCAGCGCCTCGAACTCCGCCCCGGCCCGGCCGATCTGCAGGAAGGTGTCGAAATCGCCTGAACGCATGATGGCCTGAATCCGCTGTCCGGCCTGACCGGTCAGGGAATAGGCGTCGAAACCACGGTCCTCGCTGTCCGTCGAATCGGTTTCAGCGATTTCGCCCTGCAGGGTCGAGCCGAATGTCAGGGCCTCCGGCGGGCGTTCGGGCTCGATCTCGGCGATCGTCAACACATAGCCGCCGGTGTCTTCCGAAAAGGCGCGGGCCTCGACGATGTAGGCGCCGGTGCGCGGCAGGGTGAAGGTGAGGCGCGAATCCGTCCCTTCGGCGGCGCCGTCATCATCCTCAGCCAGACTGACCCGGCTGTCGTCGAACAGCTGAAGATAAGTGTCGAAATCCGACGAGCTCATGTCGATGCGAACCCGCTGGCCTTCGCGGCCCGAGAACCGGTAGGCGTCGGCGAACCGGCCGGACTCGCTCTTGCCATCGCCAGCCGCCAGCTCGCCCTGAACAGTGGCCCCGATCTCGATGGCCTGGGCGGGTGCGGGCTCGGGTCCCTGGGCCACGGCGAGGGTGTAGGCGCCCTCGCCCGCGCCGTTCAGCGCCGTCGCCCTGATGACGTATTCGCCGGCCCGGGGCGCCGTGAAGACGAGCCTTGAGTTCAGTCCGGTGTCCGGGCCATCATCGTTCATGGCGAGTTCGGTGAAGACGGCTCCCTCCATCCGGCCGACGCGCAATACCGGGTCGAAGTCCTCGGCCGTCAGGTCGATCGCGAATCGTTCGCCAGAACGGGCGCGGACGACGAAGGCGTCATAGTTTCCGCCGTCATCACTTTCGGGATCGGCGGCCGCCAGACGGCCCTGCAGGCTCTGCCCGACGCGGATGCGGGCAGGGCGCGGCGCCGGCCGCGCCTGCGGCCGTTCGGTCAGGGCGAGGGTGTAGGCCCCGCCTTCGAGCCCCGACAGCGTCCTGGCCCTAAGCACATAAACGCCGTCGCGATCCGCGGTGAAACGGAGCCGCGAATCGGTGCCTTCGCCCAGCCCGTCGTCGTCGGAGAAGAGCGGTTCCGCGGCTTCGCCCGGGCCATAGACCTCCAGGTAGGCGTCGAACGCGGCGGAGCGCATCACCGCCTCCAGCCGCTGGCCCGCGCGGGCGCTGAGGGCATAGCTGTCGTAGCGGAAGGCGTCGTCCGGACCGGTCGCGTCGCCTTCGGCGATCTGCCCGTCGATGGTGCGGCCCACCGGGAGCTGGACCGCCGTCTGCGCCAGAGCCGGCGCCGCGATCAACAGGGTAAGCACGCTGACGGCGGTCAGGATGGTGTAACGGCGCATGAAAGTCCCCCGGTTGCAGCCCGCGATCATAGACGCCGAACCGCGCCATCTGTAAATCGCGGCGGGCGCGCCTTCCCCATAACCGGAACCGAAAGCCATGACGGTCGATCCCGCCCCCGCGACCCTGATCGACGGCAAGGCTTTCGCCGCCGGCCTGGTCGACCGCGTCGCCGCCGCCTCCGCCCGGCTTCAACAGGCGCATGGCGTCACGCCGGGATTGGCCGTCGTCATCGTCGGCGAGGACCCCGCCAGCCAGATTTACGTCCGCAACAAGGGCGAGACGACGCTGCGCGCCGGCCTCCGATCGGACACCCACCGCCTGTCCGAGGCGACGACCCAGGCGGACCTGCTGGCCCTTATCGCCGACCTGAACGGTGACGCCGGCATCCACGGCATCCTGGTGCAGCTGCCCCTGCCCGGTCACATCGATACGGCCGCGGTGCTGGGCGCCATCGACCCGGACAAGGACGTGGACGGCTTCCATGTCGTCAATGCGGGCCGGCTGGCGGTCGGCTTGCCGGGGCTGGTTCCCTGCACGCCGCTGGGATGCCTGATGCTGCTGAAGGCCGAGCTGGGCGACCTGTCGGGCCTGAACGCCGTCATCGTCGGCCGCTCCAACATCGTCGGCAAGCCGATGGCGCAGTTGCTTCTGGGCGAGAGCTGCACGGTGACGGTCGCCCATTCGCGCACCCGCGATCTGCCCGCGCTGTGCCGGACCGCCGACATCCTGGTCGCGGCCGTGGGCCGGGCCGAGATGGTGCGGGGGGACTGGATCAGGCTTGGCGCCACGGTCATCGACGTCGGCATCAATCGCGTGCCGTCGCGGGATCCGGTGAAGGCGGCCGAGGGCAAGACCCGTGTGGTCGGCGACGTCGCCTTCGAGGAGGCCCGGATGGTCGCGGGTCGGATCACGCCGGTTCCCGGCGGCGTCGGCCCCATGACCATCGCCTGCCTGCTGGCCAACACCTATACGGCGGCGTGCCGGGCGGCGGGTGTCGCGCCGGAACCGCTGGACGCTTGAACCGCCGCCGCTCAACCCCGATAGTCGGAATCTGATCTGTCAGGAGATGTCGATGATCCGGTTTTCGCCTCGTGTTTCGGCCCTCGCCGCCGTCGTGGTCCTGGCCCCCGCGGCCGCGGGCTGCGGCATCAACGCCATTCCGACCAAGGAAGAAGCCGCCAAGGCGCGCTGGGCCGACGTCCAGTCGCAGTACCAGCGCCGCGCCGACCTGGTTCCCAATCTGGTGGCCACGGTCCAGGGCGCCGCGATCGCCGAACGCACCACCCTGACCCAGGTGATCGAGGCCCGCGCCGCGGCCACCGGCGTGACGGTCACGCCCGAAACGCTCAGCGACCCCGCCGCCTTCCAGCGCTATCAGGCGGCGCAGGGCCAGCTTTCGCAGGCGTTGTCCCGGTTGCTGCTGGTCGTGGAGCGCTATCCGGAGATCAAGTCGAACCAGAATTTCATCGCCCTCCAGTCGCAGCTTGAAGGCACGGAAAATCGCATCGCGGTGTCGCGGCGTGACTACAACGAGGCCGTTCGCGACTACAACACAAGCCTGCGGACCTTCCCGACGGTGATCTGGGCCAAGACCATCCATGGGGGGTCCGAGCCGATGCAGCTGTTCACGGCCACCGAGACCGCCCAGACCGCGCCCAACGTCAATTTCGACGCCCTGAACCCGTCCGCTCGGCCGGGCGGCGCGGCGCCCGCCGTCGCTCCCGGCGCCGCGCCGCCCGCAGCGCCGACGGCCCAGTGAGCCGCATACTTCCGGCGATGTCGATCAGCCGGGCCGCCGCCTTCCTGACGGTCCTGCTGGCCGCCGTCTGGCTGGTCGCGGCTCCGGCGCTGGCCCAGACCGGCCCGACGTTTCCGCCCCTCAGCGGCCGGGTCGTCGACAACGGCGACCTGATCTCGGATGCGAAGGAGCAGGCGCTGGCCGAAAAGCTGGCCGCGCTGGAGCGCGACACCACCGATCAGCTGGTCGTTGTCACCGTGCCGGATCTTCAGGGCTATGAGATCGAGGACTACGGATACCAACTGGGCCGGGCCTGGCGCATCGGGCAGGCGGACAAGAACAACGGCGTCCTGCTGATCGTCGCGCCCCGGGAGCGCAAGGTGCGAATCGAGGTCGGCTACGGCCTCGAAGGGGTTCTGACCGACGCCGTGTCTGCCCTCATCATCCAGAACGAGATCCTGCCCTCGTTCAAGGAAGGCTTTTACGAGCGCGGCATCGAACAGGGCGTGGACGCGATCGACCAGCAGCTGCGGCTCGACCCGGCGGAGGCCCAAGCCCGCGCCGCGGCGGCCGAACGCCCGAAATCAAAGCCTCCGATCGGCATCGCCGTCATCATCACCCTGATCTTCGTGATGCTGCTGCTGCGGATGATGGGCGGCGCCGGCCGGGGACGCCCGCGACGCGGAAGCGGCGTCGGCCCCGTGCTGATCTGGGCCGCGTCGGAAGCCTTGCGCAACAGCGGTCGCGGCGGAGGCGGCGGCTTCGGCGGCGGTGGCGGCGGCGGGGGATTTGGCGGCGGCGGCGGCAGTTTCGGCGGCGGGGGCGCTTCAGGCGGATGGTGATCAAACTGACCCCGGACGTGCACGACCGCATCGCCGAGGCCATCCGCCTTGCCGAAGCCCGCACCTCCGGCGAGATCTTCTGTGTCATGGCGCGGAGAGTGTCGTCCTACCGCGACATCTCCCTGGGATGGGCGGCGGCGGCGGCCCTGATCCTGCCGCTGGGCCTGATTCCGTTCGGCTTCGAACCCGCCTGGGTGCCCGGCCTGGGCAGCGGCTGGGAGGCGGCGCACCTGGCCTCCAGCGACGTGACCGTGGGCCTGGCCCTGGGGGCCTACGCCCTCATCCAGGCTGTCGTCTTCCTTGTGGTCTTCCTGCTCACCTCCATCCCCGCCGTAGCGCGGAGCGTCACGCCCCGAAGCATACGGCAGGCGCGCGTGCGCAAGGCGGCGCTGCAGCAGTTCCTCGCTCACGGTCTTCATGTAACCGAGGCCCGGACCGGGGTGCTGATCTTCGCCGCCCTTGGCGATCATCAGGTCGAGGTCGTCGCCGACGAGGGAATCCACGGCAAGGTTGACCAGGCGGTCTGGGCGGATGCGGTCGAGAGTCTGGTCAGGGGGCTGCGACGCGGCGACCCTGCCGGCGGGTTCGTCGACGCCATCGCCCTGTGCGGCGCCGTGCTGGCCGAACACTTCCCGCCGAAACCGCGTGATCCGAACGAGGTCGAGGACAAGCTGGTCGTGATCTGACTCCGACACACCGCCGCTGTGGTGTCGCATTCCCCCCGTGGTATTGGCTGGCCGCCATCACCCCCGCTGGACCGTTCCGATTCAATGCCCCGCCTGCTGACCTACAATGTGCACCGTTGCGTCGGCGTTGACCGACGGCTGGACGTCGGGCGGGTCGCGGGCGTCATAGCCGAGCATGAGCCCGACATCGTCTGCCTGCAGGAACTGGACGTCGGGCGGGCGCGAACCGGTTTCGTCGATCAGGCCCAGTCGATCGCCGACCAGCTGGCCATGACTTTCCACTTCCACGCCGCCATGCGCGTGGAAGCCGAGCAGTACGGCGACGCCATCCTCACCGCCCGACCCGAGCGGCTGATGAAGTCAGGTCCGCTGCCGACCATCCGCGGCGTTCCCGGCCTGGAGCCCCGCGGCGCGCTGTGGGCGGCGATCGATATCGACGGCGCCACCCTGAACGTCATCAACACCCATCTGGGGCTGGTTCCCCGTGAGCAAAGGCTCCAGGCCGCCGCCCTGATCGGTGGAGACTGGCTGGGCCATCCGGACTGCACCGGCCCCACCCTGCTGACCGGCGATTTCAACGCCACCTCGGTGACCCGCCCCTATCAGGCGCTGGCCTCGAAACTCGCGGACTGCCAGCGCAGCCTCGGGCTGCGGCCTTCGGTCAAGACCTTCCCGTCCAGCTTCCCGGCCATCCGCATCGACCACTGCTTCACCAGCCCCGAAGTCGTGGTCACCGGCGTCAAGGCGCCGTTCTCGCCTCTGGCGCGGATGGCGTCCGACCACCTGCCGCTGATCATCGACTTCGAGATCAGGACTGCCCGGGCGCCGGCAGGGTCCGGTGCGACCGCGTCCGGCGCTTCCAGGGCCTGAAGGCGTCGCGGGTCGAGGTCGGATCGCCGAGCTGGAACTCGGCGATGATCCGTTCCGCGCGAGACGGCGGCTCGGCGCCCAGGGTGTGCATCCGCCCCGTGTCGAACCGTTGAATGGCCTGGCCCACCGTTCCGGCTGTCGCCTCGGCCGCCGCGAACTCGGCCGCCTTGATGCCGATCCAGTGACCGATCGTACGGTGGCGGAAGGCGCGGATGGCGTCGCGTCCGGCCTGGTCCACGGGCTCGGCCGCGACGTCGCATTCAGTGTCGAAGCCAAAGGAGCGGTTGTTCAGATTCGTCGAGCCGACGCGCAGGACCGCATCGTCATAGATCGACACCTTGGCGTGAACGATGATCCGCTCGCCGCCCTTGGTGTAGGGCGTGAAGGCGAAGAAGCGGTTGTGCCGGTCCGCCTGCTCCAGCCGGAAAAGAATTTCCGACCGCGCGGTGTCCATGGTGATGCGGTCGAACCAGCTGGGGCTGCTGCCTGTCGACACCAGCACGATTTCCGGCCCGTCCTCCTCCGCCAGGCGTTCGGCCAGGGCCGTCGCGATGACGGGCGAGGTGAAATACTGGTTCTCAAGATAGATCAGCTTCCTCGCGCCGCGGATGGCGTCGAGGTGCAGCGCCTCGTTCTCGCGCACCTCGGCGCGCCCGCCCGTGGCCGGCTCGGTGCGCGCGATGGCCACCGGCACGTTCCGCATGTCCGGCTCGACGCCGTCGGGCCAGGGGTCGGTGTCGACCTTGTCGGACACTGTCCGCTCCCAGGTCGAGCGGAACCATCGCTCGCGCGCGAGATCCCCGAGGGCCCGCGCCGCGGCGCCGTCCATAACCGCCATGACCTCGTGGCGCGGCGACGGGATTTCCCCCGACGGCTGGCAGCGTCGCGGATCCCCGTCCAGATGCTCTTCCGAGTCCCAGCGATCGGTCGATATGTCTCCCCCACCGCAGAAGGCCACGGCGTCGTCGATGATGACGGCCTTCTGATGATGACAGGCGCCGATGGGACCCGGCTGGTCGAGCCGGAATTCGACCATCCGCTTGCGGAACCAGCCCTGCGCCCTGTGCGGATAGAATCCCTGGGACGCCGCGATCAGGAGGGGCGACTTCCAGATCAGCAGTCGGACATCGAGGTCCGGATTCGATTTCACCAGCATGCGCAGCTGATGGCCGATCTGGGCCTGGTGATCGTTGTGGGGACTCTCGGGGTCCAGCCGGGTGCGCGGGTCGAACTGCCAGCCAAGGATGACGATGGACCGCCGCGCCTTGGCCAAGGCCGAGCGCAGGGCTTCGAAATAGGCGGCGTTCTCCATCAGCACGGCGAAACGGTCCGCCGTCTCCGCCCGCCAGCAGTTGTGGCCGGGTTTCAGCAAACTGCGGCTGTCGTCCTTGAAGTCGGTCATGGCGCGGTCTGGCCCATTCACGTGGCGGGCGCTGGTCGCCTCAAGCTTTACAGGACGCGCACCGGCCCTTTCCGTTCCATGGCTTGATGCGGATGGTCAATGGTGACGCTTTGTTCATGTCGCCCCCGATTGTCCGAACGCGGTTTTGGGTGCATAAGATTTGCCGCAGTCGGGACAGGGAGATCGGCGATGCAGGCGCTGATCGAGTTTATCGCGGGATTCGTCGCCATTCTGGCCGCCGCTGCCCTGTCGCAGTTCGGTCTCGACCTCGACACGCCGCAAAAATCCCAGCGTGAAATCCATCGTGTCCGCGACTGTGACGACGCGGCCTCGGCCGCGATCTTCTCCGCTTCCTCCGATCGCAAGCGGGACTGCTGATCCGCGACGTGGACTTCGCCGGATTCGTTGGTCGTCGCCTTTGCGCGCCGCGATTGACTCGTTAGGGTCGTTGCGTCCTATCGCGCGTCGGTCGCCGACGCCGCTCCGTGACGAGATCGCCGCACCATGAAGCCACCCCGCCAACGGCCCCCGCTGAACCTGACCGAACCGGATCCGGAGGCCGGGATCGCCGACTCCGCGCCCGCGGCGGATCAGCCGCCGGCCGAGCCCGTCGCCGACCGTCCGATGTCCGAGCGCCGCAAACGCCGGCTGGCCGAGGAGCAGCGCCGTGCCGAGGAGCGAGCGGCCGTCGAGGCGGCTCGCGCGGACCCCTGGCCGGCCGGTGCGCTCGAGCTGGCGGTGTCCGCCGACGCGCCGCCGGTCGCCCGCGACCCCGCCCCTGTGCCGACATCGGTGCGCCGGCGCGAAACCGCCGCGCCGTCGGGCCGGCACGCCTATCTGGTCGCCGGCGTCGCCTCGGCCCTGTGGATCGGCGGCGTCGCGGCCTGGTTCATGTACGAGTTCGGTTCGGGCGCCGTGGAGCTGGAGCCGTTGCGGTTGGCGGTCTATGCGCTGATCGCCCTGGCCCCGGCCGGTATGGCGATCATGCTGGCCCACGCCGTCCGCCAGGGCGCCGGCCTGGCCGTCGAAACCCGCCGCGCCCGCGAATTGTCCGAGGCCCTCGTCGCTCCGACCGCCCTGGCGGCGCAGCAGACCGGCGAGGTCCTTCAGTCCCTGCGCAACGACATTGATCAGGCGTCGCTCGCGGCCGAGCGGGCCCGCAACGATATGGCCCTGTTGCGCGAAGCCCTGTCGCAGGAAACCACTCGTCTCAACGAGGCCGCCGAGGTCGCCGGCCGCACCGCACGCAGGCTGACGGAACAGCTGGGCGGCGAACGCACCCAGATGGCGGCGCTGGGCGTCCAGCTGGACTCCCAGGCTGCCGGCGTGATCGACGCCGTCGAGCGCCAGTCGCGCATGGTGGTCGACGCCTCGGACCTGGCCCAGACCCAGCTCCGCGAAGCCGAGGCCGCTCTGGCGGCCCGGGCCGCGGATTTGGCCGCCGCCGCGGGCGAGGCCCAGGACGCCGCGCGCGTGGCCGCCGACGATCTGGCCCGGCAGACCCTGCGCCTCGAGAACGCCGGTTCCGGCGTCGCTGAACAGATCCAGTCCGTCGAGGAAGGCCTGGGCCAGCAACGTGCGGCGCTGGTCACCGCCGCCTATGCCCTGCGCACCGATCAGGAGGACTTCTCCGCACAGGTCGAAAGCCAGCGGGCCCAGCTGACCGAACAGCTTTCGGCCAGCCGCACGGCCGCCGGCGAACTGGGCGAGACCTCGACCCGCACGGCCGAAACGATCAGGGATCTGGTCGAGGCCGCGACCGATCAATTCCGCGCCCTGGTCGAGATGTCCCAGCGCGAGGCCGATGGGTTCGACGCGGCCACCAAGCTGGCGCTGGACCGGTTCGAGGCCTTGGCCGCCGAGGCGCGCGACGCGCTCGTCGAGGAAACCCGCCTGGCGCTGTCGGCGCTGCAGGCCACAGCCGAGGAATCCCGCGCCGCCGCCGCCGAGGCGGCTGAACAGGCCAGCATGCGGGCGGACCGGCTCGGCGAAGCCCTGTTCGAAGCGGCGCAAAAGGCCGATCAGGCGGCCGACGCCCGCGTCGACAGCGCGCGCAAGATCGTGGTGGAGACCGGCGGACTGGTCGACGAGGCCGGCGAACGGGCGCTGGAGCAGCTGGAATCCACGCTCGAACGCATGAATGCGGCCCTCGCCCGGATCGGCGAGACCATAGGCGATCTGGACGAACGCGCCGCCCGCCTGCCGGAAGAGGCGCAGAAGCGGATCGACGCCGTGCGAACGTCGGTGGAAGACGGCCTGGCGGCCCTTTCCGCGGCCTCCCAGAAGGCCGCCGCCGACACCGAGGCGCTGGACTCCGGCTTCCAGGAGCGGGTGCGCCGCAACTACGACATGCTGACCGAGGCCGTCCGGCTTATGGGGGTGGTGTCGGGCGACACGCCGGCCATCCGCCGCCGTGAACCCGCGCCGGTTTCGCCCCCGGTCGAACCGGAAGCCCCGCGCGAGCGCCCCGCCAAGGGGGAGGAATCGCGCGGTTTCGGCCTGCGCGGGCGGCTGAAACTGGAGCCGATGCCGGGTTCGGCGCCGCCGGCGACATCGACGGAAGACCGTCTGGGCTGGAGCGACCTCGTCGACGACGGCCCCGGCGAGGCGCCGCTGGACCTCGATACGCCGGTCATGCCGGTCGCCGACATCGCCGGACTGGAGGACCGCGTCATCGCCGCCATCCGGCGCATGGGCGTCGATCCCAACGCCCTCCTGCCCCGGTCCCGCATCGAGGAGGCCGCGCAGGCTGTGGCCCAGCGGGATCCGGACCGCGCGCGCCAGATCGTCCGCCGCGTGGCGCCCGCCGCGGTGCGCAGCGTCTCCCGCCGGGTCCTGACCGATCCGGATCTGCGCGGAGACGCGGAGGCCTACGTCCGGGCCTTCGCCCGCGATCTGACGGCGAGAGCCGACGCGGGCGACGCGGCCGGCATCCAGGCCCGCCTGACCTCCGACGGCGGCCGGGCCTATATGTTGCTGGACGCCGCCATCGGCGATCTCGCCTGACACGGGAACGGGCATGCGAGACCGGTCCCGAAGGCGATTTCGTCTTGACGGGGGCCACGGGATGGCGACACCGTTCGCGCTGTCACGCATCTGTCACGCGTAAGCAGGGTCCATGCCCGACATAGCCGACGAGACGCCGCCCGATCATCGCCCCGCGATCGTGATCTGCGCATATGACGCCGATGACACCGGCTGGGACCCCGTCGAGGACCTGTCCGGCCGACCCTGGAGCCCCTCCGGGGTTCGAACGGTCGCTGTCCCGGGCGGAGAGCCCGACGTCCTGGCCGAAACCCTGGCCACGCATCTTGACGACCGGCACTGCCGGGCCGTGTTGCTGGTGGGGCGCACGCGCCGCAGCGCCGCCTTCAGATTGCAGATCCGGGCCGAGAACCGTTCACTGGACGGCGTGCGGCGCCTCACGAGCGTCGGTCCCGCCGTCGCAAGGGCGACGGCGCCGGCGGCGGACATCGTCGGCGCGCTCAACGAGGCGGGGCTGCGGGTCGAGACCAGCTCGGACGCCGAGGACGATGCGGGCAGCTATCTGCTGTACCGGGTGCTCTCGGCCCTGCCGGAAGGGCTGGACACGCCGGCCGTAGGGCTGCTTCGAGCGCCCGAAAACGCCTCCGACGCCGAGGTTCAGCGTGCGGTGAAGGCCGCGGCCGAGGCGATGGCGCGTCACCTGTCGCCCCTGCCCCGCTCGCGCGCCAGCTGACCTCGCAGCGGGAGCGCGGCCAGCAGGCCGGCGGCCGCCATCGCCGCCATCGCCCAGTAGCCGCCTGCCCCGTACCGGTCGTAGAGGGCGCCTGACGCGGCCGTGGCCAGACCGATCAGGACCCCGGCCGACAGCACCGAACTGAGCATCTGCCCCGCGGTCTGGCTGTCGCGCGGGGCCAGCTGCTCGACGATCTGGATTCCCGCGAGAAAGGTGGCCGCGAAGGTCAGGGCGTGCAGCCCCTGCAGGGGCCACAGCAGCCACAGCGGCGGGGCGAAGGCCATGGCGCTCCAGCGGACCACGGCGGCGGCCGCGCCGACGACGAGCATGATCCAGGGATCGACGCCCGCGCGGCGGCGCCAGGGTTCGAACAGCCACATCAGGGCGATCTCGGCCACGACGCCGAAGGCCCAGAGCTGGCCGGTGACGGCCTCGCTGATCCCCTCGGCCTTCCACAGGATGGCGGAGAAGCCGTACTGGTAGGCGTGCGCCGCCTGGACCGCGCCGATGGCGAAGATGGCGGTCATGAAGGTCGGGTCCTTCACCAGCCGGCCGAGGCCGCGGAACCGTTCGCGGCCGCGCAAGGGCGCCCCATCGGCCGCCGGCTCGGGCGGCAGGGCCAGGACCGCGACCACGGCCAGGCCGAGGGAGGCGACGACCAGCCAGACGATGATCGCGTCGGCCGGCAGGGTCAGCAGCATCGCGCCCATGACCATGTTGGCGGCGACGAAGGCCGCGGAGCCGAAGGCCCGGGGCAAGGCGAAGGTGTAGCCCAGCCGGCCGGCCAGACGCAGGTTCAGCACGTCGGTCAGGGGCACCAGAATCCCCATGGCGGTGGCGCCGACGAACCAGCAGGCCGCCCAGGCGAGATAGCCGTCCACGAGGCCGGCGGCGCCGTAGCCGAGCGTCATGACCACGCCCAGCAGGGCGATGGGGGTGCGCCGGAGTCGGAAGCCGTCGGCCCAGACCGCCAGCAACGGGCCGGTGATGATTCTGGCCAGCATGGGGACGGCCAGCAGGGTCCCGATCTGCGCGCCGCTCAACCCCCGCGAGCTTAACCATAAGCCTGCAAACGGAAGGCTGACCCCGGTGGCGCCGAAGAGCAACACATACTGCAAAGCCAGGCGCTGGGCGGCGGTCATGGAGCGCGCAATAGCAGACTCGCAGGATTCTGTCGGCTAGCGTTCCGTCATGAAAGTGATGCGCAGCCTGGCGGTCTTCGCCGCCGTGAACGGAGCGATGGCCGTGGCCATCGGCGCGTTCGCCGCCCATGGCGCCGGGCCGCAGATCAAGACCCTGCTGACGACCGGCGGCCACTATCAGCTGGTCCACGCCGTGCTGGCCCTGGTCTGCGCCATCTGGCCGTCCGGTTCGCGTCTCGTGGCCGCGGCCGGCTGGCTGGCGGCGGCGGGCGGACTGGTGTTCTGCCTCGCCCTGTCGGCCGTCGCCCTTCTGAGCCTGCCTGTCATGGGAGCGGTCGCCCCGATCGGCGGCGTTCTGATGATCGCGGCTTGGCTTTTACTCGCCGTTACCGCATTGCGGTCACAAACCGTCACCGCCTGAACGGCGCGAACAGAGATCCGATTATCGTATGGCTTTCCCTGCGCCCGAAACGTCCCGCCGTGAACTGTTCCCCGAGATCGAGCCCTACGCCACCGGCTACATGCCGACCGGCGGCGTGCACGAGATCTATTATGAGGAATGCGGCAATCCCCAGGGCCTGCCGGTCGTCGTCCTGCACGGCGGCCCGGGCGGCGCGGTCAATCCGGGGATGCGGCGCTATTTCGATCCCGCGAAATACCGCATCGTCCTGTTCGACCAGCGCGGCTGCGGCCGGAGCCGGCCCAACGCCTCGCTGGAAGAGAATACGACCTGGACGCTGATCGAGGACATCGAGCGCCTGCGCGAGCTGCTGGGCGTCGACAAATGGGTGGTGTTCGGCGGCAGCTGGGGATCGACGCTGTCGATGGCCTACGCCATCACCCATCCCGAGCGCGCCGAGGCGCTGCTGCTGCGCGGCATCTTCCTGCTGACCAGGCCGGAACTGCACTGGTTCTACCAGGACGGGGCCTCCAACATCTTCCCCGACGCCTGGGAGCGATTCCTGGCCCCCATCCCCGAGGACGAGCGCCACGATCTGATGGGCGCCTACTACAAGCGGCTGACCGGCGACGACAAGGCGGAGCGCGAGCGCTGCGCCATCGCCTGGTCCAGCTGGGAAGGCGAGACCGTCAGCGTCGAGGGCCCGGACGCGCGTCCGGACAAGTTCGCCGAGCCCGAGTTCGCGGTCGCCTTCGCCCGCATCGAATGCTGGTACTTCATGAACGGCGGCTTCTTCCCCGAGGAAGGCTGGCTGCTGAAGAACATCGGCCGGATCAGGCACATCCCCTGCTGGATCGCCCAGGGACGGTTCGACGTGGTGACGCCGATCGCCAGCGCCTGGGCCCTGCACCGGGCCTGGCCGGAAGCGAAGCTGGACATCGTCAAGGACGCCGGCCACGCCTCGACCGAGCCCGGCATCGTCGACAGCCTCGTCCGGGCCACGGACTGGGCGGCGGGGCTCTAGGTTTCAAAGACCGGAGCGAGGTTCTCCCTCCCGCTTGAGGGAGGGTGCGGCCTTCCCATCCGCTCATCCCCGCCAAAGCCGGGACCCAGTGCTTTGGGTGATCCGGCGGCTCCGGTGATCTTCGTCCGCCCGTCCCATGCAGCGTGCGCCGCGAAAGAACGGGGTCCCGGCTTTCGCCGGGATGCACGGAATCCATTGCCATTTTCAAAGACCGGGCAGGCTGAAGCGCTCGCCGGCGTTTCCGCCGGAAAGGGACGGGGAGGTCGCGGAGCGCGGGCGGCTAGCCCGGAACCGATATGTGGCCCCCTGCTTTCGCGTTACGGGGACC